>NZ_JBEYSU010000003.1:0-330443 GCF_040704235.1 Micromonospora sp. NPDC047707
CCGCGGCGGGGGGTATGTGTGGGAGGGCCCGCCTCGCGGGTGCGAGGCGGGCCCTTTGATCTGTAGCCCCGACCGGATTCGAACCGGCGCTACCGCCTTGAGAGGGCGGCGTCCTGGGCCGCTAGACGACGGGGCCAGGAGTTTTCCTGCTTCACCGCCCGGTCGGGCGGCGCGGAAGTAGTCTAGCGGCACCGGTCATCGGGCCGACGGCGGGGGCGTCCGCGCGCTGCCGGCCGTCACGCCCGAGGGGCGCCGGCCCGGGACGTCTCCGGACACCAGCGCCGGCCGGCGGGCCCGCCACCGACGGGTGGGCGGCGACCCGGAGGCGCATCGGTGCCGGAGAACGACTAAGCCCGCCCCACATGTGGGACGGGCTGTCACCGCTTCTGTAGCCCCGACCGGATTCGAACCGGCGCTACCGCCTTGAGAGGGCGGCGTCCTGGGCCGCTAGACGACGGGGCCAGAACCTGCTGCTCCCACCCTCGCGGGCAGGAAGCCGAACTCTATCAGAGGTCGGACCTCCGCCAGAATCCAGCGACCGCGATTCTCGCGAATCGCGACTGCGCTGGGGTACCAGGACTCGAACCTAGACTAACTGAACCAGAATCAGTCGGGCTGCCAATTACCCCATACCCCATTGGCCCCTTGCGGCGCCGGGATCAAACTTTACCCTCCCGCTGCCGACAGGCCAAATCGAGCCCCACAAACCGCCCGCGAGCTGCGGAAACGGGCCTCAGGGCGGATCACGTGACGGGTACCACCGGGTTGCTCAGCTCACCGATCCCCTCGATCCGCACGGTCACCGTATCCCCGTCCGCGAGCGGGCTAACCCCGGCCGGCGTACCGGTCAGGATGACGTCGCCCGGGAGCAGCGTCATCACGTGCGAGACGTACGACACCAGGGCCGGCACGTCGAACACCATGTCCCGGGTGCGGCCGAGCTGGCGGACCTCCATCTCGTCCGGGTTGCGACCCACCTCACACCGGATCTCCAGGTCGGTGACGTCGAGCCCGGTGGTGATCCAGGGGCCGATGGGGCAGAACGAGTCGAAGCCCTTGGCCCGGGTCCACTGGCCGTCCGCGCGCTGCAGGTCCCGCGCGGTCACGTCGTTGGCGCAGGTGTAGCCGAAGACGGCCCGTTCGGCGGCGGCCCGGTCGGCGCGGCGGGCGCCGGGGGCGCCGATCACGACCGCCAGCTCGGCCTCGTGCTCGACCTGCTTGGAGAAGATCGGCAGCCGGATCGCGTCCCGCGGCCCGATCACCGAGGTGGACGGCTTGAGGAACAGCAGCGGCTCCCTGGGGACCTCGCTGCCGTGCTCGGCGGCGTGTTCGGCGTAGTTGCGGCCGACGCAGACCACCTTGCTCGGCAGGATCGGCGACAGCAGCCGTACGTCGGACAGGGCCCACCGCCCGCCGGTGAAGTTGATCCGCCCGAACGGGTGCCCGTCGATCTCGGCGACGGTCAGGCCCTGCGGGCCCGCCTCCGGCTCCCCCTCGACGACCCCGAACGACATTCCGTTGGCATGAGCGAAACGAGCGATACGCACCAGGCCAATCTAGTCCGGGCGACCGCGGCGGGAACCGCTGGCCACGCGCCCCGGCACAGGCGACTGCGGGGCCGCCGGGTCACGCGCCCGGCACGGACGGCTGCGCCGAGCCCCGGCACGGCCCTGAGCGGCGCCGGGGCCCACGCGTTCATCGAAGGCGTCGGCCACGGCCGCCGGGCAGGTCACCGCCCGCGCCGGGCGGGCACCCTACGGGATCGGCGGGCCGTCGGGGCGGACTTCCCGACTTCGTACCCGCACGGCGTGAGCCCGCCCCTAGCGTCGGCTCCGGAGGTTCGTTCGTATGCCTGCATCGACACGACACCACAGGACCCTCGCAGTGATCGTCCACTGCCTCGGCATCCTCGCCGCCGTACCGGCACTGCCGGTGGCGGCACCCGACCCGGCCGGCACAACGCGGCCGGCCGCCACCCAGCCGGCCGTCACCCAGCCGGCCGCCGCACCGGGTGCCACCACGCGCCAGGCCACCGCGCCGGAGGCCACCGCGCACCGGGCCAGCGCGCGGCCGGTGCCGGCGCACCCGGTGGCGCGGCCGCCGCTGGCCGTCGCACCGGTGGCCGCGCCGCGACCGGCCGCCGCGCCGACCGACCAGCCGGGTGCGAGCGTGGAACCGGGCCGGCCGTCGGCCCCGCCGGCCGTGCCCATCCCGACCCGGGCGGCTCTCCCACCGCCGAAGCCGCCGGTCACGGTGCGGGTCGCGCCGGAGGGCACGCCCGCGCCGCGCTACCGCATCCAGGTCCGCAACGACGGCAGCCGGCCGGTCGCCACCACCGTCCGCCAGGAACTGCCCCCCGGTACGTCGCCGACCTCGATCACCAGCGGTGGTCGGGCCACCCGCAACGGCGGGCAGGACGTGACCGAGGTGACCTGGAACCTGCGGCTTCCCGCCCGGAGCACCACGACCCTGGGCACCGCGATCACCGCCGCCCCGGGCCGACCGTTGACCGCGCCGGCCTGCGCCTTCGCCACCGACGGCTACCGCCCGTACGACTGCGCGACCGCCACCTGGCAGGGCGTGGCTTCCCAGACCACGACGGTCACGAAGGCCGACCCGCCGGTGTGGCGGCAGCCCGCGACGCTGGTGGCCGGCCTCGGCGGTCTCGCCGTCGTCGCCCTGGGCGGTCTCTGGACGTGGCGGCGCCGGCGCCGTCCGCAGGCCGCTGCCCTCGCCGACCACGCGCGGGGCACGGTCTACCCGCGGCCGGCGACGCCCAGCGCCCCGCCGCTGCGGCGCAAGCCGTCGACGTGGCTGATCGTGCCGGTGGCCGCGGTGATGCTGGCCGGCACCCTCGGCACGGCGACCTGGACGGCGACCCGGCAGGCCGCCGCGGTCGACACCGACAGCCGCCCCACCAGTGGCGCCTGGGTCGGTACCGGGGTGTCCGGCGCGGTCGGCGAGCCGCTGCGCGAGGCGGCGTTCGAGTTCACCGTCTACCGCGTCGCCTGCGAGCCGGGCCGGGGCGCGCGGCAGTGCGCGGCCACGGTCGGCGTCCGCAATCTCACACCTGAGCAGCAGAGTTGGCACGGCCGCCTCCAGCGCGCGTACCTCGCCGACGGCAACTTCGTCAGCACGGACGAGCAGGCGACGCGCCGGGCGAACCTGGGGCGCGACGTGTTCGCCCGGCCGATGGCGGCCGGCAGCCGCATGGTGCTCCCGCTGGTGTTCACGGTGAACGGCCGGGAGCCGCCGACCCAGTTGGAGCTGCGCAGCGGCGTCTTCTCCGCCGGGGTGCGGGTGGACGTGCCCTGACCGGCGGCGCGGGCGGCGGTCGTACCCTGGGTGCGTGACCGCCGCCCTCGCCCCGACCGCCGTACTCGACGCGGCGGTCTGGCGGGCGCGGCACCGGGCGCACGAGGAGCGGGTCGACGCCTGGCTGACGCCGCACCTGGCCCGCCGGCGGCGCGGCGAGAAGCATCCGGTGGAGGACTTCCTCTTCACCTACTACTCGTACCGCCCCGCCCAGCTGCGCCGCTGGCATCCGGGCGCCGGGGTGGTGCTGCGCGACGCGGACGCCGCCGACCTCGGGCGGGACTACCGCGCCGGCGCCGCCGGGGTGACGCTCGACACCGAGGGGGTACGCGCCCGGCGCGCCGAGTCGGTCGCCTGGATCCGGGCGCTGCTCAGCGCCACGGCCGGGCGGTCCGCGCAGTTCGGCTGCTTCGGCATGCACGAGTGGGCGATGGTCTACCGGCAGACGCAGGCGGAGGTGCGGCACAACGCCTGGCCGCTGCGGCTGAGCCCGGAGCGCACCGCGGCGGTCGTCGACGAGCGGGGCGTACGGTGCAGTCACTTCGACGCGTACCGCTTCTTCACCGCCCCGGCCCGGCCGCTCAACGTGCTCACCCCGACCCGGGAGAGCCAGCACGCACTGGAGCAGCCCGGCTGCCTGCACGCCAATATGGATCTCTACAAGTGGGCGTACAAGCTGTCCCCGCTGGTGCCGAGCGAACTCGTGGCGGACGCTTTCGACCTGGCGAGGGAGATCCGCACCCTCGACATGCGGGCCAGTCCGTACGATCTGGCCGCGCTCGGGTACCCGCCGGTGCGGGTGGAGACCGCGGAGGGGCGGGCGGAGTACGTGACCGCGCAGCGCGGCTTCGCCGAGCGGGCCGCGGCGCTGCGCGCCCGCCTGCTCGACGCCCTGCCCGAGTAGTCCGAACCGGGCCGGGCGAGCCGCCGCGCTTGACACAGTGGTCGGGTGAGGCACGCCGGGACCGTCGCGTACTTCGGCCGCATCCATCTGGCGGGCCGGGCGGAGGGCGTGACCCGCCTGGAGTTCTTCCTGGACCTGGTCTTCGTCTACGCGTTCCTCAACGTCACCGGGGTGACCGCCGAGCAGTTCAACGTCGCCGGGGTGCCCCGCGGCATGTTGCTGCTGGTGCTGTTGTGGTGGTGCTGGGTCCACTACGCGTGGCTGGGCAACGTGGTCCGGCTCAACCGGGGCGTGCTGCCGGCGGTGACCTTCGGGTTGGCCGCGACGCTGTTCGTGATGGCGCTGACCGTTCGGGAGGCGTTCGTCGACCGGCCCGGCGGGCTGCCGGGACCGCTGGTCTTCGCGGTGGGGTACGTCGTCGCCCGGGGCGGGCCGTTGCTGGTCGCCGCGTTGGCGCTGCGCCACCGGCCCGAGCTGCGCCGGCAGTTCCGCCGGGTGTGGCCGCCAGCCATCGCCGGGATGCTGCTCGTCCTCGCGTCCGCCCTGCTCCCGGCGCTCACCGACGACCGGCTGCTACGGGACTGGACCCGGTTCGGTCTCGTCGTGCTCGCCATCGTCATCGAGTACGCGGGGGTGTACGCCGCCGGGACCGGGGCGTGGCGGCTACGGTCCATCCCGTACTGGGCGGAGCGGCACAGCCTGATCATCCTGATCGGTTTCGGCGAGACCATCATCTCGGTGGGGTTGAGCCAGGGCGCTGCGGTGGCCCAACCGGTGACCTGGCCGGTGATCGCCGGTGTGCTGCTCAGCGTGGTGCTGATCGGGACGCTCTGGTGGACCTACTTCGACATCGCCCGTTTCGCCGCTGAGCAGGCGCTGGGGCAGGTTTCCGGTGCCCGGCGGACCAGACTCGCCCGGGACGCGTACAGCTATCTGCACCTGCCGATGATGGCCGGGTTGATCCTGGTGTCCCTGGCGCTCAAGCACGCTCTGGCCCAGCTGCGCATCCCGTCGGAGCCGGACGCCCTCGGGCCGATGGTGCTCTACGGCGGCGTCGTGCTCTACCTGGTCGGCCTCTTCGCCTTCGAGGTCCGGACCCTGCGCCTGTTCGGGCGCTCGCCCCTGCTCGGCATCGTGTTGACCCTCGCGCTGCTGCCGGTGGCGGTCGGCCTGCCGGTACTGCCGCAGCTCGTCCTGCTGACCGTCGGGGTGGGCGTCATGGCGATCTCCGACGCCACCGTGTTCCGGCACAAGCACCGGGAACTGCACGCCCACATCGGTACGCCGAGCGAGGAGGGCACCGGTGTCACCCCGAAGGAGCTCTTCCTCGATCTGGTCTTCGTGTTCGCCTTCCTTCAGGTGTCCGCCCTGATGTCGGATGATCCCACCTGGTCCGGTCTGCTCCGTGGCCTGCTGGTGCTGGCGGTGCTCTGGTCGGCGTGGTCTACCTACGTCTGGCTCGCCACGTCGGTCCGTGCGGAGACGGCGGCGGTGCGGGCCGCGATCGTGACGGTGGTCGCGGTGACGGCGGTGATCAGCATTGCCGTGCCGCAGGCCCTCGCGGACGCCGCGGGCGGCCTGTCGGGACCGGTGGTGTTCGTGACCTGCTACGCGGTGATCAGGCTGCTGGCCCTCGCGGCGCTGTGGTTGACGTCGCACAGTCGGGGCGAGCGGGTTCGCCGGGGCAACGTCGGTCGCATGGCGGCACCGACGCTGCTCGCGTTGGCCCTGCTGGTGGTGGCGGCCCTCGCGCCGCACCCGGTCGGCGACATCCGGCAGCTCTCGCCGCTCCGTGTGACGCTGTGGGTGGCGGCGATCGGAATCGACATCATGGGGCCGCTGATCATCCGCCCCCACCGGTGGCGGATCATGTCCGCCCGGCACTGGGCGGACCGGTTCAGCCTCATCATCATCATCGGCCTGGGCGAGGCGGTGATCGCGATCGGTGCCGCCGTCTTCTACTCCCCCGTCTCCAACCGCATCGTCGTGGCCGCCGTGCTCGGCACCGCGTTGCTGGGCGTCCTGTGGTGGCTCTACTTCGGGTGCGACGCCGAGATCGCCGAGCGGACGCTGGCGGAGCGGCACGGAGCAGCGCGGGGCGCCCTGGCCCGGGACGCGTACCTCTACCTGCACCTGCCGATGATCGCCGGGATCGTGCTCGTCTCCCTCGGGCTGCGCAAGGTCATGATGGTGCTCGGCACCCAGGCGTTCTTCGTGGCCAGTCCCCCGCTGTACCCGGTGGCGCACGTCGCGTTGTACGGCGGAGTCCTGCTGTTCCTGGTCGCGGACGAGGCGTTCTGGTGGCGGGTCACCGGCGACCTGCGGCCGCGCCGGGTGGTCACCGCTCTCGTCGTGGCGGCGCTGGCGGTGGTGACCGCCGGGTTGTCCCCGCTGGTGACGTTGAGCGCGCTGGTCGGTGCCGGGCTGCTGCTGGTCGTCGTGGAGGTGACCCGGGGTGCGGACCTGCGGCGTCCGGCGCCCTCCCCCGGATCGGCCGGGGCGGCCGGGCAGCGGTGAGGCCCTGGTCAGTCGCCGTCGACGCGACGGTCGCGCTTGCGCTGGGACTGCCGCTTCTTCTCGGCCAGGCGGCGCTCCTTGGCCGCGCGGGAGGGTCGCGTCTGGCGCCGCGCCTTCGGCGGCGGCGCGATCGCCTCGCGCAGCAGCGCCGCCATCCGGTCCCGGGCGGCCTCCCGGTTGGCGAGCTGGGCCCGGTGCTCGCTGGCGGTCACGGTGAGCACCCCGTCGACGAGCCGGCCGGCGAGACGGTCGAGGGCCCGCGCGCGGAGGGCGTCCGGGATGCCCGGGGAGGTGCCCAGGTCGAAGCTGAGCTCGACCCGCGAGTCGGTCGTGTTGACGCCCTGGCCGCCCGGGCCGGAGGACCGGGAGAAGCGCTCCCGCAGCTCGGCGTCGGGCACGACCCACCGGTCGTTCACCCGCAGCCCTCCGTCCATGCCCCGAGGCTAACGCCGCGGCCGGTGCGGTACGCGCGGTCCCCCGCACGCGCGGCCCGCGCCGGTCAGCGGGGAGCGGTGGTGGCGGAGGGGCTCGGGTCGGCACGCTCGGGTTCGCCGTCGGAGCCGACCGCCGCGTACGCGACGGCACCGACCAGCAGCAGGGCGATCACGCCGACCTTGGTGGTGACCACCCGGATGAGCAGCCACGCGGTGCGCCGGGCGCCGGGCACCGACTTTTTCACGGTCTGGTAGTCGGTCCACCCGCGTCGCGCCCGGGCGTACGCCGACCCCACACCGGTTCCGATGATCAGGCCCACCAGGAGGAGGACCGCGATGAGAGGACGCTCCACCCCCGTCAGTATTCATACTCAGCGTGATATTTCCATGGCTTGATGGATGCGTGCTGAAATCCGACACATCCCCTATTCCACGCGTAATCGGTCAGTCACTCACCGTAACTCAGCCACCCTTGCCGATGATGGTGTCGGCCGTCTGCTGGACCTGCTCGATCGGGATGGCGAAGCCGATGCCGATCGACCCGTTCCCGTCGATCGTGGCGATCGCGGTGTTCACACCGACCACCTCGCCGCGCGCGTTCACCAGTGGACCGCCGGAGTTGCCCGGGTTGATCGACGCGTCCGTCTGGACGGCGGTGTGCCGGTTGTCGCCGAGGCGTACCTGCCGGTCCAGGGCGCTCACGATGCCGGCCGTGACCGTACCGGCCAGGCCGAGCGGCGAGCCGACGGCGAGGACCGGCTCCCCCACCCGGGTCGACCCCGGTTTCGCCAGCGGCAGCGCGGACAGGCCGGCCGACGGCGGGACCCGCAGCACCGCGAGGTCGCTGCGGGGCTCCCGGCCGACCACCTCCGCGGCGAACCGCCGCCCGTCCGGCAGCTCCACGGTCACCGAGCCGTTCCGGCCCTTCGCCAGGATGTGGTCGTTGGTGATGATGTGCTGCTGGTCGTCCACGGCGAAACCGGAGCCGGTCGCCGAGGCGCCGCCCGCACCGCCCACCAGCACCGACACCACCCCCGGGACGGTCTTCTCGGCCGCCGTCACCAGTTCCGCCGGCACCGGGGCGGCCGAGGCCGCCGCCGGGCCCGGTGCGCCCTCCCGGCTCGCGACCAGCCCACCGGCCGCCGCGCCGGAGGCGCTGGAGAGGGCGACCACCGCCAGGCCGGCCAGCAGCCGCCCGTGCCAGCGCCGTCCCGCCCCGGCCCGGTCCGATCCGGGTACGTCCCAGCGGGACCGCCCGTCGGGGTCCAGCTCCGGCGAGACGAACCAGGGGCCGCGCGGCTCGCCCAGCCCGGTCTGCACTGCCATGCGTACGCTCCTCACGTGTCGATCGGCCGCACCGTGACCGGCTCCGGTCGGGTCAGGGCAGGCGGGAGAACCAGCGCATCGAGCCCGCCGCCGCGCCCATGGCGAAAACCAGTCCGAGGCCGATGAACCGGGCCGAGACGTCCTGCCGCTCGGTGCGGTAGCCCACCGAACTGCCGATGTCCTCGTAGACCGCCTTCAGCTCCTCGGCGCTGCCGGCCTCGTGGAACCGGCCGCCGGTCTCGTCGGCGACGGCGCTCAGGGTCTGCCCGTCGACCGGCACGGGGATCGGCCGGCCGAACCGGTCGACGAAGCCGTTCGGGGTGCCGAACACGATGGTGTAGACCGGGACCTTCATGGCCACCGCGTCGGCCGCGGCCTCCATCGGGTCCATGCCGGCCGTGTTGGCACCGTCCGACAGCACGACGATCCGGGCCGGCGGCGGGTTCTTCGCCGCCTGGGCGTCGAAGCTCCGCACCGCCCCGAGCGAGGTGTTGATCGCCTCCCCGATCGCGGTCCCCTGCACGCCGGTCGCGCCCTCGACCAGCCGGCCGATCCCCTCGTGCAGGGCCTCCCGGTCGGTGCTCGGCGGCACCAGCATGGCGGCGCTGCCGGCGAACGCCACCAGACCGACGTTGAACTCGTCGGGAAGGCCGTCGACGAAGGACCGGGCCGCTTCCCGGGCGGCGCTGAGCCGGTCCGGCTCCACGTCGTCGGCGAGCATCGAGGTGGAGACGTCCACCGCCACCATGACGGTCGCCCGCTCCCGGGGCACCCGCACCTCGGCGGTGGGCCGGGCGAAGCCGACCACCAGCAGCGCGAGCATGGCGAGGAAGAGCCCGGCGGGGACGTGCCGGCGCCACGCCGGACGCTGCGGGGCGATCCGGTCGAGCAGCCGCAGGTTGGTGAAGCGCACGGCGTACCGGCTGCGGCGGCGCTGCACCAGGATGTAGCCGACGACCAGCGCGAGCACGCCGAGCAGCAGCCACAGGCGGATCGGCGACAGCCAGATCACGCGGCACCTCCCCGGATCGTCGTGGCGGGTGCGGCGGCCAGCCGGCGTTGCCGGTGCACGTGGCGCACGACGTCCGCCGCCCAGTCCCGGTCGGTCCGCAGCGGCAGGTGCGCCGCGCCGCTGCGCCGCAGCGCCTCGCGTACCTGGTCGCGCTGGGCGGCCGCAGCGGCCGCGTACCGCTCCCGCAGGGCCGGATCCCCGGTCCAGACGTCCCGCCGCCGGCCGCTCTCCGGGTCCATCAGGGTGACCAGGCCGACGTCCGGCAGGTCCCACTCCCGCGGGTCGGTCACCTCGACGGCGAGCACCTGGTGGCGGACGGCCAGCCGGCGCAGGGTCCGCTCCCAGGGCGCCGCCTGTGTCGGGTCGTCGGGCAGACCGTCGAGGAAGTCCGAGACGACCACCACGAGCCCGCGCCGGGTGGCCACCCGGTGCACGGCGTCCAGCGCCTCGACCAGGTCGGGCGGCGCGAGCGGGGCGGCGTCCTCGTCGTAGCCACCGGTACGCGGCGCGGCCAGCAGCGTCCGGAGCAGCCCGAACAGGTGGGTACGCCCGGTGCCGGGCGGGAAGCGGCGCAGCCCGGTCGGCGTGAGCACCTGCGCGCCGAGGCGGTTGCCGACCCCGGCGGTGAGGAAGCCGACCGCGGCGACGGCGGCCACGGCGAGTTCCCGCTTGTCCAGCTCCGCCGTGCCGTACTCCATGCTGGGGCTGGCGTCGACCAGCAGCCACGTGGTGAGTTCCCGGTCCGCGTCGACCTCGCGCACGTGCGGCACCGCCGTGCGGGCGGTCACCGCCCAGTCCATCCGCCGGACCTCGTCCTCCCCGGGGCGGTACTCCCGGCTGCCGGCGGGCTCGCTGCCCGGCCCCGGCAGCAGCCCCTGGTGCTCCCCGTGCAGCAGTCCCTCCAGCCGCCGGGTCACGGTCAGCTCCAGCCGGCGCAGCCGCGCGTCCCCGGCGAGGTCGGCCACGCCGGGGTCCGGCGGCAGGGTCGCCGCCGTCCTGCCCCGCCACCTCATCAGGCGGCCGCCAGGTCCGCGGCCTGTTCCGGGTGCTCGGTGGCGACGCGGGGCGGTGGTACGGCATCGACCAGCCGCCGGACCACCGACTCGGCGGACACCCCGTCGGCGACCGCGTCGAAGGAGAGCACCAGCCGGTGGGCGAGCACGTCCACCGCAAGATCGCGGATGTCCTCGGGCAGCACGTACTCCCGGCCGTGCAGCAGCGCCTGCGCCCGTGCCGCGGCGACCAGGCCGAGCGTGGCGCGGGGGCTCGCCCCGTACGCGAGCAGCGGCGCGATCTCGGGCAGCCCGAACCGGCCGGGGTCGCGGGTGGCGAGGACGAGCCGGACCACGTACTCGGCGAGGGCGTGGTGCACGAAGATGCGGGCCGCCCGGGCCTGGAGGTCGAGCAGCCGCTGCGGGTCCAGCACCCGGCGGGGCGTGGGCCGGTCGACGCTCATCCGGTAGAGGATCGCGAGTTCCTCGTCGTCGCTCGGGTAGTCGACGACGATCTTCATCAGGAACCGGTCACGCTGTGCCTCGGGCAGCTGGTAGACGCCCTCGGACTCGATCGGGTTCTGGGTGGCCAGCACCAGGAACGGCTCGGGGACCTCCCAGCTCCGCCCGCCGATCGAGACCTGCCGCTCGGCCATCGCCTCCAGCAGCGCGGACTGCACCTTCGCCGGAGCCCGGTTGATCTCGTCGGCGAGCACCAGGTTCGCCATGATCGGGCCCAGCTCGATGTCGAAGGTCTCCCGCGAGGCCCGGTAGATGCGCGTGCCGACGATGTCCGACGGGACCAGGTCGGGGGTGAACTGGATACGGGAGAAACCGCCCCCGACGACCGTGGCGAGGGTCTGCGCCGCGAGCGTCTTCGCGACGCCGGGCACCCCCTCCAGGAGGCAGTGACCGTCGGCCAGGAGGGCGGTGAGCAGGCGCTCGACAAGCCGGTCCTGCCCGACGATCACGCGTCTGACCTCGGCGAGGGTCTGCTGCAGCTCGGCGCCGGTCGCGTCGGGATCGACCGCGTTGGGCATGCTGGCCAGGGTGTCCGAGATGTCCGTCACGGTGCTTGCTTCCCGTGCCGGCCGTCGGACAAACGTCGGAATTACCGCCGCTACCAGGCACTTACCGGTCGAACCATGGCCGGAGCGGGACAAGCCGCCCAGCCGGCCGGAGAGGGAAGCGGCTCCCGGCTTCGAGCGACCGGCTCCCGGCTTCAAGCGACGCCGGGAGCCGGTCCGTCGAGGAATCAGACCACCGGGTGGACGACCAGGTGGAACGGCAGGCTCTTGTTGCCGCCGGCCGAGGTGCGGGTGGCCACGAAGATCGAGTTGGCCAGGTCCCGCCGGGGCGCCGAAGCGATCTCCCCGCTCGGCGGGACGTAGAGACTCCTCGTCGTGCCGATGGTCGCGGTGTGGATGGCGGTGGCGACGTTGACCGGGAAGTTCACCGAGAACCAGCCGACGCCGACCTGGGTGACCGTGATGCCCGGGTGGGAGGCGCGGGTGACCTGCCACACCCCGGTCACCGGGTTCTGCTCGACCACCGCTCCGTACAGGGTGCCGATCGCGAGCGTGCCCGCCTCACCCCTGGCGAGGGCGGCCCTGGCCGCCGCCCGCTCCACCCCGGTCACCGGGGGCTGGGCGTTCGCCCGCGGCTGGCGCAGCGACTGCGCGGCCTCGGCGGGAGGTTGCGTGCCCGGCTTCGCGACGGCAATCCCGCCGCCGGCGAGGGTGAGGGCCAGGACGACGAACGCGACCGTCGCGGCCTTGCGTCTGAGGATCGAGGTCATGACAGGACTCCCTTTTTGTGACCGTGATGATCCGGCCGACCCGGGATGACGGGACGGTTTGCCTGACGATTTCGCCGGTGCGGAAAATGAGCACCATTCGCCGGGAATCATTGATCACCGAGCGCACCGCGAATGGCGGCTTCACACCGACCATATGGACTCTGACCTGCGGCAACCACTGAAAGACGTGACGCCGCAACCAGGTGGAAACTAACACCACAAAAAGCCGGGCGTCAATAGTCGATCACGCCTGGCAACCCATTCCATAAATGCGAAAAGCGAACGCCCGCCCATTCATGAAAACGCTGCGTTCGCGGTCCGGGTCCGCGCCCCCGGCGGTGACACCCTAGTCTGCTGCCGTGCGCGGAACGGACGGGGACGGCGGCGGGCGCGCCGCCACGCTGGTCTGCTGGGCGGCCGTCGTGCCGGGTGTCGGGTGGGCGGTGGTCCGCCTGCTCGGCCTGGACCGGGGACCGCTCGTCCAGTTGCTGGCGTTCACGCCGTACGTCGCGGCGGGCAGCCTGCTCCCCCTGGTGCTGACGGTCGCCCTGCGGCGCCGGTGGCCCGCGATGGTCGCGGCGCTGACGACGGTGGCGCTGGTCGCCGTGGTGGCGCCGCGGGCAATCGACTCGGCCCCGCCGGACGCCGGCGGGCCGGCCATCCGGCTGCTGACCGCGAACCTGCTGGCCGGCACCGCCGACGCACGGGTGCTCGTCGACCTGGTCCGCCGGCACTCGGTCGACGTGCTCGCCGCGCAGGAGTTCACCCCGGAGATCGGTGCGGAGCTGGACCGGCTGGGCCTGGACACCCTGCTACCGCACCGGGAACTGCACCCGGCGGAGGGCACGCTCGGCTCCGGGCTGTACGCACGCTTCCCTGTCAGCGCGGGCGGCGTCCGGCACAACCGCGGCGGCTGGGGCTTCGACCAGGCGTACGCGACGGTCGCCGTGCCGGGCGCGCCGCCGGTCCGGGTGGAGTCGGCGCATCCCGCCGCGCCCTACGCGCTCGACCAGGTCGGCCACTGGCGCACGGATCTCGCAGCTCAGCCACCGGCGACCCCGGACGGGTCGCTGAGCATCCTCGCCGGCGACTTCAACGCGACGCTCGACCACGGCCCGCTGCGCGCCCTGCTCGACACCGGGTACGTGGACGCGGCCGACGCGGCCGGCGCCGGGCTCACCGGGACGTGGGGGCCGTACGACGGCGATCCCATCCCGCCGGTCACCATCGACCACGTGCTGGTGGACCGGCGGATCGCCGTCCGCGCCGTCTCCGTGCACCCGGTCCGCGGCAGCGACCACCGCGCAGTGCTCGCCGTCCTCCGCCTCCCGACCTCGGTGTAAGGAAGGGCCCCCTATTAACGCCTGGTGTAGTAAAAGGGTCCCTTCCTAACGCCTCACACCCGCGCCCGGTCCAGCCCGTACGTGAGGGCGTCGACGAGGGCGTGCCAGCTGGCCTCCACCACGTTCGGGTGCACCCCGACGGTGGTCCAGTCACGGCCGGCGCCGTCGGAGGTCTCCACCAGCACCCGGGTCACCGCGCCGGTGCCGTGGCTGCCCTCCAGGATCCGCACCTTGTAGTCGGCGAGCTCGAAGTCGCGCAGTTCCGGGTAGTGCTTCGCCAGGCCGACGCGCAGCGCCTCGTCGAGCGCGTTGACCGGGCCGTTCCCCTCCGCGGTGGCGATCACGCGCTCCCCGCGTACGCGGATCTTGACCGTCGCCTCGGAGACGACCGCGCCGTCCTCGCGGTGCTCGACCAGCACCCGGTACGACTCCAGCGCGAACGGCCGCGCGGGCGCCGCGTCCGGCAGCTCGGAGCGGACCAGCAGCTCGAACGAGGCGTCGGCGGCCTCGAAGGACCAGCCGCCGGCCTCCAGTTCCTTCACCCGGTTGGTGACCCGGGTCAGGGTCTCCGGATGGCCGGCCAGGTCCAGGCCCAGCTCTCGGCTCTTGAGCTCGACACTGGCCCGGCCGGCCATCTCGGTGACGAGGATCCGCATGTCGTTGCCCACCACCTGTGGGTCCACGTGGTTGTAGAGCAGCGGATCCACCTTGATCGCGCTCGCGTGCAGCCCCGCCTTGTGGGCGAAGGCGGCGGCCCCGACGTATGCCTGGTGGGTGTCGGGGGCGATGTTGGCGATCTCGGCGATGGCGTGGGAGACCCGCACCATCTGCTCGAGGCAGCCCTCCGGTAGGACCGGCAGCCCGAGCTTGAGCTGGAGGTTCGCCACGACGGCGAAGATGTCGGCGTTGCCGGGGCGCTCGCCGTACCCGTTGGCGGTGCCCTGGACGTGCCGTACGCCCGCCTCCACCGCGGCGATGGTGTTGGCCACCGCGCAGGCGGTGTCGTTCTGGCAGTGGATGCCGAGCAGGTCGGGAGCGACGCCGATCCGGTCGGTGAGGTCGGCGATGGCGGCCGTGACGTGGGAGGGCAGCATGCCGCCGTTGGTGTCGCAGAGGACGAAGCGCTCGGCGCCCGCGGCGAGCGCGGCCTCGACGACCCCCGCCGTGTACGCCGGGTCGTGCCGGTAGCCGTCGAAGAAGTGCTCGCCGTCGACGAACACCCGCCGCCCCTCGGCCACCAGGTGCGCCACCGTGTCGTGGATCATCGCCAGGTTCTCCTTGGCGGTGGTCCGCAGCGCCCGCTCCACGTGCCGCAGGTCGGCCTTGGCGACCAGGGCGATCGCCGGGGTCTCCGCGTCCAGCAGGCCGCGTACCTGCGGGTCCTCGGCTACGGGCACCCCGGCCCGGCGGGTGGCGCCGAACGCGACCAGCACCGCGTGCCTCAGGTCGAGTTCGGTACGCGCCCGGCGGAAGAACTCCGTGTCCTTGGGCACGGCGCCCGGCCATCCGCCCTCGATGAAGCCGACCCCGAACTCGTCGAGCAGCCGGGCCACCGCGAGCTTGTCCACCACCGAGTAGCTGAGCCCCTCGCGCTGGGCGCCGTCGCGCAAGGTCGTGTCGTAGACCTGGAACGTCATCGGGATCCTTTCTCAAGCAACAAAAAGACCCCCCGCGGATGCGGGAGGTCTGCGCGCTCGGCGGAGGGGAGGCCGGCGCGCTAGGTGCCAATAATCAGGACGGTGCTGGTCACGATCGTTACTGTGCCACCCCGGTGCTGGTTTTGGGAGCGCAATCCACATTCCGGGACGGTGACGGAGGGTCGTCATACCCTGTCGATGTCGGCGAGCCGGCGGAAATCCGGCGTTGGTGATCAGCTTCACAAGTCACCCGGCCGCCACCAGGCGTGAACACCGGTGGGGGAAGTATCTGGAACCGATCCAGTTGCCGGCCCCGTACCGCTGTCAAGGAGGACCCGTGCTCACTGTCGGTGACCACTTCCCCGAGTACGAACTCACCGCCTGCGTGTCGCTCGACGCCGACAAGGCGTTCGAGACGATCAACCACAAGTCCTACGAGGGCAAGTGGCGCGTCGTGTTCTTCTGGCCGAAGGACTTCACGTTCATCTGCCCGACCGAGATCGCCGAGTTCGGCCGCCTCAACGGCGAGTTCGCCGACCGGGACGCCCAGGTCCTCGGTGTGTCGGTCGACAACGAGTTCGTCCACTACGCGTGGCGCAAGGACCACCCGGACCTGCGGGACCTACCCTTCCCGATGCTGAGCGACATCAAGCGTGAGCTGACCGCCGCGTGCGGCGTCCTCGGCGAGGACGGCGTGGCGCAGCGGGCGACCTTCATCGTCGACCCCGACAACGAGATCCAGTTCGCCATGGTGACCGCCGGCTCGGTCGGCCGGAACGTCTCCGAGGTGCTGCGGGTGCTCGACGCGCTCCAGACGGACGAGCTGTGCCCGTGCAACTGGAACAAGGGCGGCGAGACTCTCGACGCCACCGCGCTCCTCGCCGGCGCCGGGGCCTGACCATGGGTCTGGACGCGGTGAAGGCGGCTCTTCCCGAGTACGCCAAGGACATCAAGCTAAACCTGGGCTCGACCATCGGCACCTCCACGCTCAAGCCGGAACAGGCCTGGGGCACCGCCCTGGCCTGCGCCGTCGCGGCGCGCAACGCGGTGGTGCTGAAGGAGGTCGCCGAGGAGGCCGCCGCTCACCTGGGGCCGGATGCGGTCGAGGCGGCCAAGGGCGCCGCCGCGATCATGGCGATGAACAACGTCTACTACCGGGCCAAGCACCTGATCGGCGACGAGCAGTACCAGTCGATCCCGGCGCGGTTGCGGATGCAGATCATCGCGCGGCCGGGCGTGGAGAAGGCCGACTTCGAGCTGTGGTGCCTCGCCGTCTCCGCGATCACCGGCTGCGGTGTCTGCCTCGAGTCGCACGAGAAGACCCTGCGCGCCGCCGGCTTCAGCCGTGAGCAGGTGCACGAGGGCCTGCGCATCGCCGCGGTCGTGCACGCCGCCGCGGTCACCCTCGACGCCGAGGCCGCGCTCGCCTGAGTCAGCCGCGAAGGGCCGGCCGGTGCACACCGGCCGGCCCTTTTCGTTCGCGGCCCGGGGTGTGCCGATCTCGACACCGGGTAGGACATGGGGCTGACAGGCACCAACCCCCGATCAGTCGAGTAGAGGAGATGGAACGCCATGGAGCGGCTCGACCCTCGAACGACCCACGGGACGCCGGACCCGCTCGTGACCGGCGGTCAGGGCGCCTTCCCGGGCGGCACGCCCGGCGGCACCTTCGACCCCTGGAGCTACCGGGACGACGCCGGTTTGATCGGCGCCGACCTGGTGGACTACAAGGTCGAGGCGAGTGACGGCAGCATCGGTAAGGTGGACCGGTCCAGCCACGAGGTCAACTCCAGCTACCTCGTTGTCGACACCGGCCCGTGGATCTTCGGCAAGAAGGTCATGATCCCTGCCGGCACCGTCAACCACGTCGACCACGACGAGCGGAAGGTCTACGTCGACCGGAGCAAGGACCAGATCAAGGCCGCGCCCGAGTTCGACGAGACCGCCGACACCGACCCGGCATACCGGGACAAGCTCGGTGGTTACTACGGCGACACGTACTCGGCCATCCCGCCGGGTACCGCCAGGTGACGGTGATCCTGTTCGACGGCCGGTGGGGCTCCGCCCCGCCGGCCGTTACCGTGTCGGGGTGGACGCAATCGAGGTCACCCGTTTCTCCACCCTCTTCAACTTCCGCGACATCGGCGGGGCGGTCGGCCACGACGGCCGCGCCGTCCGCCGGGGCCGGCTCTTCCGGTCCGACTCACCGCACCGGCTCGACGACGCCGACCGGGAGGCGTTGGCCGCCCTCGGGGTACGGACGGTGCTCGACCTGCGCCGCCCGTACGAGGTGGAGCGCGACGGCCGGATCCCCGACCTGGACGGCCTGACCTGGCGGCACATCCACCCCGAACACGCCGAGTGGAGCGACAACCCGTACCGGCCCGGAGCCGACCTGGCCCGCTACCTCGCCGACCGGTACGCGGACCTGGCGCAGACCGGCACCGCCGGGCTGGGCGAGGCCGTCGGGCTGATCGCCGACGACGTCAACGCGCCGGTGCTGGTGCACTGTGTGGCCGGCAAGGACCGCACCGGCATCGTCTGCGGCCTCACGCTCGCCGTGCTCGGCGTCGCCGACGCCGACATCGCGGCGGACTACGCCCTGAGCACCGAGGCCGGCGAGAAGTTCATGGCCTGGTTCAGGTCGACCGGGCAGCAAGTGCGGCCGGGGCTGCCGCCGCTCACCTGCCCCGAGGAGGCGATGCTGCTGTTCCTCGCCGAGCTCCGCGAGGGGTACGGCTCGGTCGAGGGGTACCTGCGGCACGCGGGCGTCACCGACGCGCAGCTCGACACCCTCCGCAACCACCTGCTGGAGTAGCCGCCGAGGCCCCGACGTTAGGAAGGGGCCCTTCCTTTCAGAACACGCGGTGGACCCAGTCGTGCGGGTCCGGGGCGTTGCCGCGCTGGATGTCGACCAGCTGCTGGCGCAGGGCCATCGTCACCCGGCCCGGCTCCCCGCCGCCGATGAGGAACTCGCCGTCCGGGAAGCGGACCGTGCCGATCGGGGTGATCACGGCGGCGGTGCCGCAGGCGAACACCTCGCGCAGCCGGCCGCTGGCCGCGTCGGCCTGCCAGTCCGCGAACGTGACCGGCTGCTCCTCCACCCGGTGCCCCGCGCCGGCGGCCAGGGCGAGCACCGACTCGCGGGTGATGCCGGGCAGGATCGTGCCGGTCAGCGGCGGAGTGACCAGCGTGCCGTCGTCGTAGACGAAGAAGATGTTCATGCCGCCCAGCTCGTCGACGAACCGGCGCTCCACCGCGTCCAGGAAGACGACCTGGTCACAGCCGTGCTCGATCGCCTCCGCCTGCGCGACCAGCGAGGCGGCGTAGTTGCCGCCGCACTTCGCGGCGCCGGTGCCGCCCGGTGCCGCCCGCGTGTAGTCCGGCGAGACCCAGACCGTCACCGGCCGGACCCCACCCGAGAAGTACGCCCCGACCGGGGAGGCGATGACCGCGTACAGGTACTCGTTGGCGGGGCGGACACCGAGGAACACCTCGCTGGCGAACATGAACGGTCGCAGGTAGAGGCTGCCGTCCTCGCCCTCCGGGATCCACTCGCGGTCGACCTCGATGAGCCGGTGCAGCGAGTCGACGAACGTCTCCTCGGGCAGCGTGGGCATCGCCATCCGCCGGGCGGACGCGGCGAACCGGGCCGCGTTGGCGTACGGGCGGAACATCGTCACCCCGCCGTCGCCGCTCCGGTACGCCTTCATCCCCTCGAAGATCTCCTGCGCGTAGTGCAGGACGGCGGCGGCCGGGTCCATCGGGATCGGCGCCCGCGCCTCCACCCGGGCGTCGTACCAGCCCTTGCCGTCGGCGTAGCGGATGGTCACCATGTGGTCGGTGAAGACCCGCCCGAAGCCGGGGTTGGCCAGCAGTGCGGCCCGGTCGGCGGCGGATACCGGCGCGGGATTCGGACGGATCTCGAAGTCGAGCTTGTCACCACCGCTCATCGCGCTGACCTCCCTGGGGGACGGACGGCACACGGGTCCGCATGCCGAGAAATCTGGTGCGAGAAACTTACCCCGAACGGTCGTTCAGCGGGTAGCGCCGCCGGGCCGCGTGGGCGCCGCCGGACGGGCCGACGTGGCGCCGCCCCTGGTGACGGGGTCGGGCCGGGTCGGTGGCCACGGGCGCCGGGTCGGGGCCCGTGGATCGCGGTCGCCGAGCGGCGACCGGACGGGTTCAGGCGGTCGCGTACGCGGCCAGCCGGTCGCCAACCTCGTCGGTGCGTACCGGTACGCCGGGCGTCCGCGCGGCCAGCTCCGCGCCGACGGCGGCGGTGATCCGGGCCGCCTCCTCGGCGTGGCCGAGCTGGTCGAGCAGGAGAGCGGCGGAGAGCACCGCCGCCACCGGGTCGGCCACGCCCCGCGCGGCGATGTCCGGCGCGGAGCCGTGCACCGGCTCGAACATCGACGGGTACGCGCCCTCGGGGTTGATGCTGCCGCTGGCCGCGAGCCCGATGCCACCGGTGACCGCGGCGGCGATGTCGGTGAGGATGTCACCGAACAGGTTGTCGGTGACCACCACGTCGTACCGCTGGGGCTGGGTCACCAGGAACATCGCGGCGGCGTCGACGTGCTGGTACTCCGTCGCCACGTCGGGGTGCTCGGCGGCGACCGTCTCGAAGGTCCGCGCCCACAGCGATCCCGCGTGGGTGAGCACGTTGGTCTTGTGCACGAGGGTCACCTTGCGCCGCTCGCGCCGGCGGGCGCGGGCGAACGCGTCCCGGATCACCCGCTCCACTCCGTGCCGGGTGTTGAGGCTCTCCTCGGTGGCGATCTCCGCGGGGGTACCCCGGTGCAGGCTGCCACCGGCGCCCGCGTACAGGCCCTCGGTGCCCTCGCGGACCACGACCAGGTCGACCTCGCCGGGCTTGACGCCGCCGAGCGGGCCGGCCGTGCCGGGCCAGAGCCGCGACGGGCGCAGGTTCACGTACTGGTCGAAGGCGAAGCGCAGCTTGAGCAGCAGACCGCGTTCCAGCACACCGGGCGGGACGGTCGGGTCGCCGACGGCACCCAGCAGGATGGCGTCGTGCCCGGCCAGCTCGTCGAGCACCGAGTCGGGCAGCACCTCGCCGGTGCGGTGGTAACGGGCGGCACCGAGGTCGTACTCGGTGGCCGCCACGCCGGGAAGCACCGCGTCGACGACCTTGCGGGCCTGCGCGACCACCTCAGGGCCGATGCCGTCCCCGGCCACCACCGCGATCCGTGCCACGCTGCGCTCCTTTGCTCCACCGTTCAACCGACGGTACGCCGCCGTCCCGACTCCCGGTACGAATCTTCCATAATCTGGGAAACCGGGATGCACAGGAGGCTTCCAGGTGACATTCATGGGGTGGTCATCTCCGCTGCCTAGCCTGATGACCAGCGGGTCACGGGGGCTCGCGACCGGCGCCGCGACGGGGCGGAGCCGTCGGCCGAGGAGGCATGGTAGTTGTGCGGATCGACGAGCAGCCACGGACCCGCTGGGTCGACCCGTCGGTCTTCCAGCCCCACCCGCGTCCGGATCTGCGCCTCGGCGCCCTCCACCACCGCGTCGACGGGGTCTGCGCGGCGGCCGACGACCGCATCGCCGTCCAGCACACGGTCCGCACCGCCACCGCCGAGTACACGCTGCTGCTGAACGCGCCGGAGTGGCTCGGCCGCCGGGGCGTCGGCGAGGCGCTGCGCGACGCCGTGGCGGAGCTGCGCGCGATCGACCTGACCTACGGCCCCACCCGGCCGGAGAGCCTCGTGTCCCGGCTGCGCCGGGGCGAGATCAGCCCGGAGTCGTACCCACCGCTGGCCGACCTGGTGGACCGCTGCGCCGCGATGCGGGCCGCCACCGACGGCTGGTTCGACGCGTGGGCGGTGCCCGGCGGCTTCGACCCGGGCGGACTGCTCGGCGGGTGGGCGGTGGAGCGGGCGGCGGCCCGGTTGCGCGCCGCGGGCGTCCACGACTACGCCGTGCTCGCGGGCGCCGACCTCGTCGTACGCGGTCACGCGCCGCACGGCGGTCCCTGGCGGGTGGCGGTGCACCACCCCACCGACCGGCGGCGGGCCCCGCTGGTGCTGGAGATGACCGCCGGTGCGGTCGGCACGTCCGGCGTGACCGGGCGACAGGGACATGTCGTGGACCCGCACACCGGCGAGCCGGCCGACCACCTGGTCGCCGCCACCGTCATCGGGCCGGACCTGGCCGTCGCCGACGCCTACGCCACCGCGCTCTACGCCGCCGGCCCCGCCGGGCTGGCCTGGTTCCGCGACGGATCCGACTACCGCGCGCTCTTCGCCGACCGCCGCTGAGCAGACTGCTCCCGGGCGCCGGCCTCGCCGGCGAACGTGACCGGCGCGGCGCGGAACTCCACGGCCGGCGTGGACGCGTCGGAGTGTTGGGTGAGTGACCCCTCGGCGGCCGATCCGCGATCGGCCCCCACGGTCTCGGCAACGACCGTGAGGGCCGGTCAGCGACGAGTGCGCGTGGCTCGCGCAATCGAGGGGTGCGGGCCAGTCGGGCTTGGACGTCGACCTCGCCACCCGAAGACGGGCCCACGTCACGCGCTCGGCCGGTGACCGCACCGGTACGCTAGCGAATCGACGCAACTCGACGCAAGAGTCTCCACTGCGGACCCTCCCGACAAGATTGCGACGGACCTGCGGCGGGGCAATTTCGACATGGTGAACGACGGATGGCACGCTGTCCGCCGTGAGTTTCGATCTGAGCGTGTGGGCCCTGGCGGACGGGGCGACGCCCGAGGACGTACGAGCGGCGGTGCAACGGTGCCGGCAGGGCCAGCATACGGACCGTCAACCCGATCCCCGTGTCGTCGCCTTCTACCGGGCGATCACCAGCACGTACCCGGACCGTCCGGCCGGCGCGGACACGCCGTGGGCGGTGGCGCCGCTGCACGCGGCCGGTGACCACGTCGAACTGAACCTGCACCCGACCTGCGAGGACCAGGTGCTGCTGGACATCGAGCGGCTGGCCGGCGAGCACGGGCTGATGCTCTTCGACGCCCAGGACGGCTCGGTCTACCCACCGCCCACCCGCGTCACCACCTGACGCCGCGAGGAGGCCGCACTCTCGGGGAAGGTGCGCTCATCCGAGGCCGGATGGCCACTCTTTCCGGGAAAGTGCGCGGATCTCGCGGGCGCGGGTCTCGCGGGCGCGGGTGCGGATCGCGCGGGGCGCAGGCGAAGGGGACGGGGACGGCGGAGGGGCCCGGCGTCCGCCGGGCCCCTCCGCGTCGTGCGCTCAGGTCACTCGTCGCGCAGGTCCGCGGCGCTGGCCGCGGTCGCGCCGATCGAGTCGGCCGCCGAGGTGAGCAGGTCGGCGCCGAGCGCCTGGTCGATGGTGAGCGTCATCAGCGTCTCGCCACCGGCCTCCCGCCGGGCCACCTGCATGGCGGCGATGTTGATGCCCGCCTCGCCGAGCAGGGTGCCGACGGTGCCGACGACACCGGGCCGGTCGACGTACCGGAGGAAGACGAGGATGCCCTCCGCACCGATCTCGACGTCGAAGCCGTCCACCTCGGTCAGCTTGATGACGTCGCGGGTGCCGGCGGTGGTGACGGTGCCGGAGACGCTGACCGTACGGCCGTCGGGCAGGGCACCGCGGATCGTGACCAGCACCGGGTGGTCGGCGGTCTCGGGCTGGGTCGTGAGGGACACCTCGACGCCCCGCTCGGCCGCGAGGTGCGGCGCGTTGACGTAGGTGACCTGCTCCTCGACGACCGAGCTGAACAGCCCCTTGGTGGCGGCGAGCTTGAGCACCGAGACGTCGTGGCTGACGATCTCGCCGCGGACCTCGACGGTCACGCTGGCGGCGACCCCGCCGGCGACCGCGGTGAAGGCGCGGCCGAGCTTCTCGGCCAGCGGCAGCAGCGGCCGGACGTCCTCGGCGACCACGCCGCCAGCCTGGACGTTCACCGCGTCCGGCACGAACTCGCCCTGGAGGGCCAGCTTGACGCTCTTGGCCACGGCCAGGCCGGCCTTGTCCTGCGCCTCGTGGGTCGACGCGCCCAGGTGCGGGGTGGCGACCACGTTGTCGAACGCGAACAGCGGCGAGGAGGTGCAGGGCTCCTTGGCGTACACGTCGACGCCGGCACCGGCGACCCGGCCCTCGGCGATCGCGTCCGCGAGAGCCTGCTCGTCGACCAGGCCGCCCCGGGCGGCGTTGACGATCCGCACGCCGGGCTTGACGATCGCCAGCTCCTTCTCGCCGATCAGGCCGACGGTCTCCGGCGTCTTCGGCAGGTGGATGGAGATGAAGTCGCTCTCCCGCAGCAGCTCCTCGAGGCCGACGAGGCGGACGCCGAGCTGGGCGGCGCGGGCCGGCTGGATGTACGGGTCGTACGCGATCAGCCGGGTGCCGAACGCGGCGATCCGCTGCGCGAAGAGCACACCGATGCGGCCGAGGCCGACCACGCCGACGGTCTTGCCCTGGATCTCCACGCCGGTGTACTTCGACCGCTTCCACTCCCCCGCCTTGAGCGCGGCGCTGGCGCTCGCGGTGTTGCGGGCGACCGCGAGCAGCAGCGCGACGGCCTGCTCGGCGGCGGAGACGATGTTGGAGGTGGGGGCGTTGACGACCATGACGCCCCGCGCGGTGGCGGCCGGCACCTCGACGTTGTCCAGGCCGACGCCGGCGCGAGCGACGACCTTCAGGCGCGGCGCGGCGGCGATCGCCTCGGCGTCGATCTGGGTCGCGCTGCGGACGATGACGGCGTCGGCCTCGGAGAGCGCCGAGAGCAGGGCCGGTCGGTCGGTGCCGTCCACGTGACGGACGTCGAAGTCGTGGGCGAGCACCTCGATGGCGGCGGGAGCGAGTTCTTCGGCGATCAGTACGACAGGATTCATCGGTCCTCGTAGACGTCGTATGCGTTCGGCCGGGGGCGACGGGACGCCGCGCTGCGCCCTGCGCTGTTCCGTGCCGTGGCCGTCAGGTGCCGGCTGGGGCACCTATCCAAGGATCGTAGGGGGCTGCCCCGCCGACGTGCCTCCGGACTGCGCGTGAGCGCCCTCACACAGGTGGTTCGCACGTCCGACATCCGCCGTTCACCCGAGGACCCGGTTGGCGTGGCCCCGGTACAACGGGAGCCGGCAACCACGCGGGAAGGAGCCACCTATGTCGCTCGTGGTCCGGATCGCGCTGCTCCGGCCCCTGGCCCGGCTCCGGCCCCTGCGGTGGGGGCCGCGGCTGGCCGAGTCGTTGGTCACGCGGTCCCACCAGGTGAGCGGACTGATCGGCGGGACCGCCCGGCGCGCGGCCGCCGCGGAGGAGGCGGTGGCGCTGTGCCGTCGACTGGCGGCCGACCGGCCGAACCCGCACCGGGTGGACCTCGCGCGCGCCCTGGTGGCCCGGGCCGCCGTCCCCGACGCCCAGCCCGCAGCCGAGGCGATCGAGCAGTTACGGGAGGCGATCGGGTACGTGGCGGACCCGCCGGACCGCGCCGCCCTCGTGGTGCTCGCCGCCGCCCGCGAGCGGCTGGCCGCCAACCTGTCCGAACTGGGCGAGACGCGCGAGGCACTACCGCTGGCGCTTCGTGCCCGGGCCACCTGGGACGCCGCCGCTCCGCTCGGGCCGGACGAGCGGATGCGGCTGGCCGGGACGCTGCTGGTCATCGGTGACTGCCAGGCGAGGCTGGGCCGGCCGGAGCAGGCGCTCGACGTCCGGCGGCAGGCCCGGGACCTGCACCAGGCACTCTCCCGCTACCAGCAGTCGCGGTGGGCCTCGCTCGGGGCCACGGCGGCGATCGACCTCGCACGTAGCGAGGCGGCGGCCGGCCGCGTCCAGGAAGCGCTCGCCCTGCTCGACCCGGCCCGCGACGACCTCGGGTTCCTGCGCCTCGTCCAACCGCCGCGCGGGCGGAAGCTCACGGCCGACGCCCTGCTGGTGGAGGCGGAGTGCCGCGCCGAGCTGGGCGAGACCGAGGCGGCGGTGCGGGCTGCCGGTGAGGCGACCGGCCGGCTGCGTCGGCTGGTCGGCGCCGCCCCGGGCGCCCGGCGGGGCCACCTGGCTGCGGCGCTGCGGGTGCACGGGCAGTTGCTGCTCCGGTCGGGCCGGCGGGAGGAGGGCGCCGACCGGGTCGCCGAGGCGGTCGAGGTGGCCCGGGGCGCCGACGACGGCGAGCTGGCCCGTGCCCTGACCCAGCTCGCCGCCGCGCGGATCGCGGACCGGCGGTGGGACGCGGTCGAGCCGCTGCTGGACGAGCTACTCCCGGTCTGCCGGCGCTGGACCGGGGACCTGCCGGAGGAGTTCCGCCCGATGCTGGTCCAGGCGCTGCTCCTGGTCCTGGCCATGACCGCGTTCGAGACGCCGGGCGGGGACCCGGGGCCGGGCGCGCCGCCGCGCGACCGGGTGGCCGGGCTGGACGGGGTGACCGCCGGACGGGAGGCCGTGGAGCTGGCCCGGCACCTGGCCACGGCGGATCCCCAGTACCGCGTCCTGCTGGGGCACGCGTTGTTCGGACTGGACAAGGCGGTCAACCGGGCCGGCGACGTACGGGAGGCCGCCGAGCTGCTGCGCGAGTGCGTGGCCCTGCGCCGTCAGCTGTTCGCCGAGGAACCGGCGGCGCACCGGTCGGACCTGGTCGATGCGCTGGTGAACCTGGGCAACCGGCTGCACGTCCTCGGCCGGCTCGACGAGGCGCTGCCCGCGTACGAGGAGAGCGTCGCACTGATCCGGGCGACGGACTCCGGCCTGCCACCGGCGCAGGCCGTCACGCCGCTGCGCAACCTGGCCCGCACCCTCGCGGCACTGGGCCGCACCGAAGAGGCGGAGCGGACCGCCGCCGAGGCGGAAGCCCTGGCGGAAACGTGACGGCGGCCCGGGTCCCGATGCCCGGGGGAGCGAGCGTCGGGACCCGGGCCGCTTGGCGGTAGCCGGACCGGGCGGTCAGGCGGTCTCGGTGATCGGCCGGTCCACCCAGCTCATCATCCCGCGCAGCTTGCGGCCGGTCTCCTCGATCGGGTGCGCGGCGCCCTCGGCCTGCCACTTGCTGAAGTTCGGCCGGCCGGCCTCGTCCTCGGCCACCCACTCCCGGGCGAACTCGCCGGACTGGATCTCGCCCAGGATCTTGCGCATCTCCTCCTTGACCCGGGCGTCGATGACGCGCGGGCCGCGGGAGAGGTCGCCGTACTCGGCGGTGTCGGAGATGCTGTAGCGCATCTTCGCGATGCCGCCCTCGTACATGAGGTCGACGATGAGCTTCAGCTCGTGCAGGCACTCGAAGTACGCCACCTCGGGCGCGTACCCGGCCTCGGTGAGCACCTCGAAGCCGGTCTGCACCAGCGCCGCCGCGCCACCGCAGAGCACCGCCTGCTCGCCGAACAGGTCGGTCTCCGTCTCCTCCTTGAAGGAGGTCCGGATGGCGCCCGCCCGGGTGCCGCCGATGCCCTTCGCGTACGACAGGGCCAGCGCGAGCGCGCCGCCGCTGGCGTCCTGCTCGATCGCGACCAGGCAGGGCACGCCCTTGCCGTCGACGTACTGGCGGCGGACCAGGTGACCGGGGCCCTTGGGGGCCACCATCGCCACGTCCACGTCGGCCGGCGGGGTGATCAGGCCGTAGCGGATGTTGAAGCCGTGGCCGAAGAACACCGCCTTGCCCGCGCTCAGGTTCGGCGCGATCGACTCGGCGTAGAGGCGGCGCTGCGCGGTGTCCGGGGCGAGAATCATGATCACGTCGGCCTCGGCCGCCGCCTCCGCGGGCGTGACCACCCGCAGGCCCTGCTCCTCGGCCTTCGCCCGGCTCTTCGAGCCCTCCTGCAGGCCGATCACCACGTCGACGCCGGAGTCCCGGAGCGACAGCGCGTGGGCGTGGCCCTGGCTGCCGTAGCCGATCACCGCGACCCTGCGGCCCTGGATCAGGCCCAGGTCGGCATCGTCGTCGTAGTACACCTCAACGCTCATGGAATTCCCTTTCGTACGGCGGCCCGGGCGGCCCGTCGTGGTCTGAAGCGGTGCGGAGGATCAGGCGGCCCGGAGCGCCGGACCGGCGGTGATGGAGCGCGAGCCGCGCCCGATCGCCACCGTGCCGGACTGGACCATCTCCTTGATGCCGAAGGGTTCGAGGTCGCGCAGCAGCGCGTCCAGCTTGTCGGGGGTGCCGGTCGCCTCGATGGTCAGCGTGTCCGGCGCGACGTCGACCACCCGGGCGCGGAACAGGTTGACCGTCTCCAGCACCTGACCCCGGGCGTTGCGGTCCGCGCGGACCTTGACCAGCAGCAGCTCGCGGGCGACGGACACCTGCGGGTCCAGCTCGACGATCTTGAGCACGTTCACCAGCTTGTTGAGCTGCTTGGTGACCTGCTCCAGCGGGGACGACTCGGCGTTCACCACGATGGTGATGCGGGAGACGTCCGGGTTCTCGGTCTCGCCGACGGCGAGGCTGTCGATGTTGAAGCCGCGCCGGGAGAACAGCCCGGACACCCGGGCCAGGACACCGGGCTTGTTCTCCACGAGCACGGAGAGCGTGTGCATCGTCATCAGATGTCATCCTCGTCGAAGGCCGGGCGGACGCCGCGGGCGAACATGATCTCGTCGTTGCTGGTGCCGGCGGCGACCATCGGCCACACCATCGCGTCCTTGCCGACCACGAAGTCGATGACCACCGGGGCGTCGTTGATGGCCATCGCGGCCTCGATCGTCTTGTCGACGTCCTCGGCCGTCTCGCAGCGCAGGCCGATGCAGCCGAGCGCCTCGGCCAGCTTCACGAAGTCGGGGATGCGGTGCTTGTGCGTGCCGAGGTCGGTGTTGGAGTAGCGCTCCCCGTAGAACAGGGTCTGCCACTGGCGCACCATGCCGAGGTTGCCGTTGTTGATGACGGCGATCTTGACCGGGATGCCCTCCAGGGCACACGTCGCCAGCTCCTGGTTGGTCATCTGGAAGCAGCCGTCGCCGTCGATCCCCCAGACCACCGTGTCCGGCTTGCCGACCTTGGCGCCCATGGCCGCCGGCACCGCGTACCCCATCGTGCCGAGGCCACCGGAGTTCAACCACGTGTACGGCTTCTCGTACGAGATGAACTGGGAGGCCCACATCTGGTGCTGGCCGACACCGGCGACGTAGATGGCGTCCGGGCCGGCGATCTCGCCGAGCCGTTTGATGACGTACTGCGGGGACAGGGTGCCGTCGGCCGGCTCCTCGTACCCCAGCGGGTAGCGCTTGCGCAGGTCGTCGAGCTGGGTCCACCAGTCGGCGAGGTCGGGACGGTGCCCGCCCGCCTGCTCGGTGGTGACGGCCGCGATCAGCTCGTCGATCACGTGCCGGGCGTCACCGACGATCGGCACGTCCGCGTGGCGGTTCTTGCCGATCTCCGCCGGGTCGATGTCGGCGTGCACGACGGTCGCGTCCGGGGCGAACGAGTCCAGCCGGCCGGTGACCCGGTCGTCGAACCGTGCGCCGAGCGCGACGATCAGGTCCGCCTTCTGGAGGCCGTAGACCGCCGCCACGGTGCCGTGCATGCCGGGCATGCCGAGGTGCTGCCGGTGCGAGTCGGGGAACGCGCCGAGGGCCATCAGCGTGGTGACCACCGGGATGCCGGTCAGCTCGGCGAGCTTGCGCAGGCCCTCGGTGGCGCCGGCCTTCAGCACGCCGCCGCCCACGTACAGCACCGGCCGCCGGGCGACGGCCATGAGCCGGGCCGCCTCCCGGATCTGCTTGCCGTGCGGGTGCAGCGTCGGCCGGTAGCCGGGCAGGTCGAGCGTCGGCGGCCAGGCGAACGCCGTCGGCGCCTGGAGGACGTCCTTGGGGATGTCCACCAGGACCGGACCGGGTCGGCCGGTCGAGGCGAGGTGGAACGCCTCGGCCAGCACCCGGGGGATCTCGTCGGCGTTCTGGACCAGGAAGTTGTGCTTGGTGATGGGCAGGGTGATGCCCTGGATGTCCGCCTCCTGGAAGGCGTCCGTGCCGATCGAGGGCCGCGCGACCTGGCCGGTGATCGCCACCATGGGCACCGAGTCCATGTACGCGTCGGCGATCGGCGTGACGAGGTTGGTCGCGCCCGGCCCGGAGGTGGCGATGCAGACGCCGACCCGGCCGGTGGCCTGCGCGTACCCCGTCGCGGCGTGCCCGGCCCCCTGCTCGTGCCGGACCAGGATGTGCCGGACGGTGGAGTCGTAGAGCGGGTCGTACGCCGGCAGGATCGCGCCACCGGGGATGCCGAAGACGACGTCGACGCCGAGGGCTTCGAGGGACCGCACGAGGGAACCGGCACCGGAGACCTGGGCCGGAGCGGGGGTGCGTACCCCCGGGACGGTCGGGGTGGCCGCGGCGCGGGCGGCCGGCTCGGCGTCGTGCGCCGGCTCGGCGGCCGCGCGGGCCCGCCGGGCGGAGTTGGCGAGGGTCTCGGGCGTGGGTCTCGTCATGGCGGTTCAGGCCTTCGGCTGGAGTGGGTGCGGCTCTCGGGCAGTGGAACGCGGGCGGGGCCCGCACCGATGGGGTCTGACGGCAACAAAAAAGCCCACGTGCAGGATGCACGGGGCCAGCGCACTCTCGGTGGGGAGAGTGCGCTCAGGTAAGTACTCGACGCGACCAGTACGACAACATGCGGTCAAGCCTGACGCATCTCACGCGCTGAGTCAACTGATCCCACATGCTGGTTAACGGATCTTGTGGAATCCCCCGTTCGGGGAGCTTCGGGGCCCTGTTCGGCCTGCTCGGAGGCGGGTTGGCGGGGCGCGGGAAGCCTCGGCAGGCGTCGCGGTGGCGTGGGACGGGCCGGCGGGGCGGGCGGCGCCGAGGTCGGGACCGGCCGGGCCCCGGGCGACGTGGCGGCCTCCAACATCGCCTCCAGGTGCTCGGCCGGCACGCCCCAGCCGAAGAGGGCGCCCTGGCCGAAGCGGCAGCCGGCCGCCACCACCGCGGCCAGCTCCGTCGGGGTGGTGACGCCCTCGGCGATGACCTCCAGGCCGAGCTGGTGACCGAGCCGCATCACGATGTCGACCATCGGTGCGAAGGCCGGCCCGTCCGTACCGATCGGCCGGACCGGCTCGTGCTCGGCGACGAGGCTGTGATCGATCTTGAGAATGTCGATCGGGAGGCGGCGCAGCTGGCCGAGCGACGAGTACCCGGCGCCGAAGTCGTCCAGGGCGATCCGGACGCCGGTGCGCCGCAGCGCGCTCAGCCGGCGGATCAGCTCGTCCAGGTCGGTCGCGACCGCGTGCTCGGTGACCTCCAGCACCAGGCGCTGCGGTGGGACGTGGTGGGCGCGCAGCGCCTCGGCGACCTGGACGACGTACTCCGGGGCGTGCAGCTCCCGGGGCGAGACGTTCACCGACACCCACACGTCGTGGCCGTCGGCCAGCCAGCGGGAGAGCTGGTGGCAGGCCTCGTGCAGCACCCAGGCACCCAGCTTGGCGATCATCCCGCACTCCTCGGCGAGGGGGATGAACTCGTCGGGCCGCACGTTGCCCAGCTCCGGATGGCGCCACCGCAGCAGCGCCTCGGCGCCGACCGGGCGCACCGACGGCAGCGAGGCGACCGGCTGGAACGCGAGCCGCAGCTCGCCGCGGTCGATCGCGCCGCGCAGCTCGTGCTCCAGGGTGGTCCGCCGGCGCAGCAGCCGGTCGTACGCGGCGTCGTACCGCTCGATCCGGTTCTTGCCGCGCTGCTTGGCGTACCGCAGGGCGAGGTCGGCGTGGCGCAGCAGCAGCTCGACGTCCGGCTCGCCGGCCCAGCCGGCGGTGCCGATGCTCACCGAGAGGAAGACCGCCCCCTCCGGCTGCTGGTACGCGGCGCCGAGCACCCCGAGCAGCCGCTGACCGACCCGGTCGGCGTCGGCCGGCCGGCCCGGCATCAGCACGGCGAACTCGTCGCCGCCGAGACGGGCCGCCACGTCGCCGGGGCGCAGGTTGCCGCGCAGCCGCCGGCCCACCTCGGCGAGCACCGCGTCGCCGGCGTCGTGGCCCCGCATGTCGTTGACGTTCTTGAAGCCGTCGAGGTCGAGGGTGAGCAGCACGCACGGGGTGCCCGCCGCCGCGCAGCGGTGCAGGGCCCGCAGCAGCCCCCGCCGGTTGGCCAGGCCGGTCAGCGGGTCGGTGTGCGCGAGCTCACGGAAGTGGGCCTCCCGCTCGGCCAGCCGGCCCGCGTACCTGCGGACGTCGTGCAGGGTCAGGTACTGCCGGGCCACCAGCGCGAAGCCCTCCACGCTGCCGGCCACGATGCCCAGCGCGTCGAACCGGCCGTCCTGGAGCAGGTGGTACATCGCCGAGGCCGCCATCGCGACCATCGGCAGCACGCCGTACTCGGCGTCGCGCCGGTTCACGTCGACCTCGAACCGGCAGGGCGGGTCGAGCCGCCGGACCACCAGCGCGACGGTCAGCAGACCGGCGGCCAGCACCGCCGCGCCGACCAGCGCCACCGCCGGGCCCGCCTGGCACAGCCCGGTGGCGATGCCGAGCCCGCCGGTGGTCACGCCGACGGCGCCGGTCACGAGCGTGGCGAGCCGGTGCCGCCGGGGCGGGGCCCGGAAGACCACGATGACGGCCAACCCCGCGGTGAGCGCCGCGCTGACGGTGGCGAGCAGGATCGGCTCGCAGGCCATCGGGGTGGCGTCGCCGAGCAGCCGGGTCGGCTCGGAGAAGAGCACCCACCCCACGAACCAGAGCGCGGTGGCGACGATCAGGCCGTCCAGCGACAGCCGGGTGGCCACCCCGGGCGTGGGCGCCACCCCGGGCAGCCGCAGGATCCCGGCCGCGAAGAGCAGGCCGCTGACGGCGGTGACCAGCGCGACCACCTCGGCCCAGCCGGTGCGCCGGACCGACCCGTGCCCGGCGTGCCCCGCCGCCTCCAGCGCCACGCCCGCCCCGACCAGCACCGCCACCAGCCCGACGCCGGCCGCCGCGGCGAGCAGCACGTACGCCGAGCGGTGCGCCACCTCCCGCCGCCGCACGCCGGCGGTCAGCAGCGCGACGCCCGACGCGGCGACGAGCGCGCTCAGCACCGCGACGGTGAGCATGCCCGGGGGTGACAGCACGCCCTCAACTGTGCCGGATCACCCCGCGCGGTGGGGTACCGGGTGTGCATCTGTTGGGACACGTCCTGCGCGGGCGGCGGTCGCGCGGCGGCGGTGCCAGACTGGTATGCATGCCTGAGCTGCGGTCGAAGACCTCCACGCACGGTCGGACGATGGCCGGCGCCCGGGCCCTGTGGCGGGCCACCGGGATGACCGACGACGACTTCGGCAAGCCGATCGTCGCCATCGCCAACAGCTTCACCCAGTTCGTCCCCGGTCACGTCCACCTCAAGGACCTCGGCGGTCTCGTCGCCGACGCGGTGGCCGAGGCCGGCGGGGTCGGCCGAGAGTTCAACACCATCGCGGTCGACGACGGCATCGCGATGGGCCACGGCGGGATGCTCTACTCGCTGCCCAGCCGGGAGCTGATCGCCGATGCCGTGGAGTACATGGTCAACGCCCACTGCGCGGACGCCCTGGTCTGCATCTCCAACTGCGACAAGATCACGCCGGGGATGCTGCTGGCCGCGCTCCGGCTGAACATCCCGACCGTCTTCGTCTCCGGCGGGCCGATGGAGGCCGGCAAGACGGTCGCGATCGAGGGCGTGGTCCACTCCAAGATCGACCTGATCGACGCGATGATCGCCGCCTCCAACGAGGCGGTCACCGAGGACCAGCTCGGGGCCATCGAACGCTCGGCCTGCCCGACCTGCGGCTCCTGCTCCGGCATGTTCACGGCCAACTCGATGAACTGCCTCACCGAGGCCATCGGCCTGGCGCTGCCGGGCAACGGCTCGACCCTCGCCACCCACGCCGCGCGCCGGTCGCTCTTCGTCGAGGCCGGGCGCACCGTGGTGGAGATCGCCAAGCGGTGGTACGACGGCGACGACGCCGCCGTGCTGCCCCGGTCGGTCGCCAGCCGCTCGGCGTTCGAGAACGCGGTGGCCCTGGACGTGGCGATGGGCGGATCGACGAACACGATCCTGCACCTGCTCGCCGCCGCGCGGGAGGCCGAGCTGGACTTCTCGGTCGCCGACATCGACGCCATCTCCCGGCGGGTGCCCTGCCTCGCCAAGGTCGCACCGAACTCGCCGCAGTACCACATGGAGGACGTGCACCGGGCCGGCGGCATCCCGGCCATCCTGGGCGAGCTGGACCGCGCCGGCCTGCTCAACCGGGAGGTGCACGCCGTGCACTCCCCCTCACTGGACCGCTGGCTGGCCGACTGGGACGTGCGCGGCAGAACGGCGGTCCCGGAGGCCGTGGAGCTGTTCCACGCCGCCCCGGGCGGGGTCCGCACCACCGAGCCGTTCTCCACCACCAACCGCTGGTCGTCGCTGGACACCGACGCGACGGGCGGCTGCATCCGTGACCGTGAGCACGCGTACAGCGCCGACGGCGGGCTGGCCATCCTGCACGGCAACCTCGCGCCGGACGGCTGCGTGGTGAAGACCGCCGGCGTGCCCGAGGAGTGCCTGACGTTCCGTGGCCCGGCGAAGGTGTACGAGTCCCAGGACGACGCGGTGTCGGCGATCCTGGCGAAGGACGTCGTCGCCGGTGACGTGGTGGTGATCCGGTACGAGGGGCCGAAGGGCGGCCCGGGCATGCAGGAGATGCTCTACCCCACCTCGTTCCTCAAGGGCCGCGGGCTGGGCCGGGCCTGCGCGCTGCTCACCGACGGTCGGTTCTCCGGCGGCACCTCCGGGCTGTCCATCGGGCACGTCTCACCGGAGGCGGCCTCCGGCGGCCTGATCGCGCTGGTCGAGGAGGGCGACGAGATCGTCATCGACATCCCGGGGCGCTCCATCGAGCTGAACGTGCCGGACGACGTGCTCCAGGCCCGCCGGATCGCCCAGGAGAAGCGGGACCGCCCGTACACCCCGGTCGACCGGCAGCGCCCGGTGTCGGCGGCGTTGCGCGCGTACGCCTCGATGGCCACCTCGGCCAGCGACGGCGCCTACCGCCGCGTCCCCGAGTGAGAAGGAAGGGCCCCTTCCTAACGCCCAGGGCGGTGGAAGGGGCCCTTCTTAACATCGCAGCGGGCACGGTGGCTTCACTGGTTGCCGCGAGGGACGCCACCCGGATCGGCGGCGGGGTTCTGGTCGGCGGGCGAGGTGCCGCCGTACGATCCGCCGCCCGGCGACATTCCTGCGACCCCCATCGGCGACTGGAACTGCTCGTCCGGCTCGCCGGTCTCGCCGTGGATCCGGTCGGGGGCTCCGGGACCGGGGTCTGCGCCCCCGGCGTGCTCGTCGAGTTCCTCGGGCAGGGAGGGATCAACCGGTTTCGTCATGCCCACCAGGTACCCCACGGGCGCCGGCGAAACCGCACCGGGCAACGCCGTGCCGAAGGCGTTAAGAAGGGGCCCCTCCACTACCGGAGACGTTAAGAAGGGGCCCTTCCTTTCAGTCGTTCACGCAGCGGAGGGTCGGGCGGCGGGTGAGCGCGGCGGGGTCCAGCGGGGTGTGCGCGCGGACGGTGAAGGTGACGGACTCGCCGGGCAGCAGCGTCACCAGCGCCTCGTCGACCTCGGCCGACGGATCGAGGCGGTCCGGGAACAGGGTCAGGTCACGCAGGATCGTCCGCGCGGAGACCCGGACCCGGTGGCCGGCGTCGGCCGGCTCGACCGTCGCGTCGTACCCGGCCGCCGGCCACGCGACGTCGCGATCCTCGGCGTAGAACCAGAGCGCCCGCTCGGCCTCCTCCCCCGCCTCGGCGAGCAGCAGCTCCCGGCGGGCCTCCTCCGGCCGCGCCAGCTCCGCCGGCAGCGCCCGCACCACCGAGGAGTACGGCGGCACGTCCAGCTCGACCGCGGTCTTCGCCCGCGGCTCACCGGCCAGGGTGAGCCGGGTGACCGTCGCCCCGGTCCGCCACGGCGAACCGGTCTCGTTCACCGCGACCAGCGCCAGCCCGCCGTCGCGGGGTTGGACGGTGAGCAGCCGGTCGGCGTAGGCCCGGCGCAGCGCGTACCACAGCGGTTTGCGCCGGCCGTCGCCGTCGACCGCGGACCAGGAGGTGACCGGCCAGCAGTCGTTCAGCTGCCACACGATGGTGCCGGTGCAGCGGTCCCGGTGGGAGCGGAAGTGCTCCACCCCGACCTGGATCGCGCGGGCCTGGACGAGCTGGGTGAAGTAGTGCCAGTCGTCGAAGTCGCGCGGGGCCGGCAGGTGGGCGTCGAGACCCCGGCGCAGCTTGCGGTCGCCGTCGGTCGCCTTCTGGTGGTGGACCATGCCGGGCGAGTCGTGGGCGAGCGGCTCGTCGGTCAACGCCCGGCGCAGCGTCGCGTACGCCGGGGGCGCCTGCCAGCCGAACTCGGCGACGAAGCGGGGCACGTACTCGCGGTACGTCAGGTAGTCGGCGGTGTTGTAGACGTCCCAGATGTGCGTGGTCCCGTAGGCGGGATCGTTGGGGTGGATGTCCTCGCTGCCGGACCAGGGGCTGCCCGGCCAGTAGGGGCGGGTCGGGTCCAGCTCGGCGACGATCCGGGGCAGCAGGTCCAGGTAGTAGCCGCGGCCCCAGGTGCGCCCGGCGAGCGGCTCCTGCCAGTCCCAGTCGTGCCAGCCCCAGATGTTCTCGTTGTTGCCGGTCCACAGCACCAGCGACGGGTGCGGCGCGAGGCGGACCACCTGCTCGGCCGCCTCCGCGGCGACCTCGGTGGCGAACGGCTCCTCCTCGGGGTACGCGGCGCAGGCGAAGGGGAAGTCCTGCTGCACCAGGAGGCCGCGCTCGTCGGCCAGCTCGTAGAAGTCCTCCGACTCGTACCGGCCGCCGCCCCACACCCGCAGCAGGTTGACGTTGGCGCCGGCGGCCTGGTCGAAGCGCCGCGCCAGCCGCTGGCGGGTGATCCGGCTGGGGAAGGCGTCGTCGGGGATCCAGTTCACGCCCCGGACGAAGATCGGGGTGTCGTTGACGTGCAGGGCGAACGGGGCGCCGTGCGCGTCGGGGGCGGTGTCGACCCGTACCGACCGGAAGCCGATGCGCCGCCGCCAGGTGTCGAGCACGGCGCCGTCGCCGTCGACGAGGGCCACGTCCAGGGTGTGGCGCGCCTGGTCGCCGTACCCCCAGGGCCACCACAGCTGCGGGTCGCGGACGGTGAGGGTCAGGACGGCCCGGTGCTCCCCCGCCGCGATCCGCGCCTCGGCGTCGGCACCGGCGACGGAGGCGCGGACGGTGACCGGCACGTCGGCGGCGCGCTCCACGTCGACGTGCAGCTCGACCCGGCCCTCGCCGCCGGCGACGGTGACCAGCGGGCGGACGGTCCGCAGCCGGGCGGTGGACCAGCCGTGCAGGCCGATCTCCCGCCAGATGCCGGCGGTGACCACCGTGGGCCCCCAGTCCCACCCGAAGTTGCAGGCCATCTTGCGGATGAAGGGGAACGGCTCGGGGTACGCGTTGGGCCGGTCGCCGAGCCGGTCACGGTGCGCCTCGGCGTACCGGTACGGCGAGTCGAAGCGGACGGCGAGGGCGTTGTCCCCGGCCCGCAGCAGGGCGGTGACGTCGAAGCGGTACCCGCGGTGCATGTTCTCGGTGCGGCCGACCTCGGCGCCGTTGAGGGTCACCGTGGCGACCGTGTCCAGGCCGGCGCAGACCAGGTCGAGGCGCTGGTGCCCGCCCGACGGCCGGTCGAACGTCGTCTCGTACACCCAGTCGGTGCGCCCGATCCAGGCGAGCCGCGTCTCGTTGTCGTCGAGGTACGGGTCGGGGACGAGCCCGGCGGCGAGCAGGTCGGTGTGGACGCAGCCGGGGACGGTGGCCGGCACCACCCGGCCGGCGACCGCGGCCGGCACCTCCGGTCCGGGCAGCGCCCGCAGGGTCCAGCCCTCGTGCAACGGGGTCACGACTTCACCGCACCTTCCATGATTCCGCGGACGATCTGGCGTCCACCGATGAACAGCATGACCAGCAGGGGCAGGGTGACGACGAGGGCGCCCGCCAGCACCCGGCGGTAGGACGAGGCTGACCGCGCCGACGGCGGCTCTCCTCGCCCACCGGGCCAGGGATCGCGTCATCACATCCTCCACCCAACTGGCATCGCTCCCGACATCGAGCGACATCTACTGAACCGGATAAGCTACGACACCGTACGGGCGGCCTGCGACCCTGTCAACGACCCGGACTGACGTAGGCTGAACCGAGCAAGTGATCAGCGGCCGCCGACGCGGGGCGGCGGAGCACGAAGGGGGCGCCGGTGAAGCGGCCGACCATCGCCGACGTCGCGCGCCGGGCCGGGGTCTCGAAGGGAGCGGTCTCCTACGCGCTCAACGGTCAGCCCGGCGTCTCGGAGGCGACCCGGCAACGCATCCTCGCCGTCGCGGCGGAGATCGGCTTCAGCCGCAGCAGCGCCGCCCGGGCGCTCTCCGGCGCCACCTCGGACGCCATCGGCCTGGCGTTGTGCCGGCCCGCCCGCACCCTCGGGATCGAGCCGTTCTTCATGGAGCTGATCAGCGGCGTCGAGGCGGAGCTCTCCGCCCGGTCGTACGCGCTGACCCTCCAGGTGGTCGCCGACCAGGACGCCGAGATCGCCGTCTACCGCCGCTGGTGGGGCGAGCGGCGGGTGGACGGGGTGCTCGTGTGCGACCTGCGCGCCGACGACCGGCGCGTCCCCGTCCTGGAGGAGCTGGGCCTGCCCGCCGTCGTGATCGGCGGGCCCGGCGGCACCGGGCGGCTGGCCAGCGTCTGGTCCGACGACGCGGCGGCCCTGGTGGAGACCATGGAGTACCTGGTCGCCCTCGGCCACCGCCGCATCGCCCGGGTGGGCGGCCTGCCCGAGCTGCTGCACACGTCCATCCGCACCGAGGCCTTCACCGAGGTGTGCCGGCGGCTCGACCTGCCCGACGCGGTCACCGTCTCGTCCGACTACACCGGCGAGGAGGGCGCCCGCGCCACCCGCCGCCTGCTCAGCTCGCCCGCGCGGCCCACCGCCGTCATCTACGACAACGACGTGATGGCGATCGCCGGGCTGTCGGTGGCGCAGGAGATGGGGCTCGCCGTCCCGGGCGACCTGTCCATCGTGGCGTGGGACGACTCACCGCTGTGCCGGCTCGTGCACCCGCCGCTGACGGCGCTGGGCCGGGACATCCCCGCGTACGGCGCCCACGCCGCCCGCCAACTGCTGGCCCTGATCGGCGGGTCGCCGGTCGGCGGGTTCCAGGACGAGACCGCGCACCTCACCCCGCGCGGCAGCACCGCGTCGCCACCCCGGCTCGGCTGAACCGATTCAGCCGCAGCGTCGTCAGCGGGACGCGTAGGGGAACTCGTCGAAGTACGCCTCGACCCGCTCGGCGGTGGCCGGCCGGGCGAGGGCGAACCCCTGCCCGTACCGGCACCCGGCGCGCTGCGCCCCCGCCACCTGGTCCTCCGACTCCAACTCCTCGACGACGATCTCCAGGCCGAGCCGATCGCCGACACTCACCACCACGTCGATCAGCGGCCCCGACGCGTCCGTCCCCCGGGTCACCAGCTCCGGGCCCACCTTGAGCAGGTCGATCGGGAGCCGGCGTAGCTGCGCGAGGGAGGCGTGCTCGGCGCGGAAGTCGTCCAGCGCGGTGCGGACACCCAACGACCGCAACCCCGCCAGCCGGGCCACCACCGTCGGCAGCTCCGCCGCCACCCTCGGCTCGGCCACCTCGACCACCAGCCGATCCGGCGGCAAGCCGTACGTGTCGAGCACCGCCGCCGTCCGGGGCACGAAGTCCGGCGCGGTCAACTCACGGACGGTCACGTTGATCGCCATCCACAGCTCACGCCCGGTGCCGGTCCAGTCGGCCAGCTGCCGGCAGGCCCGGTCGAGGACCCAGAGGCCCAGCTCGCCCACCACGTCGAGATCCTCCGCCACCGGCAGCAGCTCGGCGGGAAGCACCGTGCCGAGCACCGGGCTGCGCCAACGCAGCAGCGCCTCCGCGCCCACCGGCACCCGGTCGGCCAGCCCGAGCACCGGCTGGAAGACCAGGTCCAGCTCCCCCCGGGCGACCGCACCGGGCAGTTCCCGCTCCAGATCCAGGCGGCGGACCAGCTGCTCCTCCAGGTAGGCGTCGTACCACTCGACCCGGTCCCGGCCGAGCTGCACGGCCCGCCGGCGAGCCAGGTCCGCCTGGCGCAGCACGTCCTCCGGGTCGGTCCCGCCGGTCTCGGCCAGCCCGATGCTGGCCTGGAGCCGCAGCACCGCGCCGGGCACCTGGTAGGGCTGGGTGAGCGCGGCGACCAGCCGGGTCCCCAGCGCGTACGCGAGCAACGGCCCGACGCCGGTCGCCACCGCGAAGCCCGTGTGGGTCACGTCGGCCACCAGGTCGCCCGGGCCGAGGACGGCCCGGGTCCGGCGCGCCACCTCGGCCGCCAGGTCGGGACCGGCGAGCCGCTCCGCCACGTCGGCGCTGGGCGCGTGCAGCTCCACCACGAGCAGCGCACTCGACGGGGGCGGCGCGTCCCGCAGCACGGCGAGCGCCCGCAGCAGCGCATCCCGGTCCCCGGTCAGGCCGGCCCCGGCCGCCCCGCCCGCCGGCGGCGGCACCGAGCCGCCCGCCCCGACGGACCCGGCCGCGCCGTCCACCGGCGCGGGAACCCACCCGGCGTGCGGACGCCGCCGGGGCCGGAGCAGCTCCCGGAGCACCAGTGGCGGGATCACGCAGAGCGCGAGCAGCACGGCGGTCGGATCGGGCGCCAACCCGGAACCGAGCCACCAGGCGGTCGCCGCGACCACGGCGACCGCCGGTGCCACCACCCGCGGCCAGACGGCGGTCGGCCGCGGCGGCGGGTCCAGCTCCGGGCGCAGCGCGCGCCGCGCACCCCCCGCGGTCAGCAGCACCCCGCCCACCAGCGGGGGTACGGCCAGCAGCCCGGCCCGGTCGGGCAGGGGGCCGGCGGTCAACGTGGCGAGCACGACCAGGCCGGTCAGCGCGAGCGCCGCCCCACCGCGGCACCGGGCCGCACCGGAGTGGCGGTGCGGCCCGGTCAGCGCGGTGAGCGCGGCCACCGCCAGCACGCCGAGCGCCACCGCCGCGGCGAGACGGGCCGGGGCGCCGACGCTGTCGCGTGGCAGGAGCAACCAGGCGGCGAGGGCCAGGCCGGCGCCCGGCCCGGCCGCGTCGGCGGCGCGGCGCAGCCGGACCCGGACCGGTGGGTGCGGCGGGTTGGCCAGCACGGCCAGGCCGGCCCCGAACAGCACGGCCGCGACGGCCAGCCCGGTGACGGCCGCGCTGCTGCGCTGCGCGTCGTCCGTCAGCGGCAGGACGGCGGCGGTGAGCCCGGCGGCGACGACGGCCGCGTCCAGCAGGGCGGCGACCCGCCGGGGCCGGGCCGCCCGGCGCCGCGCGGCGGCCCGGGTGTCGCCGTCCCGGGCGGCCGGACGGGGTGGGCCGGCGGCCAGCCGCGACAGCCGGGTGCCGGCGAGCGCGCTCCCGGCGGCCGCGGTGAGCGCCACCACGCCCAGGGCGGGCAGCGGTCCGACCGCGGCGGCGAGCAGGAGCACGGTGACCACTGCGAGGACGACGACCTCCGGCAGGGCCGGCCGGCGGGCCGGGGCGCGGAGCGGGTACGCGAGGGGCACGGCGATCGCCTTCGTGAGGGGGCACGGGGGCGGTGCGGCGGGGCGGGACGCGAACGAAAAGTCCGGTGCCCAACCCTCGTCAACGAGGCGGCGACCGGGCGGTGACGACCACCTTACCGTGACGTGCGTCACCGCCCGGGTCGGGCGGTGACCGGTGCGGCCCGCCGCGTCCGGCGGCTGGGCAGGGTGGGATCATCGGGGGGTGAGCAGCTCCGACACCGTCCGGTTCCGGCACAACCAGGCCATCGCGGCGGCCGCGGTGATCGCCTTCATCGGCGCCCTGCCACTGGCCAACGCCGAGTGGTACTTCCTGCCGGTGCTGCTCGTCCCCCTCGCCGTGGGCCTGTGGGCGTGGCGGGCCGGCACCGACGCCGACTCCCGGGGTCTACGCCTGCGGGCGCTCACCGGGGAGCGCCGCATCACCTGGGACCAGGTCGTCGAGCTGGCCAGCGATCCGCGCGGCCGGGCGGTCGCCCGCCTCGACGACGGCCGGGAGGTGCCGCTCCCGGCGGTCCGCGGGAAGGACCTGCCCCGGCTGGTCGCCGCCACCGGCCAGAGCCGGCCCGACGAGCCGGCTCAGTAGCCGTCGACCACGGCGTTGATCAGCGGCGCCCCGGCGGCGAACCGGCGGACCTGATCCCCCACCAGCCGGTACGCCCGTGGCAGCAGGCCGCGTACCGAGCCGGCGACGTGCGGGGTGAGCAGCACGTTCGGCATCGTCCACAGGGGATGGTCGGAGGGCAGCGGCTCCGGGTCGGTCACGTCCAGCGCGGCCGAGATCCGGCCGGTACGCAGCTCGGCGACCAGCGCCTCGGTCCGGGCCACCGGGCCACGCGCGGCGTTGACCAGCAACGCGCCGTCCCGCATGGCCCCGAGGAACGCCCCGTCGACCAGCCCACGGGTCCGCTCGGTCAGCGGCACCAGCAGCACCACCACGTCGGCCTCGGGAAGCAGCCGGGGCAGCTCGGCCACTCCGTGGACGCCCGGCCGGGCCGTCCGCGCGACCAGGGTGAGGCTCACCTCGAACGGTTCGAGGCGCCGCCGGACCGCGGCGCCGATCGAGCCGGCCCCGACGATGAGCACCCGCTTGCCGATCAACTCGTCGGTCGGCGTCACCTGGGCGTACGCCCACTCGCGGCGGGCCTGCGCGCGGGCGAACGCCGGGAAGGCCCGCAGGTGGGAGAGGATCGCCGTGACCACCCACTCGGCCGTGGCCGGGTCGTGCACCCCGCGGGCGTCGCAGAGCGTCACCCCGGCCGGCATCCGGCCGACCCACGCGTCCGCCCCGGCGGAGAGCAACTGCACGACCTCGAGGTCGGGCAGGTCCCGCAGCAGGGCGGTGGCCGCCGGCCCGGCGAGGAAGGGCGGCACCCAGAACCGGACGTCGGACACCGTCGACGGGAGGCGCGTCGGGTCCGACGCCACCTCCACGGTGACGCCCGGTGGCAGGTCACCGAGCAGGGACGGGCCGTCCTCGTGCGGGATCCACAGCTTCACGCCCGCCGACGATAGGCCCTCGGCCGGCCGGGCGCCCTTCGGGGCGGTCTCCCACACCCGAACGGGCGCCGGGTCGCGGGTGACCAGGGCGACCGACGGGCGGCATCGATCCGCCCCTCGGGCGGGTATAACGGGAGCCGGAGTGCCAGCCGGTCTCCGGATCGTCAACGCGGCCAGACAGGTGGTTCCATGAGCGACGGCACCGACCGACCCTCCGGGCGGTCCGTCCCGATCCTGGGCCTCGGCGACCCCGCCCGGCTGCGGGCGCTCGCGGAGACGCGTTTGGCCGCCACCCCCGACGACGCCTTCGACCGCTTCGCCCGGCTGGTGGCGGACCTGCTCGACGTGCCCGTCGCGCTGGTCTCCCTGGTCGACGCCGAACGACAGTTCTTCCCGGGTGAGACCGGGCTGCCCCAACCGTGGGCCGACCGGCGCGAGACCCCGCTCAGCCACTCGTTCTGCCAGCACGTGGTCGACCTGGAAACGCCCATGGTGCTGCCCGACGCGCGGCTCTACCCCCGGGTGCGGGACAACCTGGCCATCCCCGACCTCGGTGTGGTCGCGTACGCCGGGATGCCCCTGACCGACCTGGACGGTCGGGTCCTGGGCTCGCTGTGCGCGATCGACAGCAAGCCCCGGGCCTGGACCGCCGCCCAGCTGCGGACGCTCGCCGACCTGGCGGCGGCCTGCTCGTCCGAGCTGCGGCTGCGGATCGCGCTCGACGGCGCGGAGCAGGCCCGGCGGCGGGCCGAGGAGGCGCACTCACGGCTGGCGCTGCTGGCCGGACTGAGCGAGACGCTGGCCGGCACCCTCGACATCGGCACCGCGCTGCGCCAGCTCACCGCCACCATGGTCCCGCTGCTCGCCGACTGGTGCGTGGTCAGCGTGGTGGGCCCGGACGGCGGGCTGCACGACGTGGTGGCGGCGCACCGGGATCCGGCCCGCGCGGCGGACGTGGCCCGCTTCGCCCAGCTCATGCGCACCCGACTCGGGCCCGGGTCGATCACCCTGACCGTGCTGCGCACCGGCACACCGGTGCTCGGCGCCGCCGCCACCCTCGCCGACGTGCGGAGCGGCACGATCGGCTCCGAGATGCCCGAGATCGCCGAGCGGCTGGGCTTCGCCTCGCATCTCACCGTGCCGATCACGGACACCGGCCGCGACCGCGTGCTCGGGACGGTCACTCTCGTCAACGGCCCGGCCCGACGGCATCTCGACGACGGCGACCTGCTCACCGCCGTGGAGATCGGCCGCCGGGCGGGGCAGGCGATCGGCAACAGCTCGATGTACGGGGAGCAGCGGCACGTCGCCCACGTCCTGCAACACAGCATGCTGCCGCCGCTGCCCACCGACGACCGGTTGGAGCTCGCCGCCCGGTACCAGCCGGCGGCGGACCGGGTCGAGGTCGGTGGCGACTGGTACGACGTCTTCCGGCAACCCGACGGCGACCTGGTCGCCGCGATCGGGGACGTGGCCGGGCACGACATCGAGGCGGCCGCCACCATGGGGCAGCTCCGCAACCTGGTCCGGGGCAACGCGTACGGCCGGACGGACGCCGTCGCCGACCTGATGCGCCACCTGGACGACACGATCCGCGGGTTGCGGATCCCCGCCGTAGCCACCGCCGTCCTGGTCCGCCTGCGGTCGGACGGCCGGGGCGGCCAGTCGGTCGCCTGGTGCAACGCCGGGCACCCGGCGCCCCTCGTGGTACGCGCGGACGGCACCGTGGAGGCCCTGGCGGCGCCGCCGGAGCCCCTGCTCGGCCTGACCGCACCGGTACGGCGGACCACCCACCACGCGACGCTCGCCGGCGGCGACACGCTGCTGCTCTTCAGCGACGGCCTGGTGGAGCGGCGGGACCAGCCCATCGACACCGGCCTCGACGAGCTGGCCGACCGGCTCCGGGGTACGGAAAGCCTGCCCCTGGACCGGCTGTGCGACCTGCTGGTGACCGCGGCGCACCGCCGTGAGGACGACATCGCGCTGCTCGCCGTCCGCGCCCGCTGACCTCCGTCGCGCCGACCGGCGATGCCCGGCGGGCCCGCATCGCCACCGCAGCGGGCTACGCTGGGCCGGGTGAGCGCCCGTCCCCCGTACCGTCGCACCCGCCGCCTCCGGGCGGCGCTCGCCGCCTCGTGCGCGGCGCTGCTGGTCACCACCGGTTGCACCTTCGGCGAGCCGGAGCCGGACCGGGCCGGTGAGCCGCCCACCTTCCCCACGCCGTCGGCGACGGCGAGCCCCGGCGGCGCCGGCCGGGAGGTCGTGGCCACCGTGCTCGCCAAGGGCCTGCGCGTGCCGTGGGGCATCGCCTTCCTGCCCGACGGGGGAGCGCTGGTCACCGAACGGGACACCGGCCGCATCCTCCAGGTCGGCCCCGAGTCCGGCCCCGACGGCCTGAAGGTCACCCGGGTGCAGACGGTCGCCGAGGTGACGGCCGGCGGCGAGGGCGGGCTGATGGGCATCGCCGTCTCGCCGAGCTACCAGCGGGACCGGACGATCTTCATCTACTACACCGCCGAGCGCGACAACCGGATCGCGCGGCTCCGGCTGGGCGAGCGGCCCCAGCCGATCCTGACCGGCATCCCGAAGGCGGGCATCCACAACGGCGGTGGCCTCGCGTTCGGGCCGGACGGCCAGCTCTACGCCAGCACCGGCGACGCCGGCGACCGGACGCAGTCGCAGGACGCCAAGCGCCTCGGCGGCAAGATCCTGCGGATCACCACCGACGGGAAGCCCGCGCCCGGCAACCCGTTCCCCGACTCCCCGGTCTGGTCGCTCGGACACCGGAACGTGCAGGGGTTCACCTGGGCCGCCAACCAGAAGATGTACGCGGTCGAATTCGGACAGAACACCTGGGACGAGATCAACGAGATCGTCAAGGGCCGCAACTACGGGTGGCCGGAGGTCGAGGGCCGCTCCGACGACCGCCGGTACGTCAACCCGATCACCCAGTGGCCCACCTCCGACGCCTCGTGCTCCGGGCTCGCCCGGGCGGAGTCGGTGCTGGCGACGGCCTGCCTGCGGGGCCGGCGGCTCTGGCTGGTCGAGCTGACCGAGACCGGTACGGTGCTCGGCCAGCCGCGTGACCTGCTGACCAACCGCTTCGGCCGGCTGCGGGCGGCCGCGGCGGCGCCGGACGGCTCGCTGTGGGTGAGCACGTCGAACCACGACGGGCGCGGCGACCCGGCACCGGAGGACGACCGGCTGCTGCGCCTGGTGTTCGCTCAGGGCGGAGCCGGACGAAGCTGACGTCGGGGGACGCCACGCGCAAGGTTTGCCAAGATCCGTCGGCGGGCAGGTCAGAATCTCAGCATGGACGGGCAGGAGAACGAGCAGCAGGAGGGCCGGAGCGACGTGGCACCGAAGGCCGGCCGTACACGGCGGTTCGCCCTCCGCGGGCCGACCGACGGCCGGCGCAGGTGGCGGGCCCTCCGCGCGACCGGTGTGACGCTGGCGGTCCTCGCGGTCGCCCTGGCCGGGGTCATGATCGGTGCGCTGGCCGGCGGCCGGGTCAGCACCGACATCGGGCCGTTCCAGGCGGACCTGACGGTGGCCCCGGCGCTCACCGGCAGCACCACCGTCGACGTCCCCCCGCTCGGCGCGCTGCTGCTCGACAGCCACGACGGGCCGACCCACCTGACCGTGGAGCTGGGTGCGCTCGACCAGGGCCGCACCGAGGCGCTCCTCGACGACCCGGCCAGCCTCAGCCAGGCGAGCCGCACCGCGGTCGACGACGTCCGCGAGGGCGTGATGCGGCTGGGCCTGCGTACGGCGGCCTCGACGGTGCTGGTCACCCTGGTGCTGGCCCTGCTGGTGTTCCGCGACACCCGGCGGGCCGCCTGGGCGGGCGGGCTCGCGCTGGCGGTGACCGCGGTCAGCCTCGGCACCGCGGCGTCCACCCTGCGCCCCCAGGCGATCGAGGAGCCGCGCTACGAGGGGCTGCTGGTCAACGCGCCGGCCATCGTCGGTGACGCGCGCCGGATCGCCAACGACTACACCCGGTACGCCGAGCAGCTCCAGCACATCGTCGGCAACGTCAGCCAGCTCTACACCACCGTCTCGGCGCTGCCCGTGTACGAGCCGGACCCGGACACCACCCGGGTCCTGCACATCTCCGACATGCACCTCAACCCCGCGGCCTGGCAGCTCATCCGCACCGTGGTGGAGCAGTTCAACATCGACGTGGTGGTGGACACCGGCGACATCACCGACTGGGGCAGCGAGCCGGAGGCGTCCTACGTCGGCGCGATCGGGCTGCTCCAGAAGCCGTACGTGTTCATCCGGGGCAACCACGACTCGGGCCGTACGGCGGCGGCGGTGGCCCGCCAGCGCAACGCGATCGTGCTCGACAACAACACCACCACCGTCGCCGGGCTGACCATCGCCGGCATCGGCGACCCCCGGTTCACCCCGGACAAGAGCACCTCGCCGGCGGGCAGCGGCCTGACCCGGGAGACCGCCGACCAGCTCATCGACACCGGCGACAAGCTCGCCGCGACGGTACGCAGCTCGCCCCGGCCGGTGAACATCGGGCTGGTGCACGATCCCGCGTCCGCCGGGCCGCTCGCCGGCACCACTCCCCTGGTGCTCGCCGGCCACACCCACCGGCGCGACGTGTCCAAGCTGCCGCAGGCACCCGGTCAGTCGCCCACCCTGCTGATGGTGCAGGGGTCGAGCGGCGGCGCCGGCCTGCGCGGGCTGGAGGGCGAGCAGCCGACGCCCCTGTCGATGAGCGTCCTGTACTTCGACGACGAGAACAAGCTGCTCCAGGCGTACGACGACATCACGGTGGGCGGCACCGGGCAGGCCCAGGTGAACCTCCAGCGGCACATCGTGGAGGACCCGAAGGCCGGCGCCCCCGCCCCGGTCACCCCGACCCCGACCCGCTGACCCGGGCGCGGGCGTACGCGCCGGCGGCGCCCGCGTCAGCGGAGGGACAGGGCGGCGAGAGCGGCGTTGACGATGCTGCCGGGGAGGAGGTCGTGCAGTTCGTACAGCTCGGTGACGCTGCCGGACTGACCGAACTCGTCCACGCCGAGGGGCACCGCCGGAGCGCCGACCGCCGAGCCGAGCCAGGCCATCGCGTGCGAGGCGGCGTCGTGCACCGTCACCACCGGCACCCGGTCGGCGAAGGCCGACCGCAGGGCACCGGGGACGCTGGGGACCGTGGCGGTGCGCACGCCCTGCCGCAGGGTGCGCTGCCAGGCCCCGTAGAGACGGTCCAGGCTGGTGACGTCCACGACGTGCGCGGCGACGCCCTCCTCGGCCAGTTCCGCGGCGGCGGCCAGCACCTCCGGCAGCACCGCACCGGACGCGGCGATCTGCACGACCGGGGCGTCCGCCAGGTGCGGGTACGCCTGGTGGGCGTCGACCAGGCGGTACGCGCCGGCGAGCACCTGCCGGCGCAGCACGGCGTCGCCGAGGCGGGCGCGGGCCGCCTCGAAGGGCGCCTGGTCGATCGGGCGGGTGCTGAGCCGGAAGTAGTACGCGCCGTCCTCGGCCGGTGCGGCGGTGGCGGCGGGCGCCCCGCCCTGCGCGATCTGGCCGAACGCGTCGCAGAGCAGCCAGTCCAGGGTGGCCGCGTACGCGGGCTCGACGAAGGTGACCCCGGGCAGCTCCAGGCCGACGCTGGCGGTGATCGTCGACTGGTGTGCGCCGCCCTCGGGCGCGAGGGTGACGCCCGACGGGGTGCCCGCGACGACGAACCGCGACCCGGAGTAGGTGCCGTACAGGAACGCGTCGAGGCCGCGCAGCACGAACGGGTCGTACACGGTGCCGACCGGCAGCAGCGGCTGCCCGGACAGGTCCCACGACAGGCCGAGCTGCCCGAGCAGCAGGAACAGGTTCATCTCCGAGATGCCCAGCTCGATGTGCTGCCCGGCCGGGCTCTCGGTCCAGCGCAGCATCCGGTCCTCGCTCCAGGAACGCTGCTCGGTCGGGGCGAACACCCCGGTCTTGTTGATGAACCCGGCCAGGTTGGTCGAGGTGGCCACGTCGGGCGCGGTGGTGACCAGGTAACGCCCCACCTGCGGGTCGCGGGCCAGGTCGACCAGCACCCGACCGAAGACCTCCTGGGTGGAGATCGGCTTGTTCGCGCGTACCCGGGTGGTCTCCGGGACCGGGACGCCCAGCGCCCGCGTGCGCGGCGCGCGGGACAGCGCCTCCCGGCGCTCGCCGGCCCGGATGCCGGCCGGGGACGCCGGGTCGAGGCGGTCCCACTCGGTCTCGGACGTCAGGCCCTGCGCGGCGCGCAGGGCGGCGACCTGCTCGGTGGTGAGCAGAGCCGAGTGGTTGCGCGGGTTGCCGGCGATCGGCAGCCCCCAGCCCTTGACGGTGTACGCGAAGACGACGCTGGGCCGGTCGGTGACCGCGTCGCACTGGGCGTACGCGTCGAGCATGGCCGCCAGGTCGTGGCCGCCGAGATCGGTGACGAGCGGGCCCAGCTCGTCGTCGGAGACGTCCGCGATCAGGTCGGCGACGCCCGCCGGGGCACCGTCGAGGAACTGCTTGCGCAGGGCCGGCCCGGCCAGCCCGAACAGCGACTGGTACTGCTCGTTGGGCATCGCGTCGATCCAGTCGCGCAGCGCCTCGCCGCCGGGCCGGGCGTACGCCTCGGCGAGCCGGCGGCCGTACTTGACCTCGACCACGTGCCAGCCGGCCGCCTCGAACTGCCCCCGCCACTGGTCGATGCGGACGCCGGGAACCACCCGGTCCAGCGACTGCCGGTTGAAGTCGACCACCCACATGACGTTCCCGAGGCCGGTGGTCGCGGGGTCGGCGACGGCCTCCCAGATGTTGCCCTCGTCCAGCTCGGCGTCGCCGATCAGGGCGATGAACCGGGAGCGCGGGCGCTCGCCGAAGTGCGCGTCGACGTAGCGGCGGGTGGCCGCGGCGAACAGCGGCGCGGCGGCGCCCAGCCCGACCGAGCCGGTGGAGAAGTCCACCTCGTCGGGGTCCTTGGTCCGGGACGGGTACGACTGGAGGCCGCCCCGCGCCCGCAACCGGGTCAGGTACGACCGGTCCAGGTTGCCGAGCAGGTACTGGACGGCGTGGAACACCGGCGACGCGTGCGGTTTCACGGCGACCCGGTCCTCGGCGTCGAGGTGCGCGAACCACAGCGCGGTCATCGCGGTGACCAGGGAGGCGCTCGACGCCTGGTGCCCGCCCACCTTCACCCCGTCACCGGTGTCCCGGTCGTGGTTGGCGGCGTCGACGATGCGGGTGGCGAGCCAGAGCACCCGCCGCTGGATCTCGTCGAGGACGTCGAGGTCGTGCTGGTTCACGGTGACTCCATCCGGGCGTCGCCGTTGACGCCCTCCGAGGGGTGTGGGGGGGGTTGGGAAGGGCCCCTTCCTATGCACCAGGCGTTAAGAAGGGGCCCTTCCTTGCACGTCAGCCCTGGGCGCCCAGGCGGGTCAGGATCAGTTCGCGGACGGTCTTGGCGTCGGCCTGACCCCGGGTGGTCTTCATGACCGCGCCGACCAGCGCGCCGGCCGCGGCCGTCTTGCCGCCACGGACCTTGTCGGCGATGTCCGGGTTGGCGGCGATCGCCTCGTCCACGGCGGCGGTCAGCGCCCCGGTGTCCGAGACGACCTCCAGGTTCCGGTTGGTCATGATCTCGGTGGGCGTACCCTCGCCGGCCACGACGCCCTCCAGGACGGTCCGGGCCAGCTTGTCGTTGAGCTTGCCCGCGTCGACCAGGCTCTGCAGCTCGGCCACCTGCGACGGGGTGGCCCCGACGTCGGCCAGCTCCACGCCGGCCTCGTTGGCGCGGCGGGACAGCTCACCGAGCCACCACTTGCGGGCGGCGGCCGGGGTCGCGCCGGCGGCGACCGTCGCCTCGATCAGCTCGACCGCACCGGCGTTGAGCACCGACTGCATGTCCAGGTCGGACAGACCCCACTGTTCCTGCAGGCGCCGCCGGTGCAACCGGGGCAGCTCGGGCAGCGCGGCCTTCAGCTCGGCCACCCACGCCGGGTCCGGCGCGAGCGGCACCAGGTCCGGCTCGGGGAAGTACCGGTAGTCGGTCGCCGTCTCCTTGGACCGGCCCGGCGTGGTGTCACCGGTGTCCTCGTGGAAGTGCCGGGTCTCCTGGGTGATCCGGCCGCCCACGTCGAGCACCGACGCCTGCCGGATCATCTCCGAGCGGACCGCCCGCTCCACCGAACGCAGCGAGTTGACGTTCTTCGTCTCGGTGCGGGTGCCCCACTCCTCCCCGGGCAGGTTGAGGGAGGTGTTGACGTCGCAGCGCAGCGAACCCTCCTCCATCCGCACGTCGGAGACGCCGAGCGAGCGGATCACGTCACGCAGCTCGGTGACGTACGCGCGGGCCACCTCCGGCGCCAGCGCGCCGGTGCCGGTGACCGGCTTGGTGACGATCTCGACCAGGGGGATGCCGGCCCGGTTGTAGTCCACCAGCGACTCGGTGGCGCCGTGGATGCGACCGGTCGCGCCGCCGACGTGCAACGTCTTGCCGGTGTCCTCCTCCAGGTGCACCCGCTCGATGCCGATGCGCACGGTCTCGCCGTTCACGTCGACGTCCAGGTAGCCGTCGACGCAGAGCGGCTCGTCGTACTGGCTGATCTGGAAGTTCTTCGGCATGTCCGGGTAGAAGTAGTTCTTCCGCGCGAACCGGCACCACTCGGCGATCGAGCAGTTCAGCGCCAGACCGATCCGGATCGTCGCCTCGATGGCCGCCTTGTTGGCCACCGGCAGCGAGCCCGGCAGGCCCAGGCAGACCGGGCAGACCCGGGTGTTCGGCGCGCCGCCGAAGTCGGTCGGGCAGCCGCAGAACATCTTGGTGTTCGTGCCCAGCTCGACGTGGGTCTCCAGGCCGATCACCGGTTCGAAGCGCGCGACGACCTCGTCGTACGCGGGCAGTGTCGTCGTCATCGGTGCTCCTGCCTCACAGTGCCGGTGGGGTGAACGTGCCGACGGCGCTCTCCAGCGCGGCCGCGACCCGGTACATCCGGTCGTCGGCCATCGTCGGTGCCATGACCTGGAGCCCGACCGGCAACCCCTCGGACAGGCCGCACGGCACCGAGATGCCCGGACCGCCGTACAGGTTCGTCGGGATGGTGAACAGGTCGGCCAGGTACATCTGGTACGGGTCGGAGGTGCGCGCCCCGATCGGGAACGCCACGAACGGCGTCGTCGGCGAGATCAGCGCGTCGACCTGCTCGAACGCGGCGGTGAAGTCCCGGGTGATGAGCGTGCGGACCTTCTGCGCCTGCCCGTAGTACGCGTCGTAGTAGCCCGACGAGAGGGCGTACGTGCCGATCATGATGCGGCGCTTGACCTCGGGGCCGAAGCCGGCCTCGCGGGTCAGCGACATGACCTCCTCCAGCGACCGGTTGCCGTCGTCGCCGACCCGCAGGCCGAAGCGGACACCGTCGAACCGGGCCAGGTTGGAGGAGCACTCGCTCGGGGCGATCAGGTAGTACGCCGGCAGCGCGTACCTGAAGTGCGGGCAGGACACCTCGACGATCTCGGCGCCCAGCTTGGTGAGCGTGTCGACCGCGTCGCGGAACGCGGCCGTGATGCCCGGCTCGGCGCCCTCGCCGGCGAACTCCTCCACCACGCCCAGCTTGACGCCGGTCAGGTCCCCGGTCGCGCCGAGCTTCGCGGCGGCCACCACGTCCGGCACCGGGGCCGGGATGGAGGTGGAGTCGCGCGGGTCGTGGCCGGCGATCGCCTCGTGCAGCAGCGCGGCGTCCAGCACCGTACGGGCGCACGGGCCGGGCGTGTCCAGCGAGGACGAGAACGCCACCAGGCCGTACCGGGACGTCCCGCCGTACGTCGGCTTCGCACCGACGGTGCCGGTGACGGCGCCGGGCTGGCGGATCGAGCCGCCCGTGTCCGACCCGATCGCGAGCGGCGCCTCGTACGCGGCGAGGGCCGCGGCGCTGCCACCGCCCGAGCCACCCGGGATCCGGTTCAGGTCCCAGGGGTTGTGGGTCGCGCCGTACGCCGAGTACTCGGTGGAGGAGCCCATCGCGAACTCGTCCATGTTGGTCTTGCCGAGCATCACCGTGCCCGCGGCACGCAGCCGCTGCACGATCGTCGAGTCGTACGGCGGGCGCCAGCCCTCCAGGATCTTCGAGCCGACGGTGGTCGGCACGCCCTTCGTGGTGAGCACGTCCTTGACCGCGACCGGCACGCCCGCGAGGGGGCCCAGCTTCTCACCGGCGGCGCGGCGCTCGTCCACCGCGCGGGCCGCGTCCAGCGCACCGGCGGTGTCGACGTGCAGGAACGCGTGCACGCGGTCGTCGACGGCGGCGATCCGGTCCAGGTGGGCCTGGGTGACCTCGACGGCGGAAGCCTCGCCCTTGGCCACCAGGCCGGCGAGCTCCGCGGCGGTCAGTCTCGTCAGATCGGTCACGATGCCACATCCTCGTCCAGGATCCGCGGGACGCGGAACCGCTGCTCCTCGGCGTCGGGCGCGCCCGACAGCGCCTCCTCGGGGGTCAGGCACGGCGTCACCACGTCCTCCCGCAGCACGTTCGTCAGCGGCACGGAGTGGGAGGTCGGCGGAATGTCCGCGGCGGCGACCTCGCCGACCTGGGCGACCGCCTGGAGGATCACGTCGAGCTGGCCGGCGAAGGTGTCCAGCTCCTCCTCCGTCACGGCGAGCCGCGACAGTCGCGCCAGGTGCGCGACCTCCTCGCGGGAAATGGCGGCCATCGGTGCCCCCTTCGTGGCTGTCCTGCTGGGTCCTCCTGCGCCGACCGCGGCGGTGGTGCGTGACGCGCGGTGACCGGAGCGAGTCTATTGTTCCGCCTTGGCGGCGCGTCCCCGACTCCCCCTCCGAGCCCGCCGGACGCCACTGCCCGCACCCCCGGCTCGTCGGGGGCGCCGACCACGAGCGGTCCCGCCGCGCCCCGGTTTCCCGCGCACGCTCAACGCGGGTGCCGGCGCGGGACCGCGGTGTCCGGACCGGCGGCCGGACGGACCGGGCGGTACCGGGCCAGCCAGGCGACGAGTTCCTCGGCCGGCATCGGCCGGGCGTAGAACCAGCCCTGCGCGGCGTCGCACCCGGCCGCGTGCAGCAGCCGCCAGGTGCGCTCGTCCTCGACCCCCTCGGCGACCACCCGCAGCCCGAGCGCGCCGGCCAGCTCGATCATCGACGTGACGATCGCCGCGTCGTCGGCGTCCTCCGCCATGCCCAGCACGAAGGAGCGGTCCACCTTCACCTCGGACAGCGGCAGCCGGCGCAGGTGCTGCAACGACGAGTACCCGGTGCCGAAATCGTCCAGCGCGATCCCCACCCCGAGGCGGTGCAGCCGGGAGATGGTGGCCAGCACCCGGCGCGGGTCCGCCATCAGGGCCCCCTCGGTGATCTCCAGCTGAAGGCGCTGCGGCGGTACGCCGTACCGGGCCAGCCGGCCGGCGATCCGGTCGGCGATCTCGCCGGTGTGCAGGTCCCGCACGCTGACGTTGAGCGAGGCCCGCAATCCGAGACCGGCGGCCGACCACTTCGCGAGCTGCTCCACCACGTCGTCGACCACCCGGAAGGTGAGCAGGCGCATCACGGCGCTCTGCTCCGCCACCCGGATCAGCTCCTCCGGGTCGACCATCCCCCGCCGCGGGTGCCGCCAGCGCAGCAGCGCCTCGACACCCACCACCTCGCCGGTGGCGATCGCGATCTGCGGCTGGTAATACATCGTGATCTCACCGGCGTCAGCGGCCGGCTCGCCGGACTGCCGGTCGGCCGTGCCACGGCCCCGGCGCTGCGGGGTCCCGTCGGGACGGCCGCCGCCCCGGCCCCGCGATCCGTTCCGTGCGCCACCGGCGCGGTCGTGGTGCCGCGCGGGGTCGGCCCGGTCGGCAGCGGCCGGGTGCCCGGCGGCGACGCCCGGGTGTGCGGCGGGACCGGCCGGGTGCCCGGCGGCGACGCCCGGCGGTCCGGCGGCGCCGGCCGCTGGTGCGTCGGCTCCCGCCGCCCGCGCCTCCCGGCGGCGGATCGGGTCGGCGGCGGTGACGATCCGCTGGATCAGCTCGTCGGTGTGGGCCAGGTCGTCGTCCCGCTGCCGCCGGCCACGCAGCCGCCAGCGGCCGGTACGGGAGCCGCCGTCGCGGGCCGGCAGCGCGGCGCCGTCCCCACCCCGCGCGGTGGCCGGAACCGCCAGCGCCGGCCCACCGGGGGCGAGCACCGGCTGGGTCACGTCCCCGTCCCGGCCGTTGGCGCCCACCGTCTCGCCACCGGCCGCTTCGACGTCGGGGTCAGCGAATTCCGCTTCCGGCCGGCCGTCGAGGCCCGGAGCGCCGGCGTCCGGGGCCGGCTCGCCCGGTCCCGGCTGGGCGGTCGAGGGATCGGCGGCCGACGCCCCGGTCTCCAGGACCCGGCGCAGGTCGGCCAGGAGCCCGAGCCGCTCGGCGGAGTTGTGGTCGGACTCGGCCGCGTACACGGCGACCGTGTCGTTGCGGTGCTTCGCGTCGTACATCGCCACGTCGGCGTGGCGCATGAGGGTGGCGAAGTCCTCCCCGTGGTCGGGGAAGAGCGCGATGCCGATCGACCCGCCGACGTCCAGCGGCAGCCCGTCCAGCGGCACCGGCTCAGCCAGCACCGCGACCACCCGGTCGGCCAACTCGCGCGCCTCGCCGGCGTCGGTCAGCCCCGTCATCACGATGGCGAACTCGTCCCCGCCGAGCCGGGCGACCATGTCCCGCCCGACCACCTCGGTGAGACGGGCGCTCACCTCGACCAGCAGCCGGTCACCCACCGCGTGCCCGAGCGCGTCGTTGACGTGCTTGAACCGGTCCAGGTCGATCAGCAGCAGCGCCAGCCGGGCGGGCGGCTCGCCGCGCGCCGCCCGCTCCGCGTGCAGGTGCAACTGCTCGCCGACCTCGGCGAGCAGCGCCTTGCGGTTGGGCAGCCCGGTGAGCGGGTCGAGGGAGGCGAGCTGCTGCTGCTCCACGCTGAGCCGGGCCATCCGGTAGACGGCGAACAGCGGCACGAGCACCAGCGGGATCAGCGCCGCGCTCGCCCGGGCGGCGGTGACCAGCACCGGCGCGAGCAGCAGCAGCGAACCGGTGGACAGCAGCTCGAACCCCAGGCCCTGCCGCAGGCCGGGCGTCCAGCGCTCACCGAAGCGCAGCCGCACCGCCGAGCTGACCAGGCCGTAGTTGACGGCGAACCAGGCCAGCATCGCCCCGCCCACGACCGCCACGTCGGTCCCCCGCAGCCGGCCGCCGTCGAACAGGTCGCCGGGACCGAGGCGGGTGACGGCGTACGCGGCACCGAGCGCGCACGCGTACTGCCCGGCGTTGAAGGCGGTCCGCCAGGGGGCGTATCCCAACCGGGCTCCCGACACGACCACGGCAACGGCCTGCACGGCGACCGCCGGGCCCAGCCCCCAGCCGAGCAGGATCGCGAAGGTGAAGCACGTCGACGGGAACACCGCCGACGACTGGCGCCGCCCGGGCGCGACGAACGGACGGGCGTCGCAGGCGACGGCCAGCACGGCCATGGTCCAGAACGCGGCGGGAAGCCGGGACACCTGGTCGGTGAACGCGAGCAGAGGAGCGGCCGAGACCAACGCGGCCACGGCGATGACCGCGGCCACGAAGGCGGAGAACGGCGCCACCCGTCCTGGTGGGACGGAGTTGCGCGGGTCGGCGGTCTCCATCACACCTCCGGCGGTCACGAACGGCGTACCCGTCCGTACGCCGTGCCCCAATGAAACGCCCCAGGTGCCGAGTTTCCCCGTCCGACAGTCACGAATCGGTCGTAGTCGTAATTAAGTTGGTATACGCGCCCAAGATCCCCGGCTATTCGCCGATCCGGGCGACCTTCTGGGCGGCGTCCGGACCGGAGTCGAGCAGGACGCGGAAGCCCTCCTCGTCCAGCGTCGGCACCTTGAGGCTCACCGCCTTGTCGGCCTTGGAGCCCGGATTGTCGCCGACCACCACGAACGCGGTCTTCTTGGACACCGACCCGCTGACCTTGCCGCCCCGGGACTGGATCGCCTCCGCCGCCTGGTCCCGGGAGAAACCGGAGAGCGTGCCGGTCACCACCACGGTCACCCCCTCCAGGGGGCGCGGCCCCTCGTCGACCGCCTCCTCCGCCATCCGGACGCCGGCCTCGGCCCACTTCCGCACCACCTCGCGGTGCCAGTCGACCGCGAACCACTCCCGGATGCTCGCGGCGATGGTCGGCCCGACGCCGTCGACCGAGGACAGCTCCTCCTCGGTGGCCTTGTCGATCCCCTCGACCGACCGGAAGTGCCGGGCGAGCGCCTGCGCCGCCGTCGGGCCGACGTGCCGGATGGAGAGCGCCACCAGCACCCGCCACAGGTCGCGTTCCTTGGCCACCGCCAGGTTCTCCAGCAGCTTCACCGCGTTGCTGCCGAGGCTGCCGTCCTTGTTGACGAAGAACGGTGACCGGGCGAGCTGCTCGGCGTCGAGGCCGAACAGGTCGCCCTCGTCCGTGATGATCTGCGCGTCGAGCAGCGCGGCGGCGCCCTTGTAGCCGAGGACCTCGATGTCGAAGGCCCCCCGCCCGGCGAGGTGGAAGACCCGCTCGCGGAGCTGGGCCGGGCAGCTGCGCGTGTTCGGGCAACGGATGTCGACGTCGCCCTCCTTCGACGGGGCGAGCGGGGTGCCGCAGGCCGGGCAGGTGGTCGGCATGACGAACGGCCGAGCGTCGGCGGGACGCAACTCGACCACCGGACCGAGCACCTCGGGGATGACGTCACCGGCCTTACGGATCACCACCGTGTCGCCGATCAGCACCCCCTTGCGCTCGACCTCGCGGGCGTTGTGCAGCGTGGCCAGCGCGACCGTCGACCCGGCCACCCGGACCGGCTCCAGGACGGCGAACGGGGTGACCCGGCCAGTCCGCCCGACGTTCACGTCGATGTCGAGCAGCTTGGTGTTGACCTCCTCCGGCGGGTACTTGAAGGCGATCGCCCAGCGCGGCGCGCGGCTGGTCGAGCCGAGCCGGCCCTGGATGGAGACCGGGTCGACCTTGACGACCACACCGTCGATCTCGTGCTCGACGTCGTGCCGGTGCTCCGCGTAGTAGGCGATGAACTCCGCAACGCCGGCCAGGTCGGGCACGACGCGCCACCGATCGCTGGTCGGCAGGCCCCAGGCCCTCAGCGCGGCGTACGACTCGGACTGGGAGGCCGGCTGGAAGCCGCGGCGGGCACCGATGCCGTGCACGACCAGGCGCAGCGGGCGGGACGCGGTGACCCGGGGGTCCTTCTGCCGGAGGCTGCCGGCCGCCGCGTTGCGCGGGTTGGCGAACGGCGCCTTGCCCTGCTCGACCAGCCCGGCGTTGAGGTCCGCGAACGCGGCGACCGGAAAGTAGACCTCGCCCCGGATCTCGATCAGGTCAGGCACCGCCGGGAACTCGGCCGACGGCGTCAGCTCACCGGGCACGTCGCGGATGCTGCGCACGTTGGCCGTGACGTCCTCGCCGGTCCGGCCGTCGCCCCGGGTGGCCGCCCGCACCAGCCGGCCCTCCTCGTAGGTCAGGTTGATCGCGAGCCCGTCCACCTTCAGCTCGCACAGGTACGGAACCGGGCCGCCGGCGTCGCGTTCGACCCGCTCGGCCCACGCCGCCAACTCCTCGTCGCTGAACGCGTTGTCGAGCGACATCATCCGCTCGGCGTGCGCCACCGGGGTGAAGTCGGTGGAGAACGTGCCGCCCACCCGCTGGGTCGGCGAATCCGGCGTGCGCAGGGCCGGAAACTCCGCCTCCAGCGCCTCCAGCTCCCGCAGCTGCCGGTCGAACTCCGCGTCGGAGATCGTCGGCGCGTCGAGCACGTAGTAGCGGTACTGGTGCTCGGTCAGCTCACGGCCGAGCGTCGCGTGCCGATCCCGCGCCTCCGGGGTCGGCTCGGCGCCGGCCGCCGCCTCCTGCGCCGGACTGGCCTGCTGACCGATGACATCCTCGGACACCGCCGTGACCTCCTGTTGTTCCGTTACCCGGCACGGTATCCGGCGGGTGGGACACTCCGCCGCCCACCCGCCGCGCCGGGACGGGCGACCCCGCCCGGAACGTGCGAGGATCGCCGGACGACGCGCCCACCGGCCCCGACGGGCCGCCGCGGCGCCGCGCGGCGGCCCCGCCGCGCCCACCCGTGACCAAGGGGGTACGCGTGCCCGACTGGCTGCTCTGGGCGGCGGCGATCGTGCTGGCGGTGGCCGCCGGCTGGGGGTGGAACGAGTGGCGGCACCGCGCCGCCGGACGCCGCTCCGCCGGGCCGGGCGGCACCCGCCCGGAGGCACCCGGTGGCAGCCGTGCCGAGGGCGCCGGCACCCGCGACGGGCGCGGTGGCGGCCGTGGCGGGGGCACTGGCGGCCGGGGCGGGACCGGTGGCACCCGGCCCGGCGGGCGTGGTGACCCGCGGACCGGCTCCCGCCGGCGCGACCGCGTCGCCGCCACGCCCCGCCCGCGTACCGGTGCGGGGACGTCCGCCCCGGAACCCCGCCCCGGGGAGATCTGGTGGGCCGACGTCCCGTACGCCGACGGCAGCGGCTCGAAGGTGCGCCCCTGCCTGGTGCTGCGCGCCGACGAGCGGGGCGCCGACGTCCTGAAGATCACCAGCCGGGACAAGAAAGACCGGGACGACCACGTCCCCATCCCGACCCGGACCTGGGACCCGGACGCCGACCACGACAGCTTCGTCAACCTCACCGAGCCCGTGCGCGTCCCGCTCGCCGACTTCGCCAACCGCGCCGGCACCTGCGACCCGGCCCTCTGGCGTCAGATCCGCCGCCTCCCCCGGTGACCACCTGCCGCAGAGAGTTGATCAAGAGGTTCCGGGGCCCGGGGACGCCTCCGGAGACCGAAAACCTCTTGATCAACGCAGCGGGGGGCGGTCAGGGGTGGCGGGTGGGGAGGGTGCTGAGGGTGAAGAGCTGGTCGGCGTACTCGATGCGGGTGGCCCAGTCGGCGGGCCAGGCCGGCGTGCCGAGGGCCGCGCCGACGAAGGCGCCGGCCAGCGCGGCGATCGAGTCCGAGTCGCCGGCGGTGGTGGCGCCGCGGGCCAGCGCGGCGACCGGGTCGTCGGCGTGCCGGATCGCGCAGTACAGGGCCGTGGCGAGCGCCTCCTCGGCGATCCAGCCCGCGCCGGTGTGCCGGCACGGGTCACCGCCGTCGTCCGGCCCGGCCAGCGCCGCCCGGAGGCGGTCGAGGATCGCGAGGCACTCGTCCCAGCCGGTGGCGATGAAGGCCGCCGGGCCGGCGGCGCGAGCGACCTGCCACAGGTCGCCGAGCCACTCCTCCCGGTAGGTCCCCCGCTGCTCCCGGGCCCGCTCCGCGAGCAGCGCCGGCACCGCGGTTGGCTCGGCGCCGTCGCGCAGCAGCCGCACCGCGTACGCGGTCAGCTCGCTGGCCGCCAGACCCGTCGGGTGGCCGTGCGTCAGCCCCGCCTGGAGCTGAGCCAGCCCGGCGAGCGTGTCGAAATCCACGTCGAGCAGGCCGACCGGGGTGACCCGCATGTTCGCGCCGCACCCCTTCGACCCGATCACGGTCGCGTGCTGCCAGCGGGTCCCCCGGGCCAGCTCCGCGCAGGCGCGCAGGCAGGTCATCCCGGGAGCCCGGTCGTTGTCCGGGCTCACCGACCAGGCCACGAAGCGCCGCCGCAGCAGCGGCTCGACCGTCTCCGGGGTGAGCTGCGGCGCGTCGTGGAGGGCCCAGCCGACCGCCAGCGCCATCTGGGTGTCATCGGTGACCAGGGCCGGGTCGCCGGTCAGCTCGCGCGGGCCGGCCGGGCCGTACCGTCGGACGATCTCGGCGACGGTCAGGAACTCGGTCGGCTTGCCGAGCGCGTCACCGTAGGCCAGGCCGAACAGCGAGCCCGCGGCCCGCCGGAGGGAGGGGTCGGTCATTCCCGCGATCATGCCGTCCACTGACGACCTCCGCCAGCCCCGCGGCCACCCGCCCGACCCGGGCGCCGCAGACCGAGGTGGTGGGACGGCGGAACCTCCCGGAGCGGAGGACCGCCCAGCGGCCGGGGCCCGGCGGCTCAGACGTCGAAGACCAGGCAGAACGGGTGGCCGGCCGGGTCGGCGTAGACCCGGAAGTCCTGCCCCCCGCCGGGCAGCCGGCGCGCACCGAGCGCGAGCACCTGCTTCTCCGCCGCCGCCACGTCCTCGACCTCCACGTCCAGGTGGAACTGCTGCGGGACGGCCGGCTCGGGCCAGGTCGGCGGACGCAGGTTGGGTGCCTTCTGGAAGGCGAGCCGGTGCCCGCCGCCGGAGAGCACCACCCAGTCGTCCTCCGTGTCGTCGGAGTCGAGCGGCACGCCGAGCAGCTCGGAGTAGAACGCCGCGAGGGCCCGCGGGTCGGGGCAGTCGATCACCACGGAACGAAGCTGTCCAATCATGGCGTCATCCTGCCCCGCCCGTACGACAGGAAACCTCACTCCTCCGCGAGCCGCCGCCCGGCGTCCCGGCAGGCGGTGAGCACCGCCCGGGCGTACCGCGGGGTGGCGTCGGCGAGCCCGCAGGCCGGGGTGACGACCACCTGCTCGGCAAGGCGGCGGCGCGGGAATCCGAGGCGGTCCCAGAGCTGGCGTACCCGGTCGGCGACCTGCGCCGACGTGGGCGCGCGCCCGGCGGCCGGCGGCCCGGTCGGCACGGCGCCGGCCAGCAGCCCGAGGCCCGCGTCGACGGCCTCGCCCAGCGGGTCCAGGTCGGTGACGAGGCCGAGGTCGAGCGCCACGCCCACCGCGCCGGCCGTACGGATCAGCTCCAGCGGCACGTCGGGCGCGCAGCAGTGCACGACCACCGGCACCCCGGCCGCCTCGACGACGTCGCCGAGCAGCGCGCCGGCCACCCCCGGCTCCACCGCCCGGTACGTGCCGAAGCCGCTCTCGGTCGGCACCCGGCCGGCGAGCACCGCGGGCAGCGACGGCTCGTCCAGTTGCAGCAGCACCGAGGCCCGGGGCAGGCGGCGGGTCACGGCGGCGACGTGGCCGCGTACCCCCTCGGCGAGCGACCCGGTCAGGTCCCGGACCGCTCCCGGGTCGCGGACCATCCGGCCGCCGATCGGCAGCTCCAGCGACGCCGCCAGGGTGAGCGGTCCGCCGACCTGGATCTTGATCGGACCGGCGTACGCCTCGGCCTGCTCGGCGAGCTGGTCCAGGTCGCGCTCCATCAGGTCCCGCGCGCGGCGCAGGTCCCGCCCGGGGCGGGGCGCGATGCGCCAGCGGGCCGCGTACAGCTCGACGGGCAGCTCCACCAGCAGGCCGGCGGTGCGGCCGATCAGGTCCGCACCGGGGCCGCGGGCGGGCAGCTCCGGCAGGTGCGGCAGGGCGGGGAGCTCACCGAGGACGATCCGCTGGGCCTCGGCGATGTCGGTGCCCGGCAGCGATCCGACGCCGGTCGCCGCCCCGGCCGGCCACGGCCACCCCTGATCTGTCACGGCCGAAGACTATCGGGTACGCGGTGCCGCCCCACCCGGACCGCCGGTCCCGGCGCATACCTCACCCGCGTCGACCGGGTCGGGCCCACCGTCACGCCGGCAGCGGGCGGGAGCCGGCTCAGGCGGCGATGGTGGCGGAGCCGAGCACGACGTCGCCGGCCGGCTCCGGCCGGTACGCCACGATCGCCTGACCGGCGGCGACGCCCCGGACCGGGCGACGCAGCTCGGCGCGCAGGCCGTCGGCGGTCACCGTCACCGTGGCGGGCACCACGTCGCCGTGTGCGCGCAGCTGCACCTCGCACTCGACCGGCGCGTCCGGACGCACCCCGCCCGTCCACACCGGACGCTCGGCGCGGACGTGCGACACCGCCAGAGCCTCGGCCGGGCCGACCGTCACCGTGTTGGTCTTCGGCGTGATCGACAGGACGTAGCGCGGGCGGCCGTCCGGCGCCGGCCGGTCCAGGTGCAGGCCCCGCCGCTGGCCGACGGTGTACGCGTACGCCCCGGCGTGCGTGCCGACGACGGCGCCGGTGGTCGCGTCGACCACGTCACCGGGTGTCTCGCCGAGCCGCTCGGCGAGGAAGCCGCGGGTGTCCCCGTCGGCGATGAAGCAGATGTCGTGCGAGTCCGGCTTGTCGGCCACGGCGAGCCCGCGGCGCGCCGCCTCCTCGCGGACCTGCGCCTTCGTCGAGTCCCCCAGCGGGAACATCGACCGGTCCAACTGCTCGCGGGACAGCACGGCGAGGACGTACGACTGGTCCTTGGCGAGGTCGACGCTGCGCCGCAGCAGGCCGTCCGCGCCGAGCCGGGCGTGGTGGCCGGTGACCACCGCGTCGAATCCCAGGGCGACGGCGCGGTCCAGCACCGCGGCGAACTTGATCTTCTCGTTGCAGCGCAGGCAGGGATTCGGGGTACGACCGGCCGCGTACTCGGCGACGAAGTCGTCCACCACGTCGGCGTGGAACCGGTCGGCCATGTCCCACACGTAGAACGGGATGCCGATCACGTCGGCGGCCCGGCGGGCGTCCCGCGAGTCCTCCAGGGTGCAGCAGCCCCGGGCGCCGGTGCGGTACGTCTGCGGGTTACGGGCGAGCGCCAGGTGCACGCCGGTCACGTCGTGCCCCGCCTCGACGGCCCGCGCCGCCGCCACGGCGGAGTCCACGCCGCCCGACATCGCCGCCAGTACCCGCACCTCTACCACCCTTCCCCATCTCCCGTCCGAGCGTAACGACCCGAGACCCCACCCTCGAACTCCCTGCACCCCCGCTGCGACCCACCCCACCCGTCCCAGCGCCCGCGATCACGAAGTGGTGGTGGCCGCAATTGGTGCAGAAGGTGGCACTTCGGGCACCACGGCTGCTGGCCGGCGGTCGCGGGCTCAGCGGGGGGTGCGGTAGCTGGCGGCGCGGCGGGCGCGGTCCACCGCCGCGGGGAGGGCCCTGATCAGGGCGTCGATCTCCGACTCCGTGCTGGTGTGGCCCAGGGTGAAGCGCAGGGAGGAACGGGCGCGGTCGTCGTCGGCGCCCATCGCGATCAGCACGTGGCTCGGCTGGGCCACCCCGGCCGAGCAGGCCGAACCGGTGGAGCAGGCGATGCCCTGCGCGTCGAGCAGGAGCAGCAGCGCGTCGCCCTCGCAGCCGGGGAAGGAGAAGTGCGCGTTGCCGGGCAGCCGGTCCACCGGGTCGCCGTTGAACACGACCTCCGGCACCGCCTGCCGGACCCGCTCGACGAGGTCGTCGCGGAGGGCGGCGACGCGGGCCGCGTACTCCTGCTGGCGCTTGACCGCCGTCTCCACCGCGACCGCGAAGGCGACGATGCCGGCGGTGTCGAGCGTGCCGGACCGGACGTCGCGCTCCTGGCCGCCGCCGTGCAGCAGCGGGGTGGCGGCGACGTCGCGGGCGAGCAGCAGCGCACCCACGCCGGCCGGCCCGCCGAGCTTGTGCCCGGTGACGGTGAGCGCCGAGACGCCGCTGGCGGCGAAGTCGACCGGCACCTGGCCGACCGCCTGGATCGCGTCGGTGTGGAACGGCACGCCGTGCGCGGCGGCGACCGCCGCCAGCGCGGCGACCGGCTGGATCGTGCCGACCTCGTTGTTCGCCCACATCGTCGTCACCACGGCGACCCGGTCGCCGCGCGCGGTGAGCTCGGCGCGGAGCTGATCCGGGTCGACCCGACCGGCCGCGTCCACCGGGAGGAAGCCCACCTCGGCGCCCTCGTGAGCGGCGAGCCAGTCGACCGCGTCCAGCACGGCGTGGTGCTCGACGGCGCTGGAGACCACCCGGGTCCGCCGGCCGTCCGCGGCCCGGCGCGCCCAGAAGACACCCTTGACGGCGAGGTTGTCGCTCTCCGTGCCGCCGCCCGTGAAGATCACCTCGGAGGGTCGGGCGCCCAGCGCGGCGGCCACCCGCTCCCGCGACTCCTCCACCCGCCGGCGGGCACGGCGGCCCGCCGCGTGCAGGGCGGACGGGTTGCCGACCTCGCGGGCGGTGGCGACGTACGCCTCCAGTGCCTCGTCGAGCATCGGAGTCGTCGCCGCGTGATCCAGGTAAGCCATCAGGGTTCAGCCTAACGACCATCCGGGCACCCGCCGGACGCCGGAGTACGCGGGCCGCGAACGGCGGAGCTCGCCCGGTACGCCGGAGCCGGGGCGGGGGTGCGTCTCCTCCCCCGCCCCGGCTCGGCGCGGCCCGGTCAGCCGGCAGGTCGGGCGGCCGACGGGCGCGTCCCGGCGGTCACGCCGGCACGGCCGTGACCACGATGTTGTCGCGGTAGCGGCGGGTCTCGGCGTCGAACGGCCCGCCGCAGGTGATCAGCGTGAGGCGCGGAGCCCCGTCCCGCGCGAAGTACCGCTCCAGCGGGATCTTCGTCTTCCGGTACTCCTCCCGGGCGACCACCCGGTAGGCGCGCTCCCCGCCGGCGCCGTCGGTGACCGTGAGCGTGTCACCCCGGTCCAGCTCCCGGAGCCGGAAGAAGGCGCCCCGGCCCTGGGTCGAGCTGTCGACGTGCCCGGCGATCACCACCGACCCGGCCGTCGCCTCCAGCCCGGGGCCGTACCGGTACCAGCCGATCTGGTCCACGCTGGGTGGCACCTCGAACTCGCCGGTCCGCTCGTTGATCCCGACCGCGTTCACCCTGGCGGTCACCCCGATCGTCGGGATCTCCAGGCGGACCGGCGGGACGACCTCCGGCCCGGCGGGCAGGTCGCCGGCGGTGACCGGCACGGACGACCCGCCGCCGGTGGCCGTCGCCGAGGGGCTGGCGCCGGCGAGTGCGGCCGCCTCGTCCGCGCCGACGTCCTCCGCCGGCCGGTTGGCGCAGGCGACCAGCGCGGCGACGGTGAGCGCGGCGGCGCCGGCGGCCATCGCCGCCAGCGCCCCGCGATCCCGCACCGTCACCGGCGGCCGGTCCGGGCGGTGGCGACCCGCGCCCCGCCACCGACCAGCAGGAGCACACCCGCGCCGGCCAGCACGTACCACCAGGTGCCCACGCCGGTGCCGGCCAGGCCGCCGTCACCGCTCGGCACACCGGCCGGGGCCGAGTGCAGGCCGGTGATCGTCTGCGCCACGACCTCCAGGTTGTTCGCCTCGGCGGAGCCGATCGCGTAGACGATCGTCGCGGTGCCCTCGCGCAGGTTCAGGTCGGCCGGGCCGATCGCCACGGTCGAGGTGCCGGCGAGCACGACGTCCGCGCTGACGGTGCCGGCGTCGACGTCGGCCTTGGCCTCGTTCGGGTTGGTCAGGTCCTCGAAGACCGGAGTGCCACCGGCCCGCACGTCCACCGCCGGGGCGGCGGCGGTGTGCCGGACGATCAGCCGCGCCTTGCCGGCGCCGACCTTCGCGGTGTCGTTGACGAACGGTGTGATCTTCGGCTGCCCGTTCGCGTCCAGGTGGGCGGCGATGCTGATGTTCGCCCCGCCCGGCACCTGGGCGTCGTCGACGGTGAGGATCGCGCTGCCGACCGGCTCGCCGGGCTTGGTCAGCGCGATGTCGTACGCCCCCTCCGCCAGGTCCAGCGGGCCCGCCACGTCGCCGGGCGCGAAGTTCGAGAGGGTCTTCTCGCCGTTGACGTAGACGTCCACCGGGGTGTCCGGGATGCCGTGCACCACGGAGACCTTGGACGTCGCGGCGTACGCCGGGGTCGCGGTGACGGCGGCGACACCGGCGAACGTCAGCGCGGCGACCGCGCCGCCGGCGGCCGCCCGGCGGATGTACGAGAGCTGCATGTCTGCCTCCTGGTGATTGGAGCTGATTCGTCAGGCTCGGCTTGCGAAACGGGTTACGCCCGTTCCGCGCCGGCTGGATGCGGCCGGAGACGATTTCTTTTTCTCCGGGCGACCGCATCCGCGGGCGGCCCCCACGACGAAGAGCGGGTGGGAACGACACGACCAGGAAAGTGGGGCGGAGGCTGTGGGAGTTACAGTCGGGCATGCCCCGAGGAAGGCGAGCCGACCCGTGACGGCGGCACCACAGCAGCCCCCGGGTCCGCCCGAGGACGACCTGGCCGCCCGCTTCCGCGCCGGCGACGAGGCGGCGCTCCGGGAGGCGTACGACCGGTACGGCCGGGCGGTGCTCCACCTGGCCACCAGCACGCTGGCCAACCGCAGCGACGCCGAGGACGTGACGCAGGCGACGTTCGTGGCCGCCTGGTTGGGGCGCGAGACGTTCGATCCGGCCAAAGGGTCGCTGATCGGCTGGCTGCTCGGTATCGGCCGCCGCAAGGTGGTCGACCGGCTGCGCGCCTCGGCCCGGGAGAGCCGGGTGGTCGAGACGGTCCGTCAACTGCCCGACCCGGCCCCGGCCGGTCCCGATCCGGACACCGTGGTCGACCGGCTGGTCGTGGCGGACGAGCTGGCTCGACTCCCCGACGACCAGCGACGCATGCTGGAGCTGGCGTTCTTCGACGACCTGACACACCAGCAGATAGCGGCGGTGACCGGGGTGCCCCTCGGCACGGTGAAGAGTCACATCCGACGCGGCATGCAGAGCTTGAAACGCAGATGGGAGGTGGACGGTGCAACACCTGGACCACGACCGGCTGGTCTTCCTGGCGCTCGGTGAGAGCGAGGCGGACAACGGGGAGAGCACCCACCTCGACAGCTGCGAACACTGCCGCCTCGAGATGGAGACCCTCCAGCACGTCGCGGGCCTCGGCGCCGGCGCGCAGGGCCTGCGGGACCTGCCCGACCCGCCCGAGCACGTGTGGCAGGGCATCGTGGCCGAGGTCCGGGCCGCCGAGGAGCTGCCCACGATCGCGGGCGCGCGCCGCCCGGTGTCGCCGGCCGCGCCGACCGGCACCGCCGGCGACCCGCCCGCGGTGGTGCCGTCGCCGCCGGCGCACCGGCGGGCCCGCCGGCCGCGCTGGCTGACGACCGCGGTGACCGCGGTCGCCGCCGCCGCCATGGGTGTGGTCGGCACGCTCACGGTGCTCGGTGTGACCGGCCCGGACCCGCAGCCGGCACCGCCGGTGCTGGCCACGGCGCCGCTCACCGCGTACGGCTCGACCCCGCCGGACGCGAACGGCGAGGCCCGGGTGTTCGACAACGGGCGACTGCACCTGCACGTGGCGAATCTCCCGGACGTGGCGGGGTACTACGAGGTGTGGCTGATCAACCCGGACACCATGGCGATGTTCTCGGTCGGCGTGCTCGGTGCGCAGAAGGACGAGCTGCTTCCGTTGCCACCGAACGTGGACCTTGAGGCATACTCGGTTGTCGACGTTTCCGCCGAGGCGTACGACAACAACACCGCCCACTCCGGCAACAGCCTGCTGAGGGGCACCTTGACGGGCTGATCGGCGGGCCGGCTCAGCTCCCCGGCCCGCCGATCAGCTCCCCTTCCGCCGCAACGGCCGCCGGCCTCACCCGAGCCGGCGGCCGAACCGCTTGTGCACCGCCACGACGGCGCTGACCGCCACGGCGACAGCCACGATCCGCAGCCACGTGTCGGCGCCGATCGGCGCCGTCCGGAACAGCGTGTTCATCACCGGCAGGTAGGTCAGCGCGGCCTGGCCGAGAGCCTGCAGCAGCACCCCCGCGAGGAGCCAGCGGTTGCTGAACAGCCCCAGCCGCCACGGTGAGCGGGTGAGCGACCGGCAGCTCAGCAGGTAGAACGCCTGCACGGTGACGAAGAGGTTCACCGCCGCCGTACGCGCTTCCGGCAACTCCGCCCCGGAGCCCAGCTCCCACTCGAAGAGCCACCAGGCACCGGCCACCAGCAGCGCGGCGACGAGCAGGACCCGGGCCACCAGGGCGCCGGTGAGCAGCGGCTGAGCCGGGTCGCGGGGCGGTCGCTCCATGACCCCGGCCTCCTTCGGCTCGAACGCGAGCGTCAGGCCGAGCAGCACCGCCGTGGTCATGTTGATCCAGAGGATCTGGCTGGGCAGGATCGGCAGCGCCGTACCGAGCACGATCGCGACGAGGACGACCAGGCCCTCACCGGTGTTCGTGGGCAGCGTCCAGGTGATGAACTTGGTGAGGTTGGCGAAGACCCCGCGCCCCTCCTCGACGGCCGCCTCGATCGTGGTGAAGTCGTCGTCGGTGAGCACGATGTCCGCGGCCTCCTTGGCCACCTCCGTGCCGCTCCGCCCCATCGCCACCCCGATGTTGGCCTGCCGCAGGGCCGGCGCGTCGTTGACGCCGTCCCCGGTCATCGCGACCACCTGCCCGTCCGCCTGCAACGCCTCGACGAGCCGGAGCTTCTGCTCGGGCGAGACGCGGGCGAACACCGAGGCGCGGTCCACCGCCGCCGGCCGCTCGGCGTCCGGCAGCTCCGCGAGGTCCGTGCCGGAGAGCACCGCGCCGGGCCCCGGCTCCGCGTCCAGCAGTCCGAGGCGTACGGCGATGGCGCTCGCGGTGGTCCGGTGGTCACCGGTGATCATCTTCACCGCGACCCCGGCGCGCCGGCAGGCGGCGATCGCGTCGGCGACCGCGGCCCGCGGCGGGTCCAGCATGGCGTGCAGCCCGGTGAAGGCCAGGTTGCCGGGCAGGTCCTCCTCCGCCAGCCCGGCACCACCGCCGACCCGCGCCATCGCCGTGGCCAGCACCCGCAGGCCCTCACCGGCGAGTTCCCCGGCGGCCGCCAGCACCGCGCGCCGGTCGAGCGGCACCGTCCGTCCCTCCTCGTCCAGCGCCTCGGCGCACCACTCCACCACCCGCTCGACCGCGCCCTTGACCAGCACCACCCGCTCGCCGTCCCGGGTGTCGTGCAGGGTCGCCATGAACTGCCGCTCGGACGTGAACGGGATCGCGGCGACCCGGGGCAACTCGGCGGCCACCTCCGCACCCCGCAGGCCCACCTTGGCCCCGGCCACCAGCATCGCCACCTCGGTGGGGTCGCCGAGCACCACGCACCGGTCGTCCCGCTCGTCCAGCCGGGCGTCGTTGCAGGCGACCCCGGCGAGCAGCGACCAGCGCAGCGCGCCGTCCTCCCCGGTACGCGCGATGCCGCCGTCGGGGTCGCGGATCTCCCCCGCCGCCGCGTAGCCGCTGCCGCTGACCCTGTGCCGGCCGGCGAGCGTCCAGACCGCCCGCACGGTCATCTGGTTCTCGGTCAGGGTGCCGGTCTTGTCGGTGCAGATGACCGTCGTGCTGCCCAGCGTCTCCACCGCCGGCAGCCGGCGGATCACCGCCTGCTGGCGAGCCATCCGCGCGACCCCGATCGCCAGGGTGATGGTCACCGCCGCCGGCAGGCCCTCGGGGATGGCCCCCACGGCCAGCGCCACGGCCGCGGTGAACGTCTCGCCGGCCCGCTCCCCGCGTAGGACGCCGACCGCGAAGGTCACCCCGGCGAGCAGCAGGATCACGACGGTCAGTACCCGGCTGAAGCGGGCCAGCTTGGTTGTCAGCGGCGTGTCCAGGACCTGGGCGCTCCCGACCAGGCGGTGGATCCGGCCCAGCTCCGTCTCCGCCCCGGTCGCCACGGCGAGGCCGGCCGCCGAACCGCCGGTCACCAGGGTGCCGGAGTACAACACGTTGCTCCGGTCGGCCACCGGCGTCTCGTCGGCGACGACGACCTCGTCCTTGCGTACGGGCTGGGACTCGCCGGTCAGCGTCGACTCGTCCACCCGCACCTCGTCGGCGCGGGCCAGGCGCAGATCGGCGGGCACCTTGTCCCCCGCCTCGACCAGCACCAGGTCGCCGGGGACCACGTCGTCCGAGGGCACCCGCCGTGGCCGGCCGTCCCGCACCACCCGGGCCTCGGTCCGCACCATCGTGCGAAGCGCGTCCAGCGCGGCCTCGGCCTTGGACTCCTGGAGGAAGCCGATGACGGCGTTGACGACGACCACTCCGAGGATCACGGCGGCGTCGACGTACTCGCGGAGCAGCAGGGTGACCAGGCCGGCGACCAGCAGCACGTACACGAGGGGGTTCTGGAACTGCCGGAGCAGCCGGCGGAGCACACTGCCGCGGGCGGCGGTCGGCAGCACGTTCGGGCCGAAGCGTTCCCGGCGCCCGGCCGCCTCCGAGGCACTCAGGCCGCGGTGGGTGTCGGTCTCCAGCAGCAGGACGACCTCGTGCACGGCCAGCGCGTGGTGGCCACTTCCGGGCGCCTTCACCGGCATTCGCACTCCTCGTTCCCACGTCCGGGCCGGGGGGTGCGCGGGGGCCCACAGGTCCATCCTCCCAGGTCGGAGCCGCCAGTCGTGCGGTTCCGGGCGGACGGCGGCACGACGAGGGCCGGGAACCTGCCCGGCTCCCGGCCCTCGTCGTGGTACGAGCTCAGCTCACTTGCGCTTACGGATCTCCTCGGCGGCCTGCGGTACGACCTTGAACAGGTCACCCACCACGCCGAAGTCGGCCAGCTCGAAGATCGGCGCCTCCGCGTCCTTGTTGACGGCGACGATGGTCTTCGAGGTCTGCATGCCGGCCCGGTGCTGGATCGCGCCGGAGATGCCGAGCGCGACGTACAGCTGCGGGGAGACGGTCTTACCGGTCTGGCCCACCTGGAACTGGTGCGGGTAGAAGCCCGAGTCGACGGCGGCGCGGGACGCGCCGACCGCACCGCCGAGCAGATCGGCCAGCTCCTCGACGAGCTTGAAGTTGTCGGCGTTGCCGACACCGCGGCCGCCGGAGACGACCACCGACGCCTCGGTCAGCTCCGGGCGGGAGCCCTTCTGCTCGGCGACCCGGTCGACGACCTTGGCCAGCTTGTCGGTGTCGGTGACCGACACGGTGAGCTGCTCGACCGCCGGGCTGGCCGCGGCCGGCTCCGGGTTGAGCGAGTTCGGCCGGACGGTGACCAGCGGCAGGCCACGGGTGACCTTGGACTTCACGATGGTGGAGCCGGCGAAGGCCACCTGCGTGGCGGTGCCGTCGGCCGTCAGGGCCACCACGTCGGTCAGGATGCCGTTGTCGAGCTTGACCGCGAGGCGGGCGGCGATCTCCTTGCCCTCCTGCGACGAGGCGAGCAGCACGGCGGCCGGCTGCACCCGCTGGACCAGCTCGGCCAGCACGGTCGCCTTCGGGGCGACCAGGTAGCCGTCGATCTCCTCGCTCTCGGCCGCGTAGATCTTCTCCGCGCCGTACTCACCCAGCTTCGCGCTCAGCGCCTCGGCGGCGCCGGGGCCACCGAGCACGACCGCGCTGGGCGTGCCCAGGCCGCGGGCGAGGGTGAGCATCTCCAGGGTGACCTTCTTGACGCCGAATTCCCGAGTGGCTTCGACGACGACGAGAACCTCAGACATGTCCGTACCTGCTCTCACACGAACTTCTCGGTGGCGAGGAACTCGACCAGCTTCGCGCCGCCGTCGCCCTCGTCGGTGACCTTCGCGCCGCCGGAGCGCGGCGGGCGCTTGCTGTGCTCCAGCACGGTGCTGGTCGCGCCGTCGAAGCCCACCTCGGTCGGGGCGACGCCGAGGTCACCCAGGGACAGGGTCTGCACCGGCTTCTTCTTGGCGGCCATGATGCCCTTGAAGGAGGGGTATCGCGGCTCGTTGATGGTGTCCCAGACGGAGACCACGGCCGGGGTCGAGGCGGTGACCACCTCGTAACCCTCCTCCGTCTGCCGCTCGGCGGTCAGGGTCGAGCCGTCCACGGTGAGCTTGCGCGCGCCGGTCAGGGCGGCGACGCCCAGCCGCTCGGCGATCATGTGCGGCATGACCTGGACGCGGCCGTCGGTCGACTCGGCGCCACAGAGGACCAGGTCGGCGTTGAGCTGGCCGAGCGCGGCGGCGAGCACCTTGGAGGTGGCGACGGCGCAGGACCCGTGCAGGGCGTCGTCGACGACGTGCACGGCCTTGTCCGGCCCCATGGAGAGCGCCTTGCGGATCGACTCGGTCGCCCGGTCCGGACCCATGGTCAGGATGGTGACCTCGCCGCCGTGCGCCTCCTTGATCTTCAACGCCTCCTCGATGGCGTACTCGTCCATCTCGTTGATGACGTTGTTCGCCGAACCGCGGTCGACGGTGTTGTCGTCAGTGCGCAGGTTGCGGTCCGCGCCCGAATCGGGCACCTGCTTGACGAGTACGACGATGTTCATCGCGCTTCGACGACCCTCCTGTGGTTGTGGCGATCGCTCGCCCGGTCTGGGGCGCAGCCTCCCGCGTGACTTAACGCTCGGTCAACCGCGGGCCGCTGTGCAGTTGCCCACGGCGCAATGTTACCCACAAGTAGCTTGCCCTCTCCGGAGGGCGGGGGTGACACAGCTCACCGCGCAGCTCAGGCCGCCTGCGCCAGCGCCGCGCGGATCCGTTCGATCATCGCCGTCTCCTCCGGGCTGACGCCGCGGTGCGCCTGGGCCACCCGGTCCGCCGCGGCGAGCACCACCTCGCGGTACGTCCCGACCTCCGACGGAGCCTTGCTCCGCAGGATCGCCACCGCACGGGTGAGCGCCGGGAGCACCACCGACTCGATCTCCAGCGCCGAGTCCCTCGGCAGCCTGGGCAGCGGGCCGGTGGTCAGCGCCTCCTTGACGACCCCGCTGGTGTCGGCCATCGCCCCGGAGGCGGCGAAGCTCTCCCGGAACAGCGCCATCATGCCGGGGTCGGCGTTGGACACCAGGAAGACCGCACCGAAGGCTCCGGTCTTGAGAGTCAGCCGCTCCTCGGCCGTCAACCGCTGCTCCATGATCACGGAGTGTAGACGTACGGCGTGGTCGTGGTGACCGCGACGAGGCCGAGCCGTTCCAGGATCGGCCGGCTGTCCGCCGAGGCGTCCACCTCCAGCAGCGTGGCGCCGCGCTGCGCGGCGAGCCGGGCCCGGTAGGTGACCAGGGCCCGGTAGATCCCCCGACGACGCCAGGCGGGCAGGGTCGAGCCGCCCCAGAGGGTCGCGAACCCGGTCCCGTGCGGGTACCGCACCCAGCCGGCACTGACCACCTCGTCGCCGGCCTCGGCCACCACCACGGTGATCGACTGCGGGTCGGCGGCGAGCTCCTTCTCCAGGCCGGGCCCGAGGTGGCTGCGGTCGGTGCCCCACACCGCCTCCTCCATCGCCACGATCCGGTCCAGGTCCGCACGCGAGGTGACCTCGCGCAGCCGGACGCCCTCGGGAACGACCGGGAGGGCGGCGGCGATTGGCGCGACCGGCCCGATCACGACGGTCTCCGGCGCTTCCGGCACGAACCCGGCGGCGCGCAGCCGGTCCGCCAGGTCGGCCGGTTCGTCGTGGCCGTGCAGCTTCCACTCGACCGGCTCGCCCCGATCCCGGAAGATCGCCACCTGCCGGGCGATCAGCTCGTCCAGCTCCGCGCCCGCCAGGCCGCCCAGGTCGTGGTACGTGAGGAAGCCGCCGTCGTCGAGGCCGAGGAACCGCAGCAGCGGGCCGTCCCGCTCGATCGACACGCCGGCCGGCAGCGGGTCGGGCACGAAGGCGCGCAGGCGGCGGTCGTACGCCCTCCGGAGGGTGTTCACATCAAGATCCGTCACCAGACCAGGCTACGTCCGGATGGAAGCGGATAATCAGCACGTGTGGCAGGCGATCAGGCGGTGGTTCGACCCGCAGGAGCTACGTTCGGTGGGCACCACGCCGGACTACCGCTTCTCGCTGGCCAACGAGCGCACCTTCCTCGCCTGGCTGCGGACCGGCCTGGCGCTGGTCGCCGGCGGCCTGGCCACGGCACAGTTCCTGCCGCCGCTGCCGCTGGCCCACCTGCGTGAGGCGATCGCCATCGCCCTGCTGCTGCTCGGCGGGGCTGTCGCGGTCCGGGCCATCGACCACTGGGCCCGCACCGAGCGTGCGATCCGGCTCGGCGAGGAGCTGCCCGCCTCCCGCTTCCCGGCCGTCCTGGCGCTCGCCGTGGGCGTAGGGGCGCTGCTCCTGGTCGCCGCGGTGCTGGTCCGCACCATCGGCGGGAATGGCTGACCGGGCGTCCGGGGCCAGCCGGCCCGACCCGGGCCTGCAACCCGAACGGACCCGGCTCGCCTGGCGGCGCACCGCGCTGGCGATGACGGTCGTCATGGTGTTGACCGTGCGGTTGGCGCTGCCCCTCGGCGCGGCCGGAGTGACGCTCGGCGGGGTGGCGGTGCTCGGCTGGTCGGCGGCGTTGCTCGTCTGCTGGTGGCGGGTGACGGTCGCCCGACGGGCCGCCTACAGCCGGGCCGTGCCGCTGGCCGCGCTGGCCACCGTCGGGTACGCCACGCTCGGTGTCGTGGTGCTGATACGCGGGGTGTGGTAGCCGGCGCGGGTGCGTCATCATGGAGTCATGGCCCGGCTGTACGTCCTCGTCTTCCTCGCGCAGATCGTCCTCGCCGTCTGCGCTCTGATCAGCTGCCTCTCGGCCGAGGAGGGCAACATCCGCGCCCTGCCCCGGGTCGCCTGGGTGCTGATCATCCTGTTCTTCCCGCTGGTCGGGTCGATCGCCTGGTTCGTCGCCGGCCGTGACCGCGGTGCCGGTGGCGCCGCGAAGGCATGGCCGGTCGGCAAGGGCGTCGCCGAGCGCAAGCCCCGGCCGGTCGCCCCCGACGACGACCCCGAGTTCCTCCGCTCGATCGACGAGCGCACCCGCCCGCGGGACCAGGACCTGTTCCGGCGCTGGGAGGACGACCTGCGCCGCCGCGAGGACGACCTGCGGCGCCGCGAGGGCGACCCGCCGCGCGAGGAGAAGAGCCCCGACGCCTGACCGGCCGCCGGCACCGCGTGCCGGCGGCCGGTCCGGCTCAGGCCAGGTTCGACGAGCGGGGGTACGCGTCGGTCGGGTCGGTCAGCACGTTCACCAGGTACGGCACGCCCGCCTCGAACGCCCGCTTCAACGCCGGCCCCAGGTCGGCGGCCTTCGCCACCGTCTCGCCGGCGCCGCCGAGCGCACCGACCACGGCGTCGTAGCGCAGCTCGGGCTGGAGGTCGGCCGCGACGTCGTAGCCGTACATGGCCCGCATCGGGTGCTTCTCCAGGCCCCAGATGCCGTTGTTGCCCACCACGATCACGACCGGCAGCTTCTGCCGGACCAGCGACTCCACGTCCATCAGCGAGAAGCCGGCCGCCCCGTCGCCCATCAGCACGCAGACCTGCCGGTCGGGGTGGGTCACCCGGGCGCCCATCGCGTAGCCCATGCCGGTGCCGAGGCAGCCGTACGGGCCCGGGTCGAGCCAGGTGCCGGGCTGCGCCGGCTCCAGGTAGCGGCCGGCGTACGAGACGAAGTCCCCGCCGTCGCCGATGGTGATGGCGTCGCGGGCGAGCACCTTGCGCAGCTCGCCGTAGACCCGGGCGGGGCGGATCGGGTCGCTCTCGGCGGCCATCTCCTCGGCGTCGCGGGCCTTGGCGGCGTCCTCGGCGGTCCGCAGGCCGGCGATCCAGTCGGCGTGGTCGGCCCGGTCGCCGGTGTGCCCGGCGAACGCGGAGAGGATCAGCCGCAGGTCGCCGGCGGGCGCGGCGGCCGGCTGGACGTGCCCGGCGCGCTGGCTCGGCGCGTCGACGACGTGCACCACCTTCGCGTCGCCGAAGTCGCCGAAGCCGAGCCGGAAGTCGAGCGGGGTGCCGACGACCACGACCACGTCGGCGCCCTTGAGGGCGACCCGCCGGGCCTTGGCGAAGGCAAGCGGGTGCTCCGGCGGCAGCGCGCCGCGACCCATGCCGTTGGTGAAGACGGGCACCTGGAGCGCCTCGGCCGCCTCGCGCAGGGCGGTGACGGCGTCACCGGCGTACACGTCGGAACCGGCGATGATCACGGGACGGCTGGCGCCGGCGATCAGGGTGGCCGCCTTCGTCACCTCGTCCGGGTCCGGCTCGATCGGGGCGATGCCCGCCGGGGCGGGCAGGTCCGCGTCGGCCACCGAGAAGACCGCCTCGAGCGGGAAGTCCAGGAAGACCGGACCCCGGTGCGGGGTGAGCGCCGCGGTCAGCGCCGCTCCCACCGCCCGCGGGATGTCGTCGGTGCTGAACACCGTCTCGGCGTGCTTGGTCACCGGGGCGACCAGCGGCAGGTGGTCCATCTCCTGGAGGCTGCCCGAACCCCACCGGAACTGCGGGGCCCGCCCGCCCAGCACCAGCACCGGCGACGCGTTGAAGAACGCGCTGGTCAACCCGGAGATGCCGTTGGTGACACCGGGGCCGGCGGTGAGCACGGCGAGACCCGGTCGCCGCTGGAGCTTCGCGACCGCCTCGGCCGCGAAGACCGCCGACTGCTCGTGCCGCACGTCGTAGATCGGGAAGTCGCCCTTGTGCGCGGCGTCGTAGAGCGGGAAGACGTGCCCGCCGGAGAGGGTGAACATCTCCCGCACCCCGTACGCGCGCAGCGCCGCGAGCGCCAGCTCGCCGCCGTGACCTTCGATCCGCTCCGACATCACCGCTCCCCTTCGTTCCGGATGACCGGGGTCACACGCTACTCAGCGGTAGCCCGAATGTGAACACCGCTCGGGTCAGCGGCCGGTGAAGTCCGGCTTCCGCTTCTCGACGAACGCCGCCATGCCCTCGCGCCGGTCGTCGGTGGCGAACAGCGCCGCGAAGAGCTGGCTCTCCCAGGCGAGGCCGGAGTTCAGGTCCATGTCCAGGCCGCCGTCGACCGCGAGCTTCGCCGCGCGCAGCGCCTGCACCGGCCCGGTCAGGTACGGCTTCACCAACGCCACCGCGGCGTCGTACACCTCGGCGGCCGGGACGACGCGGTCGGCCAGCCCGATCCGCAGCGCCTCCTGCGCGTCCACCATCCGGCCCGACATGATCAGGTCCTTGGCGCGAGCCGGGCCGACCAGGCGGGCGAGCCGCTGGGTGCCGCCGGCGCCCGGGATGATGCCGAGCTTGATCTCCGGCTGGCCGAGCCTGGCGTCCTCGGCGACCACCCGCCAGTCGCAGGCGAGGGCCAGCTCGCAGCCGCCGCCGAGCGCGTACCCGGTGATCGCCGCGACCACCGGCTTGGGGATCCGTGCGATCGCACCCAGCGCGCTGGACAGGTCGGCGGCGCGGTCGGCCATGTCCACATAGGACATATCGGCCATCTCCTTGATGTCCGCGCCGGCCGCGAAGACCTTCTCTCCGCCGTACACGATGACGGCGCGGACCTCCGGGTCGGCGGTGGCCGCCGTCGCCGCGGCGCGCAACTCCTCCTGCACCTGGGTGTTGAGGGCGTTCATCGGCGGCCGCTCCAGCCGGATGGTGCCGATGCCGCCCTTGGTCTCCAGCCGCACGAACTCGCCCACGCTGACCCTCACTTCCTCGTCGAAGTCGCGTGCCAACCTTACGGCCCGGCTCGTTGGGGTACGTAGTCTGGTGTCAGCGCCGCCACCGGGAGTTCCGTGATGGTCACGTACTACGACGACAGGTCGGTCCAGGTCACCTCCACCGCCGTGCGGGTGGACGGTCGGACCTTTGCGCTGGCCGAGATCAGCGCCGTGTGGCACCACCGCGGCAGCCGCTCGTGGCGGGTGCTCGCCGGCCGGGGCGCGATCGGCGCGGCCCTCGCCGGGCCCCTGGTCGCCGCCGGGCTGGGCATCGCGCTCGCCCTCTGGCTGGACCGCTCCGCCGCCGTCACGGTCGGGATCGTCGGCGCCTCGGTGCTGGTCGGGCTGGCCGTCGGGCCGGTCGCCGACTTTCTCTTCGAGCACCTGGACCGCTCGTACGCCCGCGGCAGCCGGCGGCTGGAGATCTGGGCCCGCTGGCGCGGCCGACCGGTCCAGCTGCTGGCCACCGGGGATGCCCTGCGGTTCGGCCAGATCTACCGGGCGGTGCAGCGGGCCGTCGAGGCCGGCCACCCGCCCGCGGTTCGCCGCCCGAACGGGATCGGCGCGGGCCAGAACGCGATCGGCGCGGGCCAGAACGCGATCGGCGCGGGCCAGAACGCGATCGGCGCGGGCCAGAACGCGATCGGCGCGGGTCAGAACGGGATCGGCGGGTCCGGCAGCATGCCCAGGCCACGCAGCAGGCCGTAGCGATCCTCGGCGGCGAGCAGCTCCACGATCGCCGGGGCGAGCACGGTGAGCCCGGGGACGAGACCGCCGCCGCGCGCAGCTCCGCCGGGTCCCTCGTGACGGTGGTCCGCCAGTACCGCCGGACCACCTCGACGTTGCGCTCCTGCTCGGTCCCCCGGGCCCGCCTGCCGGTGCCGCTCGGAACCTGTTTCGTCGTCGACGCGTCCCTCCACGTAGCCCTCCCGGCCCCTTTGGACCTGATGTCGTTGCTGGATCACCCCGCGCCGGCACTCGCGGCGACAGGCTGTCCGCCGCCCGGCGTCAGCGCCGAACGTCGCTTGCCACTAGCGGGCCGGAACGCCGAACCCCCTGCGCCCGGACCGGACGCCGAACTCCTCTGGCCCGAACCGGACGCCGATCGCCGCTGACAAGCCGGACCGGACGCCGAACGCCCTGTCAAGCCGGACCGGACGCCGAACGCCCCGACAAGCCAGACCGGACGCCGAACGCCTCTGGCCCGAACCGGACGACGAACGCCCCTGACAAGCCGGACCGGACGACGACCCCCACCGGGAGACCTGGCAGGGCGACGAGGTATCGGCTGATGTCGTGAATGAGTCAGTTCCAAAGGCGCCGGCCGGCAACCATGGGACCGGCCCGCGTGAGACGAGGTGAGCCGCCACCGGGACGTCGCGGGGTACCGACGGCGGCAGTCCGACGGACCCGACAGGAGGCCCCGACCCGTCCTCGCGGACACCGGCGGTTCGCCGCGGGGTGGTTAGGCTTAGTGATGGCCCTCTATTACCGGGACGACGTGGTGCAGGTGACGTCCGAGTCGATCCGGGTCGGTGGACTGGCGGTGGCGATCGCCGACGTGACGTACGTCTGGCACGCCAAGGGACGGACGACGCTCGCCGTCCGGGGGCGGGTCCTGGGCCGGGGCGTCCTGGTGCTGGTGCTGTCGCTGCCACCGCTGGTGGCCGTGGTGTGCGCGCTCTCGCTCGCGTGGTCGGTGCCGGACCGGGGCTGGCTGCCGGTGCTGATCACCCTCGTCGCGTGCGTCGTGCTCGCGCTGGCGCTGACGCCCTTCCTGGAGATCCCGCTCGGGTGGCTGGACCGCTCGTACGAGCGGGGGAACCGCGTGCACGAGCTGTGGGTGCAGGCGCACGGCCGCGAGATGCTGCTGCTGCGCACCCCGGACGCGCTCCGGTTCGGGCAGATCTACCGGGCCGTGCAACGCGCCGTCGAACAGCACGGGGAGCGCCGCTGACGCACACTGGGTGCCATGGCGATTCCCCTCCCCCGGCCCGCGTCGGTCGTCGGCCTCACCCGCTCCGCCCTCGACTCGGCGGCCTCGTTCGCCGCGATCCCCGCCCGCGCCTCCGCGGTGCTCGACGGGGTGGAGGCGCTGCTGACGCGGATCGACGGGGTGGTGGACCGGATCGAGACGTCCCTGGACCGCACCGACCGGGTACTCACCGACGCCGAGGCGGCGGTGGCCGAGGTGGCGGTCATCAGCGCCGCCGCGACCACCGCCATCGAGAACGCCGCCGAGGTGGCCGCCGCCGCGACAGTGGTGGTCGGCGAGGCGGAGAAGGTGGCCCGGACGGCGGGCGCCGTGGTCGGCGCGGCCGACTCGATCGCCGGCCGGGCGGCCGAGACGGTGGGTGTCGCGGCGGAGGCGGCGGCCACCGCGGCGGAGTTGCTGACCGCGTACGAGCCCGCGCTGCGCCGGGGCGCCCCGATGGCGAACCACTTCGTGGAGCAGCTCAGCCACGAGGAGGTGGCCGCCGCCATCCGCCTCGTCGACGAGCTGCCCAAGCTGCGGCAGCACCTCACCGCCGACATCCTGCCCATCCTGGCCACCCTCGACCGGGTCGGGCCGGACCTGCACGACCTGCTCGACGTCACCCGCGACCTCAAGCTGGCCGTCGCCGGCATCCCCGGCCTCACCATGCTGCGCCGCCGGGGCGAACGGCTCACCGACGAGCCGGCCGGGTGACCCGGCACCCCGGCACCAGGCGGAGCGCCGGCAGGGTTCAGCAGTCGCAGGTGATCGCGGCGGGCGGCGCGGTCAGCTCGTCGACCGGCCGGCGGGTGAGCCCGCCCGGCGCGACGACGGGGAGCCCTTCGCGGACCCAGTACTCGTAGCCGCCGAGCATCTCCTTGACCGCGTACCCGAGCCGGGCGAACTCCAGCGCCGCCCGCGTCGCGCCGTTGCAGCCCGGACCCCAGCAGTAGGTGACGACCCGCGATCCGGCCGGCACGATCCCGGCGGCGCGGGTCGCGATGTCGGCGGTCGGCAGGTGGACGGCACCGGGCAGGTGCCCCTGGTCCCAGGCGGCGGCACCGCGCGAGTCGACCACGACCAGGCCGGGCACCCCCGCCTCCAGGTCGGCGTGCACGTCGCTGACGTCGGTCTCGACGGCGAGGCGGGCGAGGAAGTGAGCTGCGGCGACGGCCGGCGTGGCGGCCGGTACGGCGAAGGCGTGGGTCATGCCGTCGATCGTCGGCCTGGCCGGGGCGGCCGGGCGAGTGGCGCGTACGCCGTTCTCCGCTAACATCCCGCCATGCCGCTCCGAGCCCCCCGCGACCGCAGTGTCGCCGTCCTCGCGTACCCCGGGATGTCGGTCTTCGAGACAGGCATCGTCACCGAGGTGTTCGGGCTGCCCCGGCCCGAGTTCGACGTCGACTGGTACGCGCTCACGGTGTGCGCGGAGCGGCCGGGGCCGGTGCCGCTGGTCGGCGGCGCCACCCTGCACACCCCGTACGGCCTGGACGAGCTGGCCGCCGCCGCGACCGTGATCGTGCCGGGGGTGGCCGACGTGACCGCCGACCCGTCGCCGGAGCTGGTCGCCGCGCTGCGCCGGGCGCACCGGTCCGGTGCCCGCATCATGTCGATCTGCTCCGGTGCGTTCGCCCTCGCCGGCGCCGGCCTGCTCGACGGGCGGCGCGCCACCACCCACTGGCGGTACGCCGACCGGCTGGCCCGCCGGCATCCCCGCGTCACGGTCGACCCGGACGTGCTCTACCTGGACGACGGCCACATCCTCACCAGTGCGGGCAGCGCCGCCGGTCTGGACCTGTGCGTCCACGTGGTCCGCCGCGACCACGGCGCGGCGGTCGCCAACGCGGTCGCCCGCCGCCTGGTGATCCCGCCGCACCGCGACGGCGGGCAGGCGCAGTTCATCGAGGCGCCGGTGGCGGCCGACCCGGACGACCACCGGATCGCCGGCAGCATGGCGTGGGCCCTGGCGCACCTCGCCGAACCGCTCACCGTGGCGCGGCTGGCCGCGCAGGCGCACATGTCGTCCCGCACGTACCTGCGGCACTTCGCGCGGGCCACCGGGACCAGCCCGATCCGGTGGCTGGTGGACCAGCGGATCCGGGCCAGCCTGGCGCTGCTGGAGACGACCGACGTCCCGGTCGAGGAGGTCGCCGGCGCGGTCGGCTTCGACGCCCCGGTCACGTACCGGCACCACTTCGCCCGGGCGATGCGGACGTCGCCGTCGGCGTACCGCCGGGCCTTCCGCACCGGGACGGCGGGCGGTACGCGGAGCCCTTCCTGACGCCTCAGGCGGCGCGGGCGGTGTACCGGTCGCCGTGCCGCTCGACCAGCAGGGGCAGGCCGAAGGTCTTGGAGAGGTTGTCCCCGGTCAGCGTGTCGCCGAGCAGCCCCTGCGCCACCACGCCGCCCTCGCGCAGCAGGAGCGCGTGCGTGAAGCCGGGCGGGACCTCCTCCACGTGGTGGGTGACCAGCACCAGCGCCGGGGCGTCCGGGTCGTACGCCAGCTCCGCGAGCCGGGCGACCAGGTCCTCGCGGCCACCCAGGTCGAGCCCGGCGGCGGGCTCGTCGAGCAGCAGCAGCTCCGGGTCGGTCATCAGCGCGCGGGCGATCTGCACCCGCTTCCGCTCACCCTCGGAGAGAGTGCCGTACGGGCGGTCGGCCAGCGCGCCGACCCCGAGTTGCGAGAGCAGGGACCGTGCGCGGGCCTCGTCGCCGCTGTCGTAGCTCTCCCGCCACCGGCCGACGACCGACCACGCGGCGGTGACCACCACGTCGGCGACGCGTTCGTCGGCGGGGATCCGCTCGGCGAGGGCGGCGGTGGAGAGCCCGATGCGGGTCCGCAGTTCGGTCACGTCGGTGCGGCCGATCCGCTCGCCGAGCACGTGGGCGGTGCCGGTGGTGGGGTGCAGCCGTCCGGCGGCGAGGTTGAGCAGGGTGGTCTTGCCGGCGCCGTTGGGGCCGAGGACCACCCACCGCTCGTCCAACTCGACCCGCCAGTCGAGGTCGTGCAGGAGGGCCGTGCCGGAGCGGCGCACGCCGACGCCGTCGAGGCTGACCACCAGATCCGCGTCCACGGGCGAGGGGGCGGCAGCGGCGCCGGAAGCGCCGGGGATCAGGTCACCAGTCACGAGGCCCATCCAACCACGCACCGCCGCGGCGCCCCCCACGGGCGGCGTGCCGGGCCTAGGCTGAGTCGCCGTGTCATTGATCACCCCCACCGGAGGACGGCCGATGCCCGTTCGGAGCACGGAGCTGCGCGGATGAGCGCGGTCATCGAGATCGAGGGTCTGCGCAAGACGTTCCACAGCGTGCGGCGCGGGCGCCGGGTGGCGGTCGACGGGTTCGACCTGCTCGTGGAGGCCGGCCAGGTGCACGGGTTCCTGGGGCCGAACGGGTCGGGCAAGACGACCACGCTGCGCGCCCTGCTCGGGCTTGTGCGGGCCGACGACGGCCGGATGCGGGTGCTCGGCGAGCAGGCTCCGGAGCACCTGCCCCGGGTCGCCGGGCGGGTGGGCGCGATCGTGGAGAGCCCGCAGTTCTTCGGCAACTTCACCGCTCACCGGACACTCCGGCTGCTGGCCCGCGCCGGCGGCGTCCCGACGTCCCGGATCGACGAGGTGCTGGACCAGGTGGGTCTGCGCGATCGGGGCCACGAGCGGGTGAAGGGCTACTCCCTGGGCATGAAGCAGCGCCTCGCGGTGGCGTCCGCCCTGCTCAAGAGCCCGGAGCTGCTGATCCTCGACGAGCCGGCGAACGGGTTGGACCCGGCCGGCATCCGGGAGATGCGGGACCTGATGCGGACGCTGGCCGACTCGGGCGTGACCGTGCTGGTCTCCAGCCACATCCTGGCCGAGATCCAGCTGATCTGCGACCACGTGACGATCATCTCGCGGGGCCGACGGGTCGCCGCGGGACGCGTAAACGAGGTGCTGGCCGGCTTCGACCGGCACGAGGTGCTGGTCCGGGTGGACGAGCCGGACCGGGCGACGGAGCTGCTGCGCGGCGCCGGCCTCACGGTCACCGAGCACCCCGACCATCTGGTGGTGCACGGGGTGGACGACGCCGCCACCATCAGCCGAACCCTGGGTGAGCAGGGCGCCTGGGTCCGCGAACTGACACCGCTGCGGCCGGATCTCGAGAGCGTGTTCCTCGAGCTGACCGGGCCGGTCGCGCACCCCGGGGTGCCCCGGCAGGTGGACGGCTCGACGGAATCGGGCGCGGACGTCCGCGACGACGTGATCGACCTGGACCGCAAGGGAGTGGACGCGTGAACCTGGTCCGTGCCGAGCTGGGGCGCCTCGGGTCGCGGCGCTTCGTCCAGCTGATGCTCGTGCTGCTGGTGCTGGCGTTCGGCGTCACCGCCCTGACGAACGTGGCCATCTCCCACCGGCCGACCCCGGGCGAGCTGGCGGTCGCCCAGCAGAAGGCCGACAGCGAGCGGCGCGAGATGGAACTCCACCACGAGCGGTGCCTGGCCCGGCAGCGGGGCGAGCTGCCGCCCGAGGACTTCGACAGTGGCTACTTCCCCTCCGACTGCAGCATCGTGGATCCCGGCCTGCGCGAGCGGTTGCCGGTGGCCGCCGACAAGCTCGTCGGGGTCTTCACCTTCAGCCACGACACCCGCCCCCTGCTGTACTTCCTGATCGCCTTCCTCGTGCTCTTCGGATTCCTGGTCGGGGCCTCCTACATCGGGGCCGACCTGAACTCGGGCGGGGTGGTGAACCTGCTGCTGTGGCGACCCCGCCGGACAACCGTGCTCGGCGCGAAGCTCGGCACGCTGATGGCGGCGGTGCTGCTGCTGTCCCTGCTGGCCACGATCGCGTACCTCGCCACGTTCTGGATGATCGCCCTCGTCGACGGCTACGTCGGCCCGGTGGACGCGGACTTCTGGTCCGACCTGGGCGCCGTCTGGGGGCGTGGCCTGGTCGTCGTGCTGCTGGCCACCGTGATCGGCTTCGCCGTCGCCACGCTGGGCCGGCACACCTCGGCGGCGCTGGGCGCGGTCGCCGCGTACGCGGTGGTCTGGGAACTGGGCGCCCGGCTGGTGCTGGAGATCCTGGAGGTGTCCCGACCGGACCAGCTGATGCTTTCCAGCTATCTGGGTGCCTGGCTGGCCGGGCGGGCCGAGTTCTGGGACCGGAACGCCTGCACGGACTCCTTCGGCGGGTTCTGCGACGGCACCTACACGCTGACCTGGCCGTCGGGCCTCGCGGTCCTGCTGCTGCTCGCCGGCGGGCTGACCGCGGCGTCCTTCGTGGTGTTCCGCCGCCGCGACCTCATCTGAGGCACGTCCGCCGGCCGGCGGGCTGCGGCAAGACCTTGCAGCCTGCCGACCAAGAATGAAATATTCCTTCACATGGCGGACGGCGGTGACACCCGGTCAGCCGACCGTGGAGCCGAACACCTCGTCCCGGACGGCCTCCAGGGCGGTGTGCAGGGCGCCCCGCAGGATCGGCTCCTCGGTCAGCCCGGTCGGCACCACCGTGGGGCGGACCAGCGTGATAGCGGCGACCTCGTGCTGCACCCGCTCGGCCAACGCCGTCCCGCCGGCCTGCCCGACCTCGCCGGCGAGCACCACCAGCGGCGGGTCCAGCACCACACAGGTGCTCGCCACGCCCAGGGCGAGCCGGCGGGCCAGCTCGTCGAGCATCGGGCCGCCGGCCGCGCCGTCGGCGATCGCCGCGCGCACCGCACCGGCCGCCGTGTCGTCCGCGTACCCGTGCTCGTGGGCCAGCGCGCGGACCGCGTCGCCGCCGACGAGCTGCTGGAAGGCCGGCTTCGCCCGGCGGGAGACGTCGCGCGGGATGGGCGCCCCCGGCACCGGCAGGTAGCCGATCTCACCCGCGGCGCCGCTGGTGCCGTGGTGCAGGCGGCCACCCAGCATGATCGCCAGACCCACGCCGGCGCCGACCCAGACCAGCACGAAGTCGGGGACGCCCTGCGCCGCGCCGGACTGTGCCTCGGCCATCGCGGCCAGGTTCACGTCGTTCTCGAAGACCACCGGGGTGTGCAGGTCCTCCCGGAGTGCGGCGAGCAGGCCGGCGTGCCAGCGCGGCAGGTTGAACGCGAAGGTGATGTCGCCGCTGCCCGGGTCGACCAGGCCCGGGGTGCCCAGCACGATCCGCCGTACGCTCGACAGCTGCGCCTGTGCGCTGCTCGCCACCTGGACGACAGCGTTGTGCACCACGCCCACCGGGTCGTCGGTGTCCCGCGTCGACTGCTCGACCCGGCCGATCACCGCCCCGGTGATGTCGGCGCAGGCGGCGACCACCCGGTCCGCCCCGACGTCCACGCCCACCACGTGGGCGCTGCCGGGACGGACGGCGTAGAGCTGGGCGTTCGGGCCCCGCCCGCCGGCCTGCTCGCCGACCCGGGTGACCAGCCCGCGCTCCTCCAGGCGCTCGACCAGCTGGGACGCGGTGACCTTGGAGAGCCCGGTCAGCTCTCCCAGTCGGGCCCGGGTCAGCGGGCCGCGCTCCAGCAGCAGTTCCAGTGCCGCGCGGTCGTTGAGCGCCCGCAACAGACGGGGGGTGCCGGGGAGCCGGGTCGCACTCATGCCACGTCCTCGAAATATGTAAAGTTTGCTAACTGTAAACCGACCTGCGAACGGGTAGCCGTAGCGTAACGGCCACCCGCGACCGGAGTGTTCGCCCGACCCGGCACGCCGGGGACCACCTCCGGTACGACGTCCGTGCCACCGGGCACCGAAAGGGGAAGATCAGTGGGGCTGGATCCAGGACTCCGCCGGCTCGCGCTGGGCACGCTGCTCGCCGCCTACCCGGGCCCGGTCCCGCCGGACTGGGCCGTCGACCTGGTCGGCGAGGGGCTCGCCGGGCACACCCTGTTCGGCACCAACGTCCACGACCCGGCGCAGGTGGCGGCGAGCACCGCCACGCTGCGCGCCGCCCGGTCGGACGTGCTGATCGCGATCGACGAGGAGGGCGGGGACGTCACCCGGCTCGCCCACGCCACCGGTAGCCCGTACCCCGGCAACGCCGCGCTCGGCGCGATCGGCGACGTGGCGCTGACCCGGCGCGTCCACGAGGCGATCGGCGCCGAACTCGCCACCCTCGGCATCACCGTCAACCTCGCCCCGACCGTCGACGTGAACAGCGCCGACGACAACCCGGTGATCGGCACCCGGTCGTTCGGCGCCGACCCGGTCAAGGTGGCGGCGCACGCCGCCGCCGCGGTGGCCGGCCTCCAGGCCGCCGGCGTCGCCGCCTGCGCCAAGCACTTCCCCGGGCACGGCGCGACCGTCGCCGACTCCCACTACGAACTGCCCACCGTCGACGTGCCCGTGGACGTGCTCCGCGAACGGGACCTGCCGCCGTTCGCCGCGGTCGTCGCCGCCGGGGTGCGGGCGGTGATGACCGCGCACATCCGGGTCCCGGCGCTGACCGGGGAGGGCCCGGCCACCTTCAGCCGCGCGGTCCTGGTCGACCTGCTCCGGGGCGAGTACGGCTTCACCGGCGCGATCGTCACCGACGCCCTGGAGATGAAGGGCGCCGCCGTCGCCGCGGGCGGCGTGGGCCCCGCCGCCGTCCGGGCCCTCGCCGCCGGGGCGGACCTGCTCTGCATCGGCGCCAAGGTCGACGCCGACCTGGTGGAGCACGTCGCGGCGGAGATCGTCACCGCGCTCGGCGACAGCCGGCTGGACCGGGCACGCGTCGAGGAGGCGGCCGGCCGCGCCGCCGACCTCGCCGCCTGGACCCGGGCCGCCGGCACCGTCGAGGCCGCGCCCACCGGCCTGGGGTACGCGGCCGCGCGGCGCGCCGTACGGGTGGAGGGCGTGCTGACCGGGCTGGAGAAGCCCCTCGTGGTGCAACTGCACTCGACCTCCACGATCGCCGAGGGACGGGTGCCGTGGGGCCTCGGCCCGCACCTCGCCGGGGCGGAGGAACTGCGCGTGGTGGCCGCCGAGACCGAACCGGCGACCCTGCTCGGGCTCGCCGGCGACCGGCCGATCGTCCTGGTCGGCCGACACCTGCACCGGTTGCCGGGCGCCGCCGACCTGGTCACCGCGCTGGCCGCACGGCATCCGGTGGCGGTGGTCGAGATGGGCTGGCCCGCGCAGTGGCGGCCGGCCGGCGTCCGCGCCTTCGTCACCACGTACGGGGCGAGCCACGCCAACGGGCGCGCCGCCGCCGAGGCCCTCGGCCTGGCCGGCTGAGCTGAGCGGACCGGCCCGTTCCCGGCCGCCGGGATCCGGCCGGGGACGGGCGCGGGCGCGTCCACCCGGCCGGCGCCGTGCATCGGACCGGGCGGCTACGGGTATGCGGGTCGGATGACCGCGACCGAATCCTGGCTCCGGGCGCTCGCCGACCTCGCCCACCGGTCGCACCGGCTGCCGCCCGACGACCTGCCGGTCGCGGTGAACGCCGTTCTCCGGCCGCTGCGGGCCTCGGCGACCGTCTACCTCGTCGACGCGGAGCAGTGCGACCTGCGCCCGCTGCCCGAGCCCGGGCGCCCGACGCCGGAGCCCCTGCCGATCGACACCAGCCTCGCCGGGCGGGCCTTCACCCAGGTGGCGGTGCATCCCGGGCAGGGCCCGCCGCCTCGGCTCTGGCTGCCGATCGTGGACGGCACCGACCGGCTGGGACTGCTGGAGGTGTTCCCCCCGGCGGATGCCGACCTGGCCGACGAGGCCCTGCACGACGGTCTCCGCCTGATCGCCGGCCTGGTCGGCCACCTGCTGACGAGCAAGATCGGGTACGGCGACGGCCTGCACCGCGCGCGCCGCAGCCAGCCGATGGCGGTCTCCGCCGAACTGCTGTGGCAACTCCTCCCGCCACTCACCTTCGCCACCGCGAACACCACGATCAGCGCCCTGCTGGAACCCTGTTACGAGGTCGGCGGCGACGCCTTCGACTACGCCCTGAACGGTGCGACGGTGTCACTGGCGCTCCTCGACGGCGTGGGGCACGGCCTGCCGGCGGTGCTCACCACCTCGGTGGCGCTGTCCGCGCTGCGCTCGGCCCGGCGGGCCGGCGCCGACCTGACCGGGCTGGCCCGGGCGGTCGACGCCGCCATCGCCGGCCAGTGGACCGACGCCCGCTTCGTGACCGCCGTCCTCGCCGAGGTCGACACCGACACCGGAGCGCTCCGCTACGTCAACGCGGGCCATCCACCGCCGGTCCTGCTGCGCCGGGGGCGGGCCGTGCGGACCCTCGCCGAGGGGCGGCGCCTCCCGCTGGGCCTTCCGGACGACCGTGCGGACGTGGCGCACGTCCGCCTGGAGCCCGGCGACCGGCTGCTGCTGCACACCGACGGGGTGACCGAGGCCCGCGACGCGGCGGGTGACCTGTTCGGCCTGCCGCGCCTCGCCGACCTCGCCGAACGGCACATCCGCTCCGGCCTGCCCGCACCGGAGACACTGCGGCGGATCAGCCACGCCGTCCGTGACCATCAGGCCGGGTGGACCGGTGACGACGCCACGCTGCTGCTCGTGCAGTGGTCCGAGCGGGCCGCGGCTGACACCGAACCCTGACCGCCGGGTCAGGTCAGGCGACGCCAGGTGGGACCGTCGCCGGGAACCGGGTCGGTCAGGCCGAGCAGCGGGCCCACCGCGGTGATCCGCAGGACGCGGGCCACCACCGGCTGCGGATCGGTCACCCGCAGGACGGCATCCCTTTTCCGGGCGGCGGTGGCGGCCAGGACGAGCACGCGTACGCCGCTGGAGTCGAGGAAGCGCACCTCGGCCAGGTCGACCACGATCTCGCGCAGGCCCGGGCGGGCCAGCGCGTCGGTGAGCGCGGCTTCGAGGGTGCCCACCGTCGAGATGTCGAGCTCCCCGGCGGGACGCAGGGTGACCCGGCCGGGGGCCTCACCGGACTCGGCACCCGGGGAACGCTGCACCAAGCCCTCACCTCCGCCCGCCATCGTCCGCCCACCGACCATACCGACCGCCACCGCAACCGGCAGCACGGGCACGGCGGACCTGTCGGCAGCGTCCGTCACACAACGCATCACCGCCCCACATCAGCGCTGGACCGTTCCCGCCCAGGTCAGAGTCTGTTTCTCGACACTCCGACCCGCACGCACCACCCTTGCCGTCGGCCCGATGAATACGTAGCGTGATCGATACACACGGTGTCCGGCTCGCCCGCCGGAGCCGCACGGGGCCTGGGGGGAAGGGCGCGGACCGGGGATCCGGCCCGGGAACTCCGGTCCGCGCCCTGCCGACGGGTCAGCTCGGGTAGACGCCGAACGACCGCCAGCCCCGGTCGGAGAAGCCGGCCGCCTCGGCGACCCGGGCGGAGGCGGTGTTGCGCCGGTTGTGCAGGTACGTCGGCACGGCCCCCTCGTCGAGCACCCGGCGGGCCGCCTGGGCGACCAGCCGCCGCGCCAGGCCGCGCCCGCGCGCCGCCGGCACGGTCCCCACCGCCAGCTCGTGGCCGTACGCGTCGTGCCGCTTGATCCCCACGCCCGACAGGTACCGCCCCCGGTCGTCCCGCACCACCAGCACCGGCCGGTCGAACAGCCGCAGCCAGGGCGGCAGGCCCGGTGTGGCCGGCGAGACCCAGTCCCCGGCGTCGGGCAACGGCGCCGGGGCGAGGCTCCACCGGAACACGTCGTCGTGCACGGCCCACCCCGGATGGCCGACCGCCGCCGGCAGGCCGGACAGCAGCCGCCGCACGGAGCCCCGGGCCAGGTCGCGGACGGCGGCCACCCGGTCCGGCGCCACGGACAGCACGGTGCTCGCCCCGGCGGAGACGGCGACCGCCGGGCGGAGCCGGCCGTCCCAGGCGGGCTGCGCCCGGCGGTGGGACCCGACGACGTGCAGACCGGGGCCGGCGGGCCACTGGCCGAGCCACGTGGCCAGGTGCAGGTGGAGCAGCCGGTCGCGCATCGGCTCCTCCCTCCGGCCCCGGTGGTCACTCCGATGATCACCGTACGCCGACCGCCCGGTGCGGGGGCGCCGTACGGACCGCCGGCCGGGACCGTCGGCCGGGCCGGGCGGCCGACCCGATCGGGCTCAGTGCCGGCCGTGGGCGACGTGCCCGTACCCGCCGTGGCCGGTCCGCCCGGCGTGGCCCGGGTGCTCGGCGTGGTGGTCGGCGCCGGCCGCGTGGTCGGCGTCGTGGTGGTACCGGTGCGTCACCGCGACCGCGGGCCCGACCCGTAAGCGGCTCGCAAGGATCGCGCCGCCCGCGCATGGCTAGGCTGTGCGGACACGAGGGAGGTCCGGTGACGCAGCGGGTGCTGGTCGTCGACGACGACCGGACGGTCAGCGACGTGGTCTGCCGCTATCTGGAGCACGCCGGCTACGACGTGACGCACGTGGGCGACGGCGTCTCGGCACTCGCCGCCGTGGCGACCGAGCCGCCGCATCTCGTGGTGCTCGATCTGATGCTGCCGGGGGTCGACGGCCTGGAGGTCTGCCGGCGGCTGCGTGCGCGGCCGGACGGCGTACCCATCATCATGCTCACCGCGCGCGGCGACGAGGCCGACCGGATCCTCGGCCTGCAACTGGGGGCCGACGACTACCTGGGCAAGCCCTTCTCCCCCCGGGAGCTGGTGCTGCGGGTGCGGTCCGTGCTGCGACGGACCGGCGGCGAGCCGGTCACCGCGCCGCCGGACGTGCTGCGCGACAGCGCCCTGGTGGTCGAGACCGGCCCCCGGGTGGCCCGGTTGCACGGCACCGAGCTGACCCTGACCGTGCGGGAGTTCGACCTGCTGGTGCACCTGATGCGGCACCCGATGCGGGCGTTCCGCCGGGCCGAGCTGCTGGAACGGGTGTGGGGCTGGAGCTTCGGCGACCAGTCGACGGTCACCGTGCACGTCCGGCGGCTGCGCGAGAAGGTCGAGGCCGACCCGGCGAACCCCCGGCGGATCGTGACCGTGTGGGGCGTCGGCTACCGCTACGAGCCCGGCGATGCGTGATCTCGCGCTGATCTTCGCGTTCGCGCTCCTCGCGGCACTCGGCGTGGGCGCGGTCGGCGCGCTCGTCCTCCGCCTGCTGCGCGGCCGGTCCGTCACCGTCCACATCGTCGCCCTGCTGGCGGTCACGGTGACCGCGGTGGTGGCCGGCGTCGCGGTGGTGGCCGAGGCGATGTTCCTCTCCGCCCACGACCGGGACGTGGTGCTGATAACCGTGGCCGCGGCGGCCGTCGTGAGCCTCGTGGTGGGCTGGCTGTTCGGGCGACGCCTGGCCGCCGCGGCGGTCTGGGCCGATCAGGCCCGGCAGCGGGAACGCCGGATCGAGCAGGGACGGCGCGATCTCGTCGCCTGGGTCTCACACGACCTGCGGACCCCCCTCGCCGGGCTGCGGGCGATGGCCGAGGCGTTGGAGGACCGGGTGGTCGACGACCCGGCGACGGTGGGCGAGTACCACCGCCGGATCCGGGTGGAGACCGACCGGATGACGCGCCTGGTGGACGATCTGTTCGAACTCTCCCGCATCAACGCCGGCGCGCTGCGGCTGACGCTGTCGGCCGTGCCGCTGGGCGACGTGGTCTCCGACGCGCTCGCCGGCACCGCGCCGCTGGCCGCCGCCCGCCGGGTCCGCCTGGAGGCCCCCGACTCGGGCTGGCCCACGGTGCTGGCCAGCGAGCCGGAACTGGCCCGGGTGGTGGGCAACCTGTTGCTCAACGCGGTCCGCTACACGCCGTCGGACGGCACGGTCCGGGTGGACGCCGGGTGCGACACGGACAGCGCCTGGCTCGCCGTGGCGGACACCTGCGGCGGAATTCCGGACGAGGACCTGCCCCGGGTCTTCGACGTCGCCTTCCGGGGCGAGCCGGCGCGCACCCCGCGTCCGGGCGACGGCGCACCCGCCAGTTCCGGCGGTCTGGGGCTGGCGATCGTGCGCGGATTGGTTGAGGCCCACGGCGGGCGGGTACAAGTCCGCAACATCACGGACGGATGTCGATTCGAGATCCGGTTGCCGCTCGCCGGAACCGAGGGTATCGATCGACCGTCATATCTATTTCCATAGACGTACAACATTCTTTGGGACGGTAGGGTCATGCCGAATCAGCCGAATGACCGTTACCAACACGACCCCGAGCTGCTCTGGCCGGACAGCGGGGTCGCGGAACGGTTCCCGGCCCAGCCGCCGTACCGGGGCAACCGCGCGGCCACGCTCACCTGGGGTGAGCTGAACCGCCTGCCCGCCGGCACCTCCACCCGCAACCTCAACACCCGCTGACCCCACCGCGGCGAGCCAGCGCGGGCTTTCGCACACCTGTCGGGTAACGTCTCCTGGTCCTTCGACCGGCCTACGACAGGAGAAGCTCCGCGCATGGGCAAGAAGACGATCCACGTCTCCGACTTCAGCGGCACGGTGCTCCAACCCGACGACGAGGTCGTCCGCGTCGTCGTCCTGGACCACCCTGACCTGGTGGCCGGGCCCGTGCAGTTGGACGCCACCCCGGTCGAGGTGGAGAGCATCGACGACGCCGCCCTGGACGTCGCGGTCGTGGAGATCCACGACCGGCACGGCGGCGGCGAGCCGCGCCGGGTGGTGCTGACCGCCAGCGAGTTCGACGCGATGGCCACCGACGTGCCGATGGCGCAGCTGCTGAAGACGGCCGAGCGGGTCCGCCCGCCGAAGACGCGCCGGGCCGCCGAGAAGGTCGACTACGGCACCATCGAGCACGCGGGCAGGCCGCACCGGGGCCGGGTCACCGAGGAGGAGGCCCGACTGGTGCGCGAGCGGCTCGACGAGGTCAACAAGCGCCTCGCCGACGCCGGTCTGCGCCAGATCGACCCGGCCGACCCGGAGCACGCCGCCCGGTACGGCTTCCCCGCCTGACACTCACTCGCCGGTCGGCGCCTGCTTCGTCAACGCGGCGAGCGCGGCCGTGAGGTGGGCCTCGGCGGCGGCCTTGTCGACACCGAGCCCGGACAGCACACCGCTGCCGTCCTCCTGCTCCAGCACCGCGAGCAGGATGTGCTCGGTCCCGATGTAGTTGTGCCCGAGCCGCAGCGCCTCGCGGAACGTCAGCTCCAGCACCTTCTTGCTCTGCGCGTCGAACGGAAGCAGCGGGGACAGCTCACCGCCGGGCGTCGGCGGGAGTGCGGCCGTCGCGGCCTCGCGCACCCGCTCCAGGGGTACGCCCTGCGCGACGATCGCCTGCGCCGCGAGTGCCTCCGGCTCGGCCAGCAGCCCCAGCACGATGTGCTCGGGGCGGATCTCGGTGTGTCCGGTGCCCCGGGCCTCGTTCTGGGAGGCCATGACGACGTTGCGGGCCCGGACGGTGAACCGGTTGAAGCCCTGCTGCGGGTCCAGCGGCGCATCGGTCGACTTCGGCACGAACCGCTTCTGCGCGGCCTGCTTGCTCACTCCCATGCTCCGGCCGATCTCCGTCCAGGAGGCGCCGGAGCGGCGGGCCTGGTCGACGAAGTGCCCGATCAGGTGGTCGGCGAGCTCGCCGAGGTGGTCGGCGACGACGACGGCGCTGGACAACTGGTCGAGCGCGTCGGCGTGCACCTTCTTGATGCCCTGAATGAGGTCGTCGAGGCGTACGGCGTTGGTCATCTGCACTGGCTCCGTCATATCGTCAACCTTAGGTTGACGGCCGAACGCCGTCAACCGGAAGTTGACGACTTCTGCTGCGACTTGCGTTCAGCCGGGGACGTGACGTAGGAGCTACGGCATGCGTCTTCACGTGGGATGTGCGATGTGGACCCACAGGTCCTGGCAGGGACGTCTGCTGGCGCATCCGCTGCCGTCCCACGAACGGCTGCGGCACTACGCCGCCTGGTGCACCGCGGTCGAGGGCAACACCACGTTCTACGCGACACCGGCCCGGGACGCGGTGGCGTCGTGGGCGCAGCAGACCGACCCCGACTTCCGGTTCGTACTCAAGCTGCCGAAGGTCGTCACGCACGAGCGCCGTCTCGGTGAGGTCGACGAGCCGCTCCGGATCTTCCTGGACGCGATCGAGCCGCTCGGGCCGCGGGCCCACGCCCTCTGGATCCAGTTGCCGGGGTCCTTCGCGCCCGCCGACGTCCCCGTGCTCGCCCGTTTCCTGCGCCGGCTCCCCGCGTCCCACCGGTACGCCGTCGAGGTCCGCCACCCCGCGTTCTTCGCCGACGCTCACGCCACGCGGCTCCTCGAGGAGGCCCTCGCCACCGTCGCCGCCGAGTGGGTCCCCTTCGACACCACCGCCTTCTTCGACAGCCCACCGACCAGCGACGCCGAGCGGGACGCCTGGACGAAGAAACCCCGCGTGCCGCGCCGGTCGGACGCCCTCACCGACCGGCCGATCGTCCGGTACCTCGGCCGCGACGACGACGCGCGGACGATCGAGGGCTGGCAGCACTGGGTGGACGTCGTCGCCGGGTGGCTGCGCGAGGGGCGCTCGCCGACGGTGTTCATCCACACCCCGGACAACGCCGACGCGCCCGTGCTGGCCCGCCGCTTCCACGACGAGGTACGCGCCCGCGTACCGGCGCTCGAACCGCTGCCGGAGCCGATCCCGATCGGACCCCTGACCCTCTTCTGACCGGGTCGGCGGTCAGAAGCCGCCGCTGGTTTCAAGCCGCAGCCACCCGGCGAGGTTCTCGATCTCGGCGCGGACGGCGGCGGTCGTCTCCCCGGTGAACGGAACGTCCTCGTGGATCGCGTTGACGACGAGAGCGCCGGCCCTGCGGTCCGCGGTCGCGTCGAGTTTCCCGACGAGCCGGTCCTCGTGAAGGATCGGGAGCGCGAAGTAGCCCCACCGCCGCTTCTCCCGGGGCTTGTACATCTCGAGGACGTACTCGAAGTCGAAGAGCTGCTCCGCGCGGACACGGTCGTGCACGAGCCGGTCGAACGGCGACAGCAGCGCCGTACGCCCGGTGAACGGCAGGTCCAGGTACGCCGGGTGGACCCGCCACGTCCCCGGCGTACCGTCGACGACGGCCTCCTCACCGGCGTCGCCGACGTACGGCGACTCGCCCGGCACCTGCGGGCCGGTCGACCGGGCGATGCCGAGCGCCGCGAGCCGGCGCTCGTCGCGGTGCCGGGCGGCGGCCGCCCGGTCCAACGTCGGCAGGGCCGCGGGGAACACGCGCTGGGGAAGGTCCCAGTAGCGCTGCCGCCCCTTGCGGCCGGAGATCGTGACCTGCCCGCGGAGCGCGAGGCACTCGAGCATCTGCGTGACGTTCCGGTTGTTGGTTCAACCCGAGGACGGCCAGGGCTCGACGCTGGTGTCGGGAATGTCGCGGGACAGCAGCGGGCCGTTCTTCTCCAGCAGCGCGAGGATGTCGCGCCGGAACGGCTCGTTCTTCTCCAGCCATGCCGCGGTGGAGGGGTGTATCGAATCCTGCCCCTCGGCGATCACGGCCGGAAGGTCGCGCGGCACCCGGACGTAGGCGACGGTCTCGACGAGGGTGCGGTCGCGCTCGATGGCCCCGGTCAGGTCGGCCGGGTCGTAGGTCGACCCGAGCCGGCTCCACAGGACGAGGTCGGCGCTGGGAGCGATGGCCGCGGTGGGGTCGATCTGCAGGACGGTCAGGCGGTCGACGACGTCGACGAGGTCGGTCGGGCGCGGGGCGTCGAGCAGTTGGGCGTGGATCGCGATCCGGCGGGCTTCGTCCCGGTCCAGACGGTGGGCGGCCATGCCGACGACGCTAGTGGCGCCGCTGTTGACGGGGAACTCCCGCCCGTCCCATCTGACCCGAAAGGCGACTTTTTCTCCGATTCAACCTGGCTCGGATTTCGCCGACTCTACGCTCACCGGAGCAGCGCTGTCGGAGCGGCGGCGCCATCGAGCCGTTCCACGCTTACGGAGGGGACATGGCACCGAATCGAGCACTTCGGGCACTCGTTTCGGCGGCTGTCGGCGGCTTGGTCGCCATCGCCGCGACCGCACCAGCCATGGCCCGCGCCCATCCCGGCACGGCTGCGGCTGAAGACGCCACATCCGCCGCGCTGGAAGAGCCCCGGCCCCCGCGACTCCCGGCGGACTTCCACGGCGCGGGGCGGTACATCGTCCGCGACCTCGGCATCGACGTCCCCTTCACCTGGGAGGGGAGAAACGGCGACAGTCAGATGATCGCCGGGGGTCCGCAGTACCCGATCTGGTTCACCAACCTGATCTACCGCGACACGCTCTACACGCTCACCTACAAGTGGCCGAACATCCCGCTGGAGCCGCCGCAGCCCTGCCACCGGGTGGGCTTCTTCAACCGCCACATGTTCAACGACCTGCTGAAGACCGCCCGGTTCGTCGGACCGGAGATCCTGCAGGGGCACCACGACCGGCACGTCCATCACTGGCGGGTCGGTGTCGTCGCGGGCTCCACCCAGCCGGGCGTGTTTCCCCGGATCCCGCTCGCGCTCGGTGACGTCTACGTCGACCAGCGCGACCCGAGCCGGTGGCGGCAGGTGCTGCACTTCGGCATCCAGAACCTCTACGATCCCGCGCTGGACGAGTGGTTCACGATGGACACGTTCCGGCACCTGCCAGGGCAGGTCACGCTTCCCGACCGGTGCCCGCCGCCAACGCTGTGAGCCCACACCAGCCTGTGCGGAGGTGGACGAATACGACTCTGCGTCCAGCGAGCACGATGCCTCTCCAGACTCATTCCCTGCGTACGGTGAGGTGAAGGGCGGCGACGGCCAGCTGGGTGAGGTCAGGCAGTTGGTCCTGGCCGAGGGTGACGCCGCGCAGGTTGTCGAGGGACGTCTTGAGACCGTGGAGCCGGCTGCCTCTCAGGTCTGTGCCGTCGAGGTGGCAGGAGTCCAGTTCCAGGCCAGCGAGGTCACATGACCGCAGCGCGATGCGAGGAAGTCGGCAGGAAGACCACGCGCCGTTGGTGAGAGTGCAGTCGGTGAACGCAACCGAGCCGGCAGCGGTGACCCGTTGGAAGGTGGCGTAGTCAAAGCGGCAGCCGTCGAACACGACGTCCTTGAGGCGTACATCGGTGAGTCTGGTGCCGGTGAACCGCGAACCGGTGATCGCGCAGCGTTCGATGGTGATGCCGGTCAGGGTCGCGCCGGAGAAATCGGTGCGGGTGACCTCGCAGCCGTAGAGGTTGCCGGCTTCCCAGGTGCTCTCGCTCAGGTCCACGCCGATGATCAGGCTGCTGCGGATGCTGCCGCCCTCGAGGCGCGAGCCAGCCCACGCGGCGCCCTCGACGAGAGCCTCGGTGAGGCCGCCGGCAAGGTAGGTCGTGGTGTCGAGGTCGTCCGGTTCGAGGTCCGGCAACAGGACCTTCACGTCGCCGATCGTGGTGGTACGCATGTGTCCTCAACCTGTGTGGGCGCGGGGTGGGCACGCCACCCCGCGAGTTCCGTGGCGGGGGCTACTTCTTCCTGTTCCAGTTGTCCCAGCCGGGTCGGCTGTCGAACTTTCCCCGGTTGTCCCAGGTGGGGCGGTTGTCGAACTTCGCCGCGTCGATGGACGCTACCGATCGCTTCGGGTTGACGCCGAGGCGGGCGAGTTGCTCGGGTGCAGCGTTGACGAGGGCCGCGAGAGCGTTGGTCATGGTGCTCCTCCTTGAGGGGTGAGGTGATCCGCGGCGGCGCGGACGAGGGCCTGTCGGGTGGTTCGGCAGTAGGTCGTTTCTCGGGCGGTGAACGTGGCGTGCTCGAAGTAGCGGTTGCCGGCCTGAGCGCCCCGGCAGAAGTCGTAGAAGGCGCAGTGGTCGGCGCAGTCGTTGAGGGCCGTGATGAACTCGGCGACGTAGTCCAGGTCGCCGGCGCGGGCGAGCATGGCGGTGATCGGCTGATGGAGGACGTTGCCGGCGATGAAGTCGCCGTATCGCGGGTCGGTGATGCCGAGCAGCTCCGGTGACAGCAGCACCACCTGCCCATCCCAGGAGACGGTCGGGATCGGCTCGTACGGGGCGTGGTCGACGCGCCCAGCGCGGGTGGCGGCAAGGTAGTCGGCCAACCGGTCCACATCACGGATCCGCAGCGGGCTGCCGCCGACGCGACGTGCGATCAGTCGCTGCCAGAACCGGTACGCGGCGTCCTCCGACACCGGTGTCCGGTCGGCGCCCTCCTGCTCTTCGATGTTGAAGCCCACCGACTCGCAGCCGGGCAGGCCGGTGAAGAAGTCGACGAGGGCTTCCGCGTGGTCGATGGTCTCCGGGGTGACAACACAGATCACCGAGTACGTCAGCCCCGCGTCGGCCAAGGTTTGCATGCCGCGCAGAGTTCGGGCGTCCGTCGGGTTGCCGGCCAGGTCGAGGCGGTTACGGTTCAACGCGCCCGGTCCGTCGATGCTGACCCCGACCTCGAACCCGTAGGTGGTGAACAGCTCGTACCACTGTCGGTTGATCAACGTCGCGTTCGTCTGGATCTCGTGACGCACCATTCCCGCGCGTCGCAGTTCCTCGAACGGCACCAGTAGATCCCGGAACAGCCCGATGGGTGTGGCGGTGGGTTCGCCCCCGTGCCACACGACACTCACCGGATGACTGCTGTTCTGCTGGGCGATCGACTCCGCGCAGGCCTGCGCGACCGCGCTGCTCATCAGGCGGAGGGATCTCCGGTCGGGCAGGTAGCAGTAGGTGCAGTCGAGGTTGCAGAAGCTTGTCGGCTGCACGACCAGGGTGTGGAAGCTGCCGGCGACCGCCGGCTGGCCTGTGGCGTTGATGAGGCCGATGCCGTTCACGAGGAGGCCTTTTCGATGCTGAAGTCCGGGGTGGTACTGACGCGGTAGGCGTGGGTGTGGCGGGCGGGCCAGCCGAGGAACCGATCGAACATGTCGGCGGCGCTGCCCGTGACGCTCGGGTTGAGCCGGTGCAGGTCGTCGATCGCGTCGTGCAGGCAGCCGGCCAGGTAGAGGAACAGGCTCACCGGCACTTCTCGATACTCGGCCAGGAGCGCGAGCTTCGCTGCGCCGCAGGGCCACGGCTGCCCGCATCGGCGGCACCGCCACAGCGGGCGCATCGGCAGATGTTCCACCTCGGCCGGCGCGAGCCGGTTCGCCGCGAGACGGCGCTGCTGGCCAGTCACCGGCGACCGCCTTCGCGGGCTTGCTGCTCGAACAGCCGACGCCACACGAAGGTGAGAAGCGGCGGGTCAGCGGGCCACACCTGCCCCGGCGAGGCCGTCCACCTGGGCTCGGGGTGCCGGGACTGGCTGGCCATGGCGTTACGCGAGACGTACACCGTCATGCCGCCACCCCCACCAGGGACGATGAGCGGCGGGCTCGCCGGGGGAATGGCGAGCCCGCCGCCGCACCACGGCGGCTGGGAGCAGACCGCCGATCACCCACCCACGCAGCCCTCATGGCGGTACGTAGGCGGGGAAAACACCGAGACAGTTCGCTCCCGGACGGGCCGAGCCGGCGGCCCAAGCCGTGGTGTGGCGCGCCGCTCATCGATCCCTCCATCTGCAGCTCCCTGTCAGTCATCCCTGACACCTACATCGACACACGCCGGTGATCCGGGGTGAACTGAACGTAGGGGCGGTCCGGTCGGAGGACCGGGAAAATCCGTACCGGGTCCGGCGGCCTTCAGCGGGCAGGGTGATGGTGTGCGAGGGATGACGGACGACATGACGATCGGCCAGCGCGTCGCCTTCTACCGGCGTCGGCGAGGGCTCTCCCAGGAGGTGCTGGCCGGTCTGGTCGGCAAGACGCAGGAGTGGTTACGCAAGGTCGAGACGAACCGGGCCGACCTGGACCGGCTGTCGGTCATCCGCGCGATCGCCAAGGCCCTCGACGTGTCCCTCGGCGACCTGATCGGTGCGCCAAGCCTGTTCGAGTGGTCGGACGACTCCGGACGCGAGACCATCCCCGCCTTGCGGGCCGCGCTTCACGACTATCGCCACCTCGCGCCAGCGCTGGCCAGCACGGGAGACGTCGAGGCTCCTGCCTTGCGCGAGATCGAGAACGATGTCGCCGAGATCTGGACCGCCTACCAGCACTCCCGGTACGGCACCCTCGCCCGCCGGCTGCCCTACCTCATCCACGACTGCCTCACCGCCACCGAGGCTTACGACGGACATGACGGCCAGCGCGCGCACGCGATGACCGCCTACGCCCACCAGCTCGCCGCGTTGTTCCTCACCAAGCTCGGCGAAGGTGACCTCGCCTGGACAGCCGCCAGCCGAGGCCTGGCCGCCGCCAACGCCAGCAACGATCACGTCGTCATCGGCTCACTCAGCCGCTCCGCCGCACACTCACTGGCATCCATTGGTGAGTACGCCCAAGCCCGCAGCCTCGCCGCCACGGCGGCGCGGTTCCTGGAACCCCGGCTCGTCAGGCCGACTCCGCAGCTGCTGTCGGTCTACGGCAGCCTGCACCTCGTCTGCGCGCTGGCCGCCGCCCGAGACGACGACCGCACCTCCGCCGACACCCACATCGCCGAGGCCGATGCCGCAGCGCAGCGGCTCGGCGCCGATGGCAACCACGTGTGGACCGCGTTCGGGCCGACCAACGTGTCGATCCACAAGACGACCGTGGCGATGGAACTCGGCGACGTGCAACGCGCCATCGCCATCGGTGCCCCACTCGACACCAGCACCGTGCCCGTCGAGCGGCAGGTTCGGCACGCCATCGAAACCGCCCGAGCCCTTGCCCGGTGGAACCGCATCGACGACGCGCTCGCGGCACTCCTGGACGCCGAGGTCATCGGCCCCGACCAGGTGCGCTACCACCGGCTCTCCCGCGATCTTGTCCGGGACATCCTCACCCGCCCCCGGCCACCTCGGCTGGCCGTCGAACTCAGCGACCGTATGGGCGTCCGGTCGGGAGGGCCGCGCTGGTAGCTGAGCTCAGATCAGCCGGCTCGTGTAGCCAGCCGCTACCAGGCGCTCGAAGGCCGCCCGTACCTCGTCCGGCATCTCCTGCGGGATAGCGAACCCGCGCTCGGCGTACACCTCGATCCGCTGCGTGTCGCCGACCAGCATGTCCACCACCCGACGCGGGTCGCCGATGCTGCGCACGTAGTCGTCCAGTTCTAGTGGATTCGAGGCGCACACCACATCGACCTCCGGCCACATCAGCCGGCACGTGGCGTAGGCCCGACGCTGCTGGTAAGGCCGCGACATGATCAGCACCGACCGCACCGGAATCTGGTGTTCAGTCAGGAGCTGACGCGAGTACTCCAGGTTCTGAGCGGTGTTCGTGGCACCCGGCTCCACGAGAATCGCTTCCGCGGGTACACCCTGCTCGACGGCGTACTCGCGGTAGTGCACCGCTTCCCCACGCGGGAACCGCTCGACGGTCGTCGGGGCGTTCGCGCCGGTGAACACGATCCTTGGGAACAGGCCCTCGCGGAACAAGCGCGTCGCGATGACAGCCACGCCGAGGTCATGACTGCCCAACCCGATCCCCACGTCGCACGGACGCAACTCGTGACGCATGTCGTGGTAGCGCCAGAGCGTCTCCACGTCCGCCCGGATCGCGTCGGGGATCGCCTCGGCAGGTACCGCCGCATGCCGGTTCATCAGCACCTACCAGTTCGGTCCGCGCTGGGTTCCCTCATGCCGCCAGCGTAGGGGTAGCAGGGCACACGACACCGCTGACTCCAGCACCAGGCCGCTGGCCTCCTAAGGATCAAGAGGTTGGCGGTGGTCGGGGCATCGTGATGTGGGCGGCCAGGTTCCGAGCTCGACGAGGCGACGCCTGCCAGTTTCACCCGGGACCTGCCATACCTGCTCGTCCGGCCAGTGGCGATACAACAACTGCTGCGTGGTCGTGGCGACAACGTTCCGCAGCGGCCCACGGAGTAGGTCGGTCCTCAGTCGTTCCTCCCGCTCGGCGTCCTGAGCGATCACCAGAACCGCCCCGACCGGCACCAGCCGGTCCGCACGCCGGTAGCCGACCAGCAGTGCACCCAGACCTGACGTCGCCCGCTCGTGCTCGGCGAATACGCCGATCGGGCCACGGTCTACGTGGACGAGGAACCGCAGGCACCGCCCGTCCTGCAGCCAGACGCCGTAGCCGTCGGCCCGCAACTGCGCCAGGTCGTGTTGGCGCAACCACGACGAGGTCTCCATCGTCGCCAGCCACTGGAACAGCTCGCACCGCCCCGGGTTGCGCCGCGACACCTCGATCAACGGCAGAAACAGCAGGGCATCCGCCCTGCCGGAGGGCCGCTGACCCAACCGCAGCGGAACCGGTCGCCCCGACGCCGTCAGGGCGCGGCGGAGCACCTCCGTCCCCTCGGCCGTGACCTCGTACCACCAGGTGTGGGTCCGGTCCTCCGGCGAGCGCTCGCGGCCCACCAGTCCCGCCTCGTGCAGCCACACCAGGTCCCGGTGGGCCGTCAGCCTCGACACCGCACAAACAAGCGCCACGTCCAGGGTCGACGCGGAACCGTGCTGCGCCAGGTACGACAGGATCCGCCACCGCCTCGGGGACAACCGCCGCGCGGCATCCTGGTCACCCATTCCCTGATGATCCCTCCGAGCCCCGGCGGTCCGACATCCTGTTTCCCAGAGCCGCAACAGAGAGTGATCGATGCTCTGACCGGGAGATCGGAAGCCAGGGACCGCCGCGACCGGAGACAGCGCCCGTCGTGGGCCGTTGGGCGAGGCGTCAGCGGGCCGTGCGTGCGCCCCACATACCCAAACCGTGGTTTTGGGGCTGATTTTGGAGATCACTGTTCGGTGAATCAGCCGAAGAGCCGAGGACGAAGGAAGCGAAGCGGTCAAATCGGGCCACCAAAAGTTGATCTTCACAGAGAGGCCAGCACCGAGCGCCAGAAACGCCTGACACGCGCCTTCCCGGCTCGGCGATGAAGCGCCACACACTGAGAAAATGGTGACCGAAAGTGACGAATTCAAGCGAGCCTTCCGCGCCAGCGTTCGGCTGAGCAGCCACCCCTCGCCCCGGCCGGCTAGCGCCAGCCCTCTAGATGTGAGACCGTCTATGTAACTGAATGTGCCCGTACAGCTGCATTTAGCGATGTGGGTGGTTCCGTTGGAACAGCTTCCATTGTGGGGACCGAGCACCGACGAAGAGCCGAGACCGAAACCAGTCCTGGCGCGACCAACGAAACTCCGCCTCCTGATCACAGTGAAAGCGGCACCCAACCCCTCCGCGCAGTACGGGGAGACTGTCTGCGTCGGGGCACTCGGCATAGACCCACCCTGGACGGGCTGGATTCGCCTCTACCCAATCCACTACCGGCACCTCGACGACGACGGCAAGTTCCACAAGTACGACATCATCCACGTCGAGGCACTCCCAGCCAGGCAAGACCAGCGGCGCGAGAGCTGGAAGCCGATCGTGGACACCATCACCACCGAGCGGCATATCGCCAATCGGCAGTCGCGTCGGAACCTTCTCGATCCACTCGTCGAAGACTCCATGTGCCGACTCAACAAACAGGCCCGCGACGACCCGAGCGCACGATCGATCGCTCTCATTCGCGCGGCCGACATCTCGGCGCTTCAGGTCAAGCGACACCCCGGCTGGTCGGCGGAGGATCGCAGGAAGATCACTGGCTACCTCAACCAGCTCGACCTACTGGAACCGGCCAAGCGCAGCCCGCTTCAAGCACCGCGCTTCACCGGCGCCTACCGCTACCGCTGCGCGGACCGTCATTGCCGCGGTCACCAGCAGACACTCTGGGACTGGGAGTTCGTCGCCCTACAACGTCGCCTGAGCAAGCTCACCGACGCGGAGGCCGAGGAGCAACTGAGAGACAAGTTCCTCACCCAACTCTGCGCCGCCGACCGCGACGTCGCCTTCTACGTAGGCAACCAAGCGGCACGACCGCAGTCCTTCAGCATCGGCGGCGTCTACGCACCAAGACGGTCCACCGCCCGATACTGATTGCAACTCAGCCGATGACGTCAGCCAGTACGTCGGCATGGCACGCATCCTCGACCCGGCACCAGCACGCCAACTGCTTCCCCGTGAGCTCTCGACGCGCCCGGTCCACGAGGGCCGGCTGGCCCACAAGCCACTGCCGATAGAGGCGTAACGCCTCCGCTCGGTCATGCTTTCGCAGGCTGAACGGATTGGCCCACGGAGAACGCCGCAACCCGAACCCCTGCCGCCCCACGTACACGGCACCGGGTGGCACCACCGGGTGATAGAGGTCCCCCTGCACACGAACCCGCGGCTGTCCCCCCACGCCGCCAGCGTAATCGCCAATGATCGCCCCCGCGTGGATGCTCGAAGGAAGCGCGTTGACGTCCGGGCGGGCGGGCGGATGCGCCAACGACCCCGAGGGCCCGATGCGGGCTTGTCCTCAGAAATGACGAGGAGCCCAGGCGTCCACGGAACAACCACATGTCCCAGCAACGCCGGGCCCGGTCCAACGGCTCCCGAGCACCCATCGAGCGACCACCCACCGCCCGCGTACGCGAAAAAGGCCCCGGCCCGGTGTGAACCGCCAGGTCAGAGCCTTGATCGTTGGTGCGCCGCCAGGGACTCGAACCCCGAACCCGCGGATTAAGAGTCCGCTGCTCTGCCAGTTGAGCTAGCGGCGCTCGTTGGCAACGGGGAGAACCTTAGCACGCCCTCTCAGCCGGGTTCCAATCCGATCCCCGGCTCCCCCCTTCGGTCGAGCTTATGGGGTAAAAGCGGCCAAACGGCCTCCGCCTGAGCGCGAGGGCACGTACGGATTAGCGGTGATGCGGCACGATGTCCGCCAGGTACGCGAGGACAGAGGTGGGGATGGGCATGTTCACGCGGGCCGGGGCGGCGCTGGGGGCCCTCGGTCTGGTGGCGTCGCTGGCGCTGGCGGGGTGCGGCGGCGATCCGGAGCAGGCAAAGTTCGTGGCGGGCAGCGGCCCGACCGCGAGCGCCACCCCGGCCGAGCCGGTGGCGGCGAACGGCCCGCCGTTGCCGGTCACGCCGGCCGACGGGTCGACGGACCGGCCGGTCAGCGCCGAGATCGGCGCCACCCTGCCGGACGGCGCGAAGGTGTCTGCCGTCACCCTGACGGCGGCCGACGGCAAGGCGGTCGAGGGCCGGCTCCGCGCCGACGGCTCGTCGTGGGTGCCGTCAGCCCCGCTGAAGTACGCCACCCGCTACTCGGTCACCGTCACCGCGACCGCGACCGACGGCGGCACCCGCGAGGGGCGCAGCACGTTCACGACGATGGCGAAGCCGAAGTCGATGATCGGCTCCGGCCTCTACCTGTTCGACGACAAGGAGTACGGCGTCGCGATGCCGGTGGTCGTCGAGTTCAGCCCCGGCATCCCGAAGAAGGACCGGGCGGCGGTGCAGAAGCGCATGTTCGTCCAGACCGACCCGCCGCAGCCCGGCGCGTGGCACTGGATCGACGGCGGCACCCAGGCCTACTACCGCGCACCGGAGTACTGGAAGCCGGGCACGACGCTCAGCGTCCGCATCGCGTTGGCCGGCATCCAGCTGAGCAACGGCAAGTACGGCAACGTCGACCGGGTCGCGACCGCGAAGATCGGCCGCGCCTTCGAGATGAAGGTCGACAACTCGACCAAGCGGATGACCGTGTACGAGGACGGCCAGGTGGTCCGCACCCTGCCGGTGAGCCTCGGCAAGAAGAAGACCCCGTCCTCCAGCGGCACGATGGTGGTGATGGAGAAGAAGGAGTCCACCGTCTTCGACACCCGCGACGACCCGAACCCGGACAACCGCTACGTCACCGAGATCGACTTCGCGCAGCGGCTCACCTGGGGCGGTGAGTACATCCACGCGGCGCCCTGGTCGGAGCACGTGCAGGGGCGCCAGAACGTCTCGCACGGCTGCGTGAACGTGTCGACGGCCCACGCCCGTTGGCTGTTCGGCAAGACGAAGATCGGCGACCCGATCACCGTCACCGGCACCGAACGGCGGCTGGCAGCCGGCAACGGCTGGACGGCGTGGAGCCTGAGCTGGTCGGAGTTCGTCAAGGGCAGCGCCCTGCCGGTGCCCGACGGCGGTGCCGGCTCGCCCTTCTGAGCGCCGGCCCGCCCTTCTGACCAGCACCGGAGCTGTCCACGTTCGGACAGCTCACCCCGTGTGTTTCGGTTCACCCGGTGCAACGGGTATCAGGTCTGGTGCGTCCTCTGAGAGAGGATGGGCAATCGGCACGACGACTGTGAGGCAACCATGCGAGCTGTCCAGGACCAGCCGACCCGGCGCGGTGGGCGACGCCGTGCGCTCGCGGCCGGGCTTCTCGCCGCGGCGCTGACGCTCACCGCCGCGTGCACCTCCGGCGGCGACGACGGATCGTCCGGGTGGCGCGACGGCGACGGGAACGCCGCGCCCGCCCCGAAGGCCGCCGTCACCATCGTCGAACCGGCCGCCGACGCGAAGGACGTACCGGCCTCGACCGGCATCACCTTCACCGCGAAGGAGTCCCGGGAGACCACCGTCGAGCTCAAGGACCCCTCCGGCGCGGCCGTCGAGGGGACGCTCGCCGCCGACGGCGGGAGCTGGCTGCCGAGCGGCGCCCTGGAGTACGGCGCGACGTACACGGCGACCGTCACCGCGACCGGGGACGACGGCCGGCCCGCCACGGCGACCAGCACCTTCACCACCATGGCCAAGCCCGAGAAGCAGGTCCGGATCAGCAGCTTCCTCGGTGACGGCCAGGTGGTGGGCGTTGGGATGCCACTGATCGTGAAGTTCGGCCGGGCCATCCCGGAGGACCACCGGGACGACCTGCAGCGCCGGATGACCGTCACCGCCACCCCGGCGCAGGAGGGCATCTGGCACTGGGTCAGCCCGACCGAGGTCCGGTACCGCCCGAAGGAGTTCTGGAAGGCGAACAGCACCGTGTCGTACCGGGTCCAGGCCGGCGGACTGCCGCTCGGCGACGGCTGGTACGGCCGGTCCGACCTGACCGTCGACGTCAAGATCGGCCCGTCGCTGGTCATGACCGTGGACAACAGGACCAAGCGGATGACCGTCGCGAAGGACGGCAAGGTGGTCAAGACCATCCCGGTGAGCCTCGGCAAGAAGTCCACACCGTCGTCGAGCGGCACGATGGTCGTCATCGAGAAGCTCCGGAAGACGGTCTTCGACACGTACGAGGAGCTCGGCCCCGAGGACGGCTACCGCACGAAGATCGACTACGCGCAGCGCCTCACCTGGGGCGGCGAGTTCATCCACGCCGCTCCCTGGTCGGAGGGGCAGCAGGGCAGCGTCAACGTCTCCCACGGCTGCGTGAACGTGTCGATGGCCAACGGCGCGTGGCTCTTCGCCAACACCCGGATCGGTGACCCGATCACGGTCAAGGGCACCGAGCGCAAGCTCCAGAACGGCAACGGCTGGACCGACTGGAACATGAGCTGGGAGGAGTACGTCAAGGGCAGCGCCGTGCCGTACGAGCCGGCGGCGGCCGAGAGCGCCGACCCGGACGCCACCCCGACCCCCTGAGCAACGACGAAGGCCCCCTCCGCGGAGGGGGCCTTCGTCATGCCGGGTGACTGATGGGAATTGAACCCACGACAACCGGGACCACAACCCGGTGCTCTGCCAACTGAGCTACAGCCACCATGCCGCCGCGCCGGTCACCCGGGCGGTGCGGACCAATAATAGCCCCACCCCGGCCCACCCCGTCCAGCGGGTTCGCTGGGACGGAACCGGGCGCTCAGAGCTGCGCGGCGACGGCCTTCGCGCTCTCCACGTCCGGCCCGGGCAGGGGTACGAAGATGGTCCGCCGGTAGTACTCCAACTCCCGGATGCTCTCCCGGATGTCGGCCAGCGCCCGGTGCGCGAGGCCCTTCTGCGGCTGCCCGAAGTACACCCGCGGGTACCAGCGCCGGCACAGTTCCTTGATCGACGAGACGTCGATCATGCGGTAGTGCAGGTGGGCGTCGAGCCGGGGCATGTCCCGGGTGATGAAGCCCCGGTCGGTGGCGATGGAGTTGCCGCACAGCGGCGCGGTGCGCGGATCCTTCACGTGGCTGGTGACGTAGTCGAGGACCAACTGCTCCGCCTCGGCCAGCGTCACCGTCGACCGCCGCACCTCGTCGGTCAGCCCCGACTTGGCGTGCATCGTCGCGACGATCTCGGGCATCGCGTCCAGCGCCGCGTCGTCGGCGTGGATCACCACGTCGACCCCCTCGCCGAGCACGTTGAGATCCGGGTCGGTGACGAGCGCGGCGACCTCGATCAGCTTGTCCTTGCCGAGGTCCAGGCCGGTCATCTCACAGTCGATCCAGACGAGAAGATCTGCCACCGGCACAGCCTACGCGCAGCCCAGCGGCCCGCGCGCCGCGCACCGCTCTGCGGGGCGACCGTTAGGGTTTCCCCGTGCCAGCCGAATCCGTCGCACCGCCCGCTGTCACCGACGACGAACCCGGTGGCCGTACGGTCCGTCGCATCGTCGCCGTGCTGGCGCTGGCCGCCGTGCTGCCGGCGCTCTACCTGCCCGGGCTGGTGCACGACTTCTTCGACCTGAAGATCTACATGCGGGCGATGGACTGGTGGGCGGCGGGGAACCCGCTCTACGACTACGTCCAGCCGGACCGGGTCCAGGGTGCCCTCTACTTCACGTACCCGCCGTTCAGCGCCCTGCTGCTACGCCCGTTCGCGATGCTGCCGCTGGGCGCCACCGTGGCGATCTTCACCGCGCTGACCGGTCTGGCGGTGGTGGTGACCACCCGCTGGCTGGTCGAGCCGGTGATCGCCCGGCACCACCTGCCGCGGGTGTTCGCGCTCACGGTGGCGGTGCTGCTGGTCCTCGCCGTCGAGAGCACCCGGGAGACGATCACCTTCGGGCAGATCAACATGCTGCTGGTGGTGCTGATCCTGGCGGACCTGCTGTTCGCCGTACCCCGGAACAGGCGCTGGGCCGGCGTGGCCGTGGGGCTGGCGACGGCGCTCAAGCTGTTTCCCGGCATCTTCATCGTCTACCTGCTGGTCTGCCGGCGGTGGTGGGCGGCGGCGGTGGCCAGCGCGACGGCGGCGGTCGCGACACTGCTCGCGGCGGCGTTCGCGCCCCGCGACTCCTGGCGGTTCTGGACCCACGAGCTGTGGACCACCGAGCGGGTCGGCCGCACCGACTACACCGGCAACCAGTCGCTGTTCGGGCTGCTGAGCCGGCTCACCGCGCCGCAGGAGCCGGAGCGCCTGATCTGGCTGGCCCTCGTCGTCCTGGTGGCCGGGTACGGGCTGTGGCGGGCGGCGCGGGCGGCCCGCGCCGGGGACGCGCTCACCGGCCTCACCCTCACCGGCCTGGTCGGCGCGCTGGTCAGCCCGATCACCTGGACCCACCACATCTACTGGTTCGTCCCGGCGGTGGTGGTGCTGGTCGACGCGGCCCTCGCCACGTCGGGGGGCGAGCGCCGCCGGCTGCTGACGGCCGCCGTCGGCACGACCGTCGTCATCGTCTACGGGGTGGTGTCGTTCCAGGACTGGGGCACCGCCCAGGTGCCCACCGACTCGGTGGGCGAGTTCCTGGTCCGCAACGCGTACGTGCTGATCAGCCTGCTGCTGCTGGTGGGGCTGCCGGTGCGGGAGGGCATGGAGCCCACGCCCAAACGGACAGACTTCCCGAGAAGCCCCGTCCGGCGCTAATCTGGTCTCAACTACCACAGACGACGCTGCGGTAGCACCGAATCCCCCGGTGAGGACGGCCCTCCGTGTCGGCAGCACGGAGGGCCGTCCGCGTCCACCGCCCCGGGCGACCTGCCGTCGCTCAGGAGGTCGGATCGACCGGGACGGCCGGACGCAGCGGCCCCGCGGACGGCTCCTGCCGCGACTCGGGTTCGACCCGCGACGGGCGTTCGGGCCGTGACCGGGATTCGGGCCGCGACGGGTGTTCGGGCCGCGCGGCGCGCACCGGCCGCGACGGCGACCCCGGCGGAACGGGATCGGCCCGCCCGGCCGGTCGGACCGGCTCCGTCCGCGACGTGGGCGCCGGCGGGGCGACATCCGTGCGGGTGGCGGGTGGCCAGGCGAGCGACAGGTCCACCTCGGACGGCCGCAACGGCGCGACGCAGCGGGTGCCGTCCCGGCCCGACCGGCCGCGCCGGTCGCCGCTCGACGGCCCCTCACCGGACGCCTCCGGCCCGCCGCCGTCCGGCCGCTCCACGAGGTCGGCCAGCGTCGCCGGGCGACCGGCGGGCACCGGACCGGCGGCGGTACGGCACGTCGGCACCGGGCCCAGCGCCGGCCGGGGCCGGTCGAGGGGCGCACCGACGGACGCCAGTTGGCGGGCCGGCGCGACCGCGCGGTCACCGTCCCGCGTCGGCTGGACGCCGAGCCCGCTCAGGGACGTCACCCCGAGCCGGCCGGCCAGCACGGGCACCTGGTCCGGCTCGACGACGAAGACCACTTCGCGGGCGCGTACCGGCCGCAGCAGCAGGAGCAGGGCCGACGCCACGAACAGCACCCCACCGGCCAGCAGGCCGGCGGTCACCGGGGCGGTCCAGCCCGCGCGTAGCTCGGCGCGCAGGTCCAGGGTCAGATCCGCCCCGAGCACGGCGCCGGCGAGCAGCGCCGGAATCCCGACGGTCAGCAGCAGCACCCCGGTGAACACCCGCACGATCCGCATTGGCCTCGTCCCCCTCCGTAGCCGGACACCCGGCCGACCTTACCGAGACGAACCGTCCGATCAGGGGATATCCACGGCACCGGTCCCGGAAAGGCGCCGGCCCGCCGGAGGAATCCGACGGGCCGGCACGGCGGTGCGTACGGTCACGCCTTCGGCGCGGGCTCCCGCCGGGTCCGGGCGAACGCCAGCCCGCCGAGCGCCAGGCCGGCCAGGCCGGCGACCAGGCCGGCGGCGCCGAGACCGGTGGCCAGCCCGGCGCCCTCGGCCTCGTCGTCGTCCGCCTCGACCTCGCTCTCCCCGGCGGGGTCGGCCGCCGGCGCGGCGGACGGCGAGGCGGCGGTCAGCTTCAGCACCGGCGCCGGGCTCTCCGGCTCCTCGCCGCCGGCGGTCGGCTCCTCGATCCAGCGCACGACGGTGCCGTCCGAGTACGTCTGGAGCGACTTGAAGACCATCTGGTCGGCCTTGGGCAGCGGGCCCATCGAAACCGGGAACTCCTGGAACGTGCCCGGCTTGATCACGGCGTCCGGGGCGGCGGTCCAGGTCAGCTTCGACACCGCCTCAATGAGCTGGCTGCCGTGCACCTCCACCGGCTGGTCGAGCTTGCGCTTCTCCACCGCCACGGTCCAGCCGGGGACCGGCATCGTCGAGACCGAGCCGACCGGCGCGTTCTCCGGCAGCACCACCTCGACCTTCGTCGTCGACGCGGTGTCGCTCTCGTTCGGCACCCGGAACGCGAGCCGGGCGTAGCCGCCCTGGGTCGCCTCCTCCGGGTTGACCGTGACGTGCGCGGACGCGGGCGCGGCGAAGCCGAGAACGGCGGCGGCGACGGCACCGAGGGCGAGGGTGCCGGCGCCGGTTGCGGTACGCCGGAGACGGATCATGGAATGGGCACCTTTCTCTACCGGACGGGCACGGTGGCGGTCACCGTGGCCTGGTCGATGTCGGACGTACGGACGGTGACGCGAAGCTGCCACTCCCCCGACGCCGGCAGGTTGATCTCGCCGGTCACGTGGTTGTCGGTCAGTGGCAGCAACGGCACCTCGATCGGCTCGATTCCCGCGGACGGCAGGGCGGCGGTGGCCCGCCACTCCACCACCGGCTGGGGCCGGTTCTCCGGGGTGTACGCGTAGAAGTGGACGCTGTTGTTGCCCCGCTCGGCCGGGTCCACCTCGACCTGGAGCGAGCCCAGCGAGCTGGACAGCGTGGTCGAGAAGTAGCCGCTGGCACTGCCGGCGGTGTCGGCGGCGGCGGTGCGGGCCGGGGTGGTCTGCACCAGCGTGGCGGTGACGCCGAGCACCACCGCGGTGATCGCCAGCTCGGCCCAGATCGCCCGCCGCACCAGCGCCGGCCGGCCGGCGGCGGTCCGCCGGCGCACCAGCGCCCGGGAGTACGCGGCCACCACGATCACCAGCACGAACAGCCCGATCTTGCCGAGCAGGAGCCGGCCGTACGTGGTGCCGACGAGGGCGCTCGGGGTGGCGACCTCGATCAGCGCCTGCACGACGCCGGCGAGCAGCAGCGCGGACACGGCCAGCGCGGCCCAGCGGGACCAGATCGGCAGGATCGCCCCCAGCTCCCGCTCGTCGGCCCGGCGCAGCAGGAAGACCGCGAGCATGACCAGCCCGCCCAGCCACACCGCCATGCTGCCGAGGTGCACGGCGTCCACCACGACGGAGACCGCCGGGGCGGGTGACGCGGCCGGGTGGCCGGCCAGCGGCCAGGTCAGCAGCGCCGCACCGCCGAGGATGCCCAGGATCACCACGTCGGTGCCGCCGACCGGCCCGGCCAGCAGCGGCCGGAGCAGGAACGCGGCGGCCGCCAGCAGGCCCAGCCGGACCAGGTGGGCCGCGCCGAACATGCTGCCCAGCACCCCGCTGAACCCCTCCCCGGTGACGTCGAACACGCCGCCACCGGCGGTGTAGGGCACCTGGAGCCACAGCGTCGCGAGGGTGGACACCACCACCAGGCCCAGGCCGGTCCAGGCGAGGCGGGTGGGCCCCCGGCGGGACAGCCGCCGCGGCCAGAGCGCGGCGAGGACCAGCGCCGGGCCGACCAGGAGCAGCAGGCCGGCGTAGCCGACGTACTTGGCGACCTTGACCGCGGCGCCCACCACCGCGTCGGCCCGGTTGTCGTCGCCGGTGTCGACCGGTGGCGGCGAGGGGGCGCCGACCGAGTACGTGAACGCCCCGGAGACCGGGTGGCTGTCGGCCGAGATCACCCGGTAGCTGACCAGGTAGGTGCCCCGGTCGCCGGCCGGATCGACGGGGATCGTGACGACGCCCCCGTCGAAGTCGGGCTCGCCGCGGTCGGCGCGCGAGCCGTCCGGTGCGAGGACGCGGATCTTGCCGGGCACCTTGCGGACGGACTCGCTGAACGTGAGGACGACCTCGGCCGGCGCGTTCGGCACCACGGCCGACGCGATCGGGCTGCTGCTCACCAGCACCGCGTGGGCACTGGCGGGGCCGGCCGGGGCGACCAGCAGGGCGACGAGAACGAACAGGAGACCGGCGGTGGCGCTGAGCCGGCCGAACCAGCGGCGGAGGGCGGCAGTCATGTCGGTCATGCTCGCCCAGACCACCCCGCCGCGCCCAGCCCGGGTCGCCGCGGCAGCAGACCGGCGGCCCTCATCCGCGCCCCGCGGCGACCGCCGGCACGAACGGGCGGTGGTCGCCGTCACCACTCACCCGACCCAGCGCCCACAGCAGCCCCGCCTGCAACACCGCCGCGAGGTGGCCCACCTCGTGCACGAGGGCGGTGGTGGAGTTGGCGACGTCGACCGCGCTCGTGCCGGCCAGGCACACCGCGAGCACGAGCGCCACCGGAACGAACGCCCGGGCCCGCTCGGGACGCCACGCCGCGAGCGCGAACCCGACGGCGAGGGCGACGTCGAAGGACGCCAACTCCCGGCTGGTGTGCGGGTCCTGCGCCACGCCGAGGCCGGCCAGCAGGACCGGCAGCGCGATCGACAACTGCGCGACCGCCGCGACCGCGACCGCCACCCGCAGGACCTGACGGCGGGCCCGCCGCACGGCCGCCGGGGCGGTACGCGCCGCGTCGGCGGCGACCGCCGCGAGAACCGGGGCGGTCAGGTCCGGCACGGCCACCGGCTGGACCCGGACCAGCCGGGTCACCTGCTCGGCGCGGGCCAGCCACGCCCGGCACGCCGAGCAGCCCTCGGTGTGTGCGTCGAGCACCGTTGGCGCCGCCTGCGGGTCCTCCCCGTCCAGCCGCGCCGACAGCGCCACGCGTACGTCGTCGCAGTTCATGAGGGGGTAGTCGGGCGGTGCACCGGAAAAGTTCCCGACGTGGCGCAGACCATGGAAGGGCCGAAGGGCCCTCCCGGCGCGGGGCGCTCCGCGTAACCTGGACTGTCGTGATCCCCGCCCAGCGCCACACCGCCGCCGCCGGTCCGGCCGACGCCACCGGCGGGCCTTCGCGGGCCACCGAGTGGGCGCTCGCCGCCCGCGACGGGGATCCGGTCGCCCAGGCCGCGTTCGTCCGGCTCACCCAGGCCGAGGTGTGGCGGTTCGTCGCGGCCCTCGTCGACCCGGACACCGCGGACGACCTCACCCAGGAGACCTACCTGCGGGCATTCCGGGCGCTGCCCGGCTTCGAAGGAGGCTCCTCGGCGCGGACCTGGCTGCTCGGCATCGCCCGCCGGGCCTGCGCCGACCACCTGCGCACGGTCGTCCGGCGGCGCCGGCTCGACGCCCGGCTCACCGCCGACGCGTGGACCGACCGGCCGCATCCCGACCCCGCCGGCCAGCTCGGCGCCGCCGACCTGCTCCGCCGGCTGCCCGCCGAGCGGCGGGGCGCCTTCGTGCTCACCCAACTGCTCGGCCTGTCCTACGCCGAGGCCGCCGCCGTGGAGGGGGTACCCGTCGGCACCATCCGGTCCCGGGTGGCCCGGGCGCGCGCCGACCTGGTCGAGGCGGTCGACGACGCGCGGGCCGGGTAGGGCCGGTGTCGACGTCACCCGCCCCGGGACGGGAACTTCCGCCGGACGAGGAACGACCAATGACCGTGATCACACCGCGCACCGGCCGCTGGCCCGCCGTACGCCCCTGGGTGGGCGTCGCCGCCCGGCTCGGCCTGGCCGCGGTCTGGCTCCTCGCCGGCGCCTCCAAGGTCGGTGACCTGGCCGGCTCCGGCCGGGCGGTCAACGCGTACCAGATCTTCCCGTACGACGTGGCGACGGTGATCGGCGCCGCGCTGCCCTTCGTCGAGCTGGCGCTCGGCGTACTCCTGCTGCTCGGGCTCGCCACGCGGCTGTCCGCCGGGGTGTCGGTGGCGCTGCTGGTGGTCTTCGTCGCCGGCATCGTCTCGGCCTGGTCGCGCGGCCTCGCCATCGACTGCGGCTGCTTCGGCAGCGGCGGCCAGCTCGCCGAGGGGCAGGCCCCGAGCTACCTCCCGGAGATCCTCCGGGACCTGGGATTCCTGGCGCTGGCCGGCTTCCTGCTGATCTGGCCCCGCACCCCGTTCTCGGTGGACGGCTGGCTGACGAGCGAACCCGCGGTGGAGGACGAGGATGAGTAGTGGCAAGGCCCGCCGGGACGCGGCCCGCGTCGTCCGGGAGCAGATGGCCCGGGAACGCCGGCGCAAGCGGACGCTGTGGGTGTCCGTGGCCGCCGTCGCCGTGCTGGTCGTCGCCGGCCTGATCGGGTGGAGCGTCTACTCCAGCCAGCGCGCCGACGAGTACACCGCGCCGCCGGGTGCCAACGACGCCGGCACCGGCATCGTGTACGGCTCCGGGCCGGTCACCATCGACGTGTACGAGGACTATCTCTGTCCCGCCTGCAAGCAGTTCGAGGAGGTCAGCGGCGAGACGATCGACCAGCTCGCCGACCAGGGCAAGGTTCGGGTGGTGTTCCACCCGGTCGCCTACCTCAACCGCTACTCCACCACCGAGTACTCGACCCGCGCCTCGGCCGCCTCCGGCTGCGCCGCGGCGGGTGGGAAGTTCCGCGAGTTCACCGAGGCGCTGTTCGAGCGGCAGCCGTCGGAGGGTGGCGCCGGGCTGAGCGACGACCAGCTGGTCGACATCGGGGTGGAGGTCGGGCTCGACCGGGACACGTTCGGCTCCTGCGTCCGCGACGACACGTACCACGCGTGGACCGAGCACGTCACCGAGGAGGCCAGCGAGGCCGGCATCACGGGCACCCCGACCATCCTGGTGAACGGGCAGCCGGTCGCCGACCGCTCGCCCGAGGGCATCCGGGCGGCGGTGGAGGCCGTCGGGTGATCCGCACCCTCGTCACCCGCGCCGGCCTGGTGCTCGCCGGTACCGTCGCCGCGACGCTCGCGCTCGCCGCCCCGGCCGCGGCGCACGGGGCGGACGCCCCGGACGGCACCGACTACCGCACCGAGGTCGGCACCGTCACCCCCGCCCGGGCCGGGCTCACCGTCCGGGCCGTGGAGGCCGGCGCGCGCTTGGAGCTGACCAACACCGGGGACCAGCCGGTCGAGGTGATCGGTTACTCCGGCGAGCCGTACCTGCGGGTCGGCCCCGACGGCGTGTACGAGAACCGGAGCTCCCCCGCCACGTACCTGAACCGCACCCTCGCCGGGGACACCCGCATCCCCGCCGAGGCGGACCCGGCCGCCCCGCCGGACTGGCGGCGGGTCGACGGCTCGACGACGGTGCGCTGGCACGACCAGCGGGCACTGTGGCGGGAGTCGACGCCGCCGCCGCAGGTGCGCGCCGCCCCGGACCGGGAGCACCGGGTCCGCGACTGGGTGGTGCCGCTGCGCGTAGACGGCGAGCCCCTGGAGATCCGCGGCACGCTCGACTGGGTGCCGCCGCCGGATCCGTACACCTGGTGGGTGGCCGCGACGCTCGGCCTGCTCGCGGTGGGTGCGCTGGGGCTGCTGCCGGCCGGCTCGACACCGGGCGGGCGGGCCCTCGCGGTGCTGGGCGGGCTCCTCGTCGCCGGTGGGGCCGCCGGTGTGACCTACAGCGTCGGCCGGGAGCTCGACGCCGGGGCGGACGGGCCCGGCGCGCTGCTGCTGGGGCTGCTCGGCGGTCAGGTGTGGCCGCTGCTCACCGGGCTCGGCGCGATCGCCGCCGGGGCGTACGCGCTGGCCCGCCGCCCCGCGGCGGACTTCTCGGTCGCGCTCGCGGGGGCGTGCCTGGCCCTGTTCGCCGGTGTGGCGAACGCGGCGGTGTTCGCCCGCTCGGTCGCCCCGGTCCTGTGGCCGCCGACCATCGCGCGGCTGCTGGTCACGGCCACCCTGGTCACGGGGGCCGGCGCGCTGGCGGCCGGCGCCCTGCGCCTCCACGCCGCCGCCCGGGCCGCCCGCCCCGCCACCCCACCGCCTCTGCCCTCCGCCGCGGACCATGGAGTTGTGGTGGCAGACGAGACGGACGAGAGAAGCGCCAACCGGGCGCCATGACTCCGTGCTCGCCGCGAGCGGGATCGATCCGGTGGGGTCAGCGGGGGGTGGGGCGGGGAGTGAAACCGTAGGGAAGTTCCAGGCGGTGGCGGGACAGCAGCTCCTCGTCGGTCAGGATGTCGACCGTGGGGGCGTCGGCGACGATCCGGCCGGCGTCCAGGATCACCGAGCGGTCGCACAGCTCCAGCGCGTACGGCAGGTCGTGGGTGACCATCAGCAGGGTCACCGGCAGGGCGCGCAGGATGTCGGCCAGCTCGCGCCGGGCGGCCGGGTCCAGGTTGGACGAGGGCTCGTCGAGCACCAGGATCTCCGGGTGCATGGCGAGCACGGTGGCCACCGCCACCCGGCGGCGCTGCCCGAACGACAGGTGGTGCGGCGCGCGGTCCCGGTGCTCGCTCATCCCCACCGCGGCGAGCGCCTCGTCCACCCGGGCGGCCAGCTCGGCACCGCGCAGCCCCAGGTTGGCCGGGCCGAACGCCACGTCCTCCGCCACGGTCGGCAGGAAGAGCTGGTCGTCCGGGTCCTGGAAGACGATGCCGACCCGGCGGCGCACCTCCGCGAGCGTCGCCCGGTCCGGACCGACCGTCAACCCGCCCACCGACACGCTGCCCTCGCTGGCGGTGAGGATGCCGTTGAGGTGCAGCACCAGGGTGGTCTTGCCGGCGCCGTTCGGGCCGAGCAGCGCCACCCGGTCGCCGCGCGGCACCGTCAGGTCGACCCCGTGCAGCGCGACGTGCCCGTCCGGGTACGCGTACCGCACACCCTGGACGTGGAGGCTCGGAGTCGTGGGCTGCACGCCTCCGATCATGTCAGGGCGAGCGCGGTGGCGGCGACGGCGGCCGCCACCGCCGGCACGGTGGCCGCGACCGCCCACTGACCGGCGGTCGCCGCGCCCCCGCCCTGCCACACGACCGGCATCCGCCCGGAGTAGCCGCGCGACAGCATCGCCAGGTACACCCGCTCGCCCCGCTCGTACGCGCGCAGGAACAGCGCGCCGACACCGGCGGCGAAGCCGCGCAGCTGCCACACGAAGCGCGGGTCGTCACCCCGGGACATCCGGGCCACCCGCATCCGGCGGGCCTCGCCGACCAGCACCTCCAGGTAGCGCAGCATGAACGTGGCGATCTGGGTGAGGATCTGCGGGCAGCGCAGCCGGTCCAGGCCGACGATCAGGTCCCGGGTCGTCGTGGTCGCGGCGAGCAGCAGCGACGCGAGCACCCCCAGGGTGCCCTTGGCGAGGATGTTCCACGCCCCGTACAGGCCGTCCTCGGACAGCCGCAGGCCGAGGAACTCGACCCGCTCGCCCGCGCCGAGGAACGGCAGGGCGAAGGCGAACAGGACGAACGGCAGCTCGATCAGCGACCGGCGCAGCAGCCAGCCCGGCCCGACCCGCGCGGCCGCCGCGACCGCGGCGACCAGCAGTGCGTACGCCCCGAAGGCCCAGAGCGCCTCCCGGGGCGTGGCGACCACGGCGAGGGTGAAGGTCACCATCGCCGCGATCTTCACCTCGGGCGGGAGGCGGTGCACCGGCGAGCCGGACGCCCGGTAGAGCGGGTGGGTGTGGCCGGCGCCCAACGTCGTACCCTCAGCCGGCCCGGCCGGCGGGTGCCTGCTCCGGCTTCGCGCCCTCGGCGGCTCCGCTGTCGGCGGCCGGCGCGCCACGGCGGCGGACCAGCCAGAACGCACCGCCGGCCACGGCGAAGGTCAGCAGGACGCCGAGCACGCCGGAGAGGCCGGTGGAGAGGAACTCGTTGTCGATCCCCGCGATGCCGTAGTCGGCCAGCGGACCGCCGAGTTCGTGCTCCTTCTCCTGCTGCGCCGGGCAACTGCCGCCGGTGATGTTGTCGTCGGCGTCGAAGGTGCAGCCCTCCCGCAGCGACGAGTCCAGCCCGTCCGGGTGCGACGAGGCGAAGTTGCTCACCACGCCGGCCAGCAGCAGGGCGACCAGCAGCCCACCGATGACGAAACCCCAGGACCGCTTCTTCACCGGACACCTCCGACAACGGGGACGGACGCCGGCGTGGCCGGCTTGAGGGCGCGCAGCGCGTACACGAGATCGGGCCGGACCTTCGCGACGGTCACCACCGTCGTCGCGGTGATCAGGCCCTCGCCGATGCCGATCAGCAGGTGCGAGACGGCCATCGTGCCGGCCAGGGCGGCGAGGTTGCCGCCGAGGTCGGCGGTGCCGCCGAGCTGGTACTGCACGACGAAGCCCATCGCGGCCACCACGACGCTGACCAGCGCGGACACGAACGCCGTCACGGCGAGCCCGGCCGGCGTCCGCGGCAGGACCCGCAGCAGCGCGGCGATCAGCAGGTACGCGGCGGCGGTCCCGATCACCGCCATGTTGGTGATGTTGAGGCCGAGCATGGCGACGCCACCGTCGCCGAAGACCAGCGCCTGCACGACGAGGACGACCGCCACGCAGAGCGCGCCCACCCAGGGGCCGACCAGCAGCGCGGCGAGCGCGCCGCCGAGCAGGTGGCCGCTGACCCCGGCGGTGAAGATCGGGAAGTTGAGCATCTGCACGGCGAAGATGAACGCGGCGACCAGGCCGGCCATCGGCGCCAACCGGTCGTCCAGGTCCTGCCGGCCGCGCAGCACGCAGAACGCCATCGCGGCAAGCGCGACCGCCGCGAAGGCCGCGGCGACGGGACCGTTGATGATCCCGTTCGAGATGTGCATCGCCAGGGTTTCCACGCGACCTCCCACGCGTCGGCGGGCCCGTCCGCGCCGGCGCCTGTCAGCCTATTGGCCGTCGGTCGCTGTTGCCAGTATCTGGCAACAAGGGATGGCGTTGATCACGAAGCTCGCCGGCTGTCCGGCCGCCGCGCGTCGCGAGCGGGAGGCCGAGCCGGCGCGGCGGTAGGGTCGGGGCCATGACCGCGCCCGCCCGCCTCTCCCCCGGCGACCCCGCCCCCGAGTTCCGCCTCCCCACCGACACCGGTGACACGCTGTCGCTGGCCGACCTGCGCGGCCGCAAGGTCGTGCTGTACGCCTACCCGGCCGCGATGACCCCCGGCTGCACCAAGCAGGCCTGCGACTTCCGCGACTCGCTCGCCTCGCTCCAGGCCGCCGGCTACGAGGTCGTCGGCATCTCGCCGGACAAGCCGGAGAAGCTGGCGAAGTTCCGCGAGCGCGACGCCATCACCTTCCCGCTCGTCGCCGACACCGACAAGGCGGTGCTGACCGCGTACGGGGCGTACGGCGAGAAGCAGATGTACGGCAGGACGGTCACCGGGGTGATCCGCTCGACGTTCGTCATCGACGCCGACGGGAAGATCGAGCGGGCGCTCTACAACGTCAAGGCCACCGGCCACGTCGCCAAGCTGCGCCGCGACCTCGGCCTCGACTGATTTGTCGCACCGGGTCACTACGGTGCGTGCATGGTCCGGTACCGGTACACCCCTGAGGCACTTGCCGAGGCGGCCGCCGCCGCCCGCAGCGTCACCGAGGTGATGCGGCTGCTCGGCGTACGCCTGAGCGGCGGTTCGCACGCGCACATCAGCCGGCAGCTCAAGCGCTTCGGCGTCGACACGTCCCACTTCACCGGCCAAGCCCACAACCGCGGCCGGCGCGGTGAGAGACGTACCACGTCGTCGCAGTTGCTGGTTCGCCTGCCGGAAGGATCCCGGCGTACTCCGGGCACCCGTCCGAAATGGGCCCTCGGCACCATCGGCGGGCCGGAGGAGTGCGAGGAGTGCGGCACAGGGGCAATCTGGCGTGGCCGGCCATTGACTCTTCACGTCGACCACATCAACGGCGACTTCCTCGACAACCGTCCACCCAATCTGCGCCTGGTCTGCCCGAACTGCCACAGCCAGACACCCACGTACGCCGGTCGTAACCGCCGGCCGGACAGCCGGTCCACAGAAGGCGCGGCCGGGGCGGAGGACATCGGGTCGTCCGGGCTGCCACCGCGGGCGCCCGGCGCGCGGCTGCCCGACCCAGAGCAGGTCGATGACCTGGTGCGACAGGTCGTCCGGGGCGAATTGACGGCCGCCGAGGCAGCGCTCCGCATCGGCTGCCACCGGCACCACGTCTACCGCCTGGCGCGCCGCCTCCAGGAAACGGGTACGGCCGCTCCTCGCCGTCGCGGTCGCCGCTCAACCTCCTCACCGGATGTCCCATCCGGACCGCCCGGTCGCCGTCGGCGACTGGGCGCGTGCCCTCCGTTGCATTCGTGCGACGAAGTCCCACCACCCGCGGGCGGTTCGCTCTGCCGGCCTCGCCACCACCGTCGCCCGACGCTCTAGACTCTTCACGCTGGCGGGAGTGGCGTAATGGGCAGCCGCGCAGGTCTTAGGAACCTGTGTCCGCAAGGACGTGGGGGTTCGAATCCCCTCTCCCGCACCGATGACATCTCTCGGCCCGCCTCGGGCAGGCAATTCCGCCTAGGCGGGGCAGCGTCAGGGGCGTGATCGACGTCGGCCGCGTGTGTCGGGCTCGTCACGATCGAGGGCCGCGCGCACGTCCGGCGGGCCAGGATGGCCGGCGTGACTCTGCGCTTCGTCCTCGACCCTGACCTGACGCCCGACCTGCGCGAGGAGATCGTCGCGCTCTGGGTCGACGTCACCAACGCCGGCGGCGCGGTCGGCTTCGTCGCGCCGGTCACCGCCGCCGACGTCCGCACCATCGCCGATCCGACCCTCGCGGGGATCGCCGAGGGCCCGGACCGGCTGCTGGTCGGGTACGCGGGCGAGCGGCTGGCAGCCATGGCGATCTTCACCGACAACCGGTTCCACCTGAAGACCCACTACCGGGTGCTGACCCGGGTGATGGTCCACCCCGACACGCAGGGCCACGGTTGTGGCGTCGACCTGATGCGCGAGGCCGAGCGGGTGGGCCGCCGGCTGGGCTTCCAGGCGCTGCAGGTCACCGTCCGTGACGGGTTGGGCCTGGATCGGTTCTACCGGCGGCTCGGGTACCGCGAGGTCGGCCGGCTGCCCGGCGCGCTCCGGGTGGCACCCGGGGACGACCGCGACGAGATCTTCATGTGGCTGGACCTGACCGGGGCTGTCACGGCCCCGGCGTGAGCCCACCGGGACGGTCACCCGTCCACGACCACCTCGTCGCCCACGGCGACGCGGCCGGTCGTCACGGGTACCAGGTTCAGTCCGAAGAGGAGCTTCTGCCGCACGTTGCGGTACCGCCCCAAGGTGCGCAGCGGCTCCTTGCCGCGTACGCCGGTCTCCTGGTCGGTGGTGGTGACCACGCAGCGGTCGCACGGCCCGGCGGCGCGGAAGCGCACGCCGCCGATGCGCAGCGGCCGCCCGACCCATTCGTCCTCGGCCCAGGCGGTGACGCCCTCGACCACGAGGTTGGGGCGGAAGCGGGTCATCGGCACCGGTGGCTCGCCGGCGTCGGCGAGCCACCCGTTGAGCGCGTCGAGCGAGGCCGCGTTGGCCAACAGCAGCGGGTAGGCGTCGGCGAAGCTGACCTGGTCGCCGGTGTCGTGCTCCCGGTCCCCGGCGGGGATGTGGCGGGTCGGCCGGGCCAGCCAGACCAGGCGGACCGGCCGGTCGAGCAGGGCGCTGAACCAGGCGTCCGCCGCCGGCCCGGCCGGGAGCGCGGGCACCGGCAGCTTCCGGCTGCGGAAGGTGCGGACCGCGACCGGCTCACCGTCGGACGGCTCCGGGACGTCGAGGTCGGGCCGACCGTGGGCACGCAGGGTGAGGCCGCCGTCGCGGGCCTCCGCCCGCACCGCGACCAGGCCGGCGACCTCGCGCTGGGTGACGCCGACGCCGGCGGCGTCGACGACCATCCAACGCCGGTCGCCGGCCAGGCCCCACGGCCGCACCTGCGCGCCGTCGTGGTCGAGCCGGTGACACCCCTTGACGGGGTACGTGTGGATCGCGCTCAGTTGCACCGCCCTACCATGCCACGCCGATACCGTCCCCCGGGTACCAGTGGTTGGCGGGCGTCTCACGGTAGGCGAGGAACTTCCGGCCGGTACGCTCGGCGTGCTCGGCGAGGACGTTGGTGATCGTCACGTTGTCGGTGAGCAGGAGGGCGCCGGGAGCGAGCTTCGGCTCGACGGCGGTGAACTCGCGCCGCTCATGGGCGGTGCTGTGGTCGCTGTCGTGGAGGAAGAGGTCGACCGGCCGGTCCAGGGCGGCGATCGAGGCGAGCGAGTCGCCGATCACCAGGTCCACCACCTCGGACCAGGGCGCCACCTTGGCCAGGTAGCCGGCCTCGGGGTTGATGTCCAGCGAGGTGACCCGGCCGGGATGCCCCTCGGCGGCGTTGCGCAGCAGGGCGGCGGCGAGCACGACGCTGCCCAGGCCCTTGTCGACGCCGGTCTCCACGATGTGCTTCGGCTTGGCGGCGCGCACGATCGCGTACCAGCCGATGCGGCGGGCGTACCGGATCTGCTTGTCGGCGAGGCCGCGGCGCTCGGCGCCGGCGATCGCCTGCTGGAGGTGCTGCCGCAGGTTGTCGTCGGCCTCGATCTCGTCGAGGTACGCGCGGACCTGCTTGACCGGGATGTCGCAGACGACGCTGACGAACCAGGCGAGGTGGTTGCGGCTCAGCGGGGTCAGGTCGTACGTGTAGTTGTGATGCTCGCGGGACTGGACCAGCCAGCGTGCCGAGGTGCTCAGCACCTTCGCGTCGTAGCGGGCGACCGTCCGGAGGCGCTTGGGGAAGGCGGCGACGGGGGCGAGCCGGGTGCGGGCGATGGCCCGACGGAGCTTGATTCGATCCACGGGAGCGTTCTACCAGCCGTGGCCCGCCCGTTGGGATGAAAGTTTTCATTCATGACGCCACCCGCCGCGCCCGGACGGGGGTACGCGGTCGCGAGCCCGACTCAGTAGCATCACGCCATGCCAGATCGCCAGTTGTACGCGGACCCCGAGACCCAGATTCTCGACTTCGATCGGGAACCGGAGCCGACCGGGAAGCCCCGTCGACGGCGTCCCCGGTGGCAGCGGGCCGCCCTGATCACCTTTCTGGTGCTGGCGTTGCTCGGTGGCGGCGGGATGATCGCGGGCGGGTTGTACCTCCGCTCGGTCGAGTCCGGCATCGAACGTGTCGACGCCTTCGAGGGGGTGCCGGAGGAGTCCCGGCCGCAGGTCGTGGCCAAGGGCGCCATGAACATCATGATCCTCGGCAGCGACTCACGCGACCCGAACAACAGCTCCGGCTCCCGGGCCGACACGATCATCCTGGCCCACCTGCCGAAGGACCGGTCGAGCGCCCAGCTCATCTCGATCCCGCGGGACACCTGGGTGAGTGTGCCGCAGTCGCCGCAGGGTCGGGGCGGTCGCGACGCGAAGATCAACGCCTCGTACGCGTGGGGTGGCATTCCGCTGATGGTCCAGACCGTGGAGAAGTTCACCGGCGTCCGGGTCGACCACGTCACGATGGTGGACTTCGCCGGCTTCAAGGAGATCGTCGACGCCCTCGGCGGCATCGAGATCACCGTCGACAAGGGCTTCACCTCGACGCACTCGCTGAACCCGGGCGGCCGGCGGGAGTTCGTCGCGGGCAAGCAGACGATGGACGGGGCCGCCGCGCTGGACTACGCGCGGGAGCGGTACGCCTTCGCCGACGGTGACTTCACCCGCATCAAGCATCAGCAGCAGGTCATCAAGGCGATCCTGGACAAGGCCGCGTCCGGCGGCACGCTGGCCAGCCCGACCAAGCTGAACTCGTTCGTGAAGGCCACGGCCGACGCGGTGGCGGTGGACGAGTCCATGTCCCTGCTGGACCTGGCGATGGAGATGCGCCATCTCCGTAGCGGCAACCTGGGCTTCTTCACCTGCCCCACGAAGGGGACGGGCCGGATGGGCAACGAGAGCGTCGTCCTGGCCGACCTGCCCAAGGCCGAGCGGCTCTTCGACGCGGTCCGTCGCGACGCGGTGCCGGAGATCCTGTCCGCCGCAAAGTAGGAACGTGAACTGACTTGCCGGCTATGGTGGCCGCTCCGCCCCGGTCGTATCCTGCGGTCGCCCTCTGAGTCATGTTCATGTGGCCAAGGGCTTTCACGGGGGAGGGTCCACCATGTCAGGCCAACCGGCGACCAGTCATTCCGTGCACCCGCCGCACCTCGGCGGGCTGTCGCAGCAAGCGGTGGCACCGCGCCACGACGGTGCCGGTGACGAGGGTTTCCTCCGCGGGTTGTCCGCCGCCGGGGTGACCACCGAGCCGGAGGCGGCCGCCTATCGCGCCGGTCTCGACACGACCGCGGTGCTGCCGTACGCCGGGTCACGGGCGTCGTCACGCACGCGCTGGCTGCGGGCGTGGATGATGGTGGTTCCCATCGACGTCGCCGCGCTGCTCGCGCCGCTGGCGCTGAGCCAGAACTACTGGCGCGGGACGCTGGCCAACGCGGTGCTCACGGTGGCCATCTTCGCAGCCGGCGGGCTCTACCGGGCCCGCCGGCACGTGAGCATCCTCGACGAGCTGCCGAGCATATGCGGGCGGCTGCTGGCCTCCGCGGCGGTGGTGGCCATCATCGCCGCGGAACGGCACTCCTCGGTGGAGTACGTCGGCGGGTTCATGCGCGGCGTCGCGCTCTCGGCGGGGCTGGTGATCGTCGGCCGGACGGCCAGCCGGTCGCTCACCAAGCTCGTCCGCAAGCGCCGGTGGGTGGAGCACAACGCCATCATCATCGGCAGCGGGCCCGTCGGTCTCGAGCTCGCCCGGCTGCTGCGTCGCTACCCCCAGTACGGTCTGCGGTTCGTCGGCTGCGTCGACGCCCTGTCGCGCCAGGGCACGGGTGCGCTTCCGCTCAGCGGCACCCTGGACGACCTCGAACACCTTGTCCGGCTGCTGAAGTGCGAGGTCCTGGTCATCGCCGACCCGGACTGCCCCGAGTCGCCCCTCATGGAGACGCTGCTACGGCCGCGCAGCTCCCGCTGCGACCTGTGGGCGGTCCCGCGCCTGTGGGGTTCCCGCTCCCACGGCGGATACCCCGACCACATCGGGGCCATCCCGATCGTCAAGATCGGTGACATCTCGCTCTCCGGACCGCGGTGGGCCATCAAGCGGGCCTCGGATGTGCTGTTCGCCGCGGTCGCCCTGCTCGCGCTGAGCCCGGTGCTGTTGCTCTGCGCCATCGCCACCTTCATCGACGGCGGTCCGGGCATCTTCTTCCACCAGGAGCGGATCGGCCGGTACGGCAAGCCGTTCAAGGTCATCAAGTTCCGGTCGATGCGTCCGGTGGACGAGCGGGAGTCGCAGACCAACTGGTCGATCGCCCACGACCAGCGGGTCGGCCCGATCGGCCGGTTCATGCGCCGCACCTCGCTGGACGAGTTGCCCCAACTGTGGAACATCCTGCGTGGCGACATGAGCGTCGTCGGGCCGCGGCCCGAGCGGCCGTTCTTCGTCGAGAAGTTCTCCGCGGAGTACCCGACGTACGCGGCACGCCACCGGGTCCCGGTCGGCCTCACCGGGCTCGCGCAGGTCAGTGGCCTGCGCGGCGACACGCCGATCTCCGACCGGGCTCGGTTCGACAACTACTACATCGAGAACTGGTCGCTCTGGCTCGACATCAAGGTCGTGCTGCGTACGGTCGCCGAGGTGTTTCGCGGCGGCGGCCGCTGACCGGTCGACCATCGCGACAGCCGAACGAAAAGGGGACGACCCCGGGCGCCACAGGCGCCCGGGGTCGTCCGCTGTTCCCGCTACGCGACGTGGGACTGCCGGACCGGGGCCGGCAGGGGCTCACCGAACGCCACGGCGCGCAACACGTTCGCGTGTCCGGCCAGGGACGCATCCGGCGAGAAGAGGCGGATCGCCTCGTCGCGCAGGCGCTGGCGGGCGGCCGCCCACGCCGTACGCTCACGAACCATCGACGACATCGCCGCGACCAGTTCGGCGCGGTTCTCCTGCGGGCGGTACCGGAGGTCGTTGATCACCGGCCAGTCGACCAGCTCGGCCTTGCCGGCGGGGTTGGCGACCACGTACCCGCGCCGGCCGTCCGCCAGTTGCTCCCTGGCCCCACCGACGTCGGTCATCACCACGGGAACGCCGGCCGCCAGGGCCTCCATCGACGCCAGCGACCAGCCCTCAAAGAAGGAGTCGAAGACGAAGGCGTCCGCCGCGGCCAGCAGGGCCAGCGGGTTGGCGCAGTGGCCACGCAGGTGGATCCGGTCGGCGCTCGGCAGGGACGCGGCGAGTTGCCGGGTCTGCTCGTAGTACAGCAGGTCGTCGTTGGCGCGGCCGGCCACCAACAGGTGCGCCTCCGGGTGCTCGGCCGCCACCTCGGCGAAGGCCGTCACCAGGCCGAAGGTGTTCTTCTGCAGGCAGTACCGCGCCAGCGAGACGAAGAGGAACTCGTCCGTCAGCCCGAGGGCGGCGCGGGCCTGCGCCCGGTCCACGAGGAGAACGCGCGAGGCGTCCACACCGTTCGGCACCGTGACCACCCGGTCACCGGGATAGGCCGGGTTGCGGGCGAGGTACTGCTGACGGACGAGCTCGCTCACCGCGATCTGCGCGGAGATCCGCTGTGCCCGCTGGCGTTCCGGCTCCCAGGCGTGGGGGTGGTAGAGGCGGTGCATGTCGTGCAGCGTCTCCACCCACGGAACGCCGAGTTCGGCGGCCACGTCGAGCAGCCAGTCGTCGGCGTTGTGCGCGCTGATCACATCAGGTTGCCACGACCGCATCCACACGGCGGCGTCCACGGGGGTGAGCAGCTGGGTCGCGACCCCCTCGGCCGCGAGGGCCCGGGCGAGGCGCCCACCCTCGCCCTCCTGGCCGGGCAGGCGCGTTCCCGAGTAGACGACCACGGTCTCGAAGTTGTGGGAGGGGAGCCGCCGGGCAAGGAACGCCGCGACCTCCTCCGCACCCCCCACGTCGAGCACGCTCGCGGCGATGGCACAGCGCACCCGCCGGGAGCCGGCGGACGCGGCGGCGGGCCGTGGAGACGCCGGACGCGAGTCGCCGGCGACCGGCCGGAGGGTTTCCAGGTCACCGACGGCTGCGCCGGGAACCAGCGGGACGGACCAGTCCTCGCTCGGGCCCGCCGTGCCGGCGTCGGAACTGGTGAGTCGGCGCAGGGTGCGCCCGCCCAGCCGGCGGAGTGGCGCCGGGACGACGTGTGCCTGGCGCTGAGCCCAGAGGGCGAGCCGCAGCGCGCGGGGCGGTGTGTCGGTCATGGAGCTGCCCTTCTTCGGACGTCAGACGGCGATCTGTCCCGCACGGCCGTTCCTGCTCGACGGTGGTGGTGAGCCGGACGGCCCGGTCCGCCGATGCGGCTCGCCCGGGTTCCGGAGGAGCGGGACGAGGATCCCGGCCGCCAGGCCCATCACGAGCGGCCACCGGCTCGTCTCGGACAGGAACGGGGCGGTCATGAAACACAGCGGTGCGATCAGGCAGAACCCGGCCGCCGCCCGGACAGCGACATCGCTGGCGGGGTCGCGGAGCCGGGCCAGTCCCGACAGGCCGGCGACCGTGAGGAAGAGGGCCACGAGCACCGGTGCCACCGGGCCGTACCGCAGCCAGTTCTGGAGCAGTTCGTTGTGCACGTAGACCCGCTCGGCCTTGTCGGCAACCAGACCCTTCAGTTGCGGGGCGAGCGGGCCGACGCCGGTCCAGAGGTTCTCCCGTACGTGATCCCACCCGACGCGAAGATCGCTGATGTGGCCGGTCGTCGATGCCGCCTGGTGGTCGGCACTTCCCGGCCCCGGAGGCGGTGACGGCCGGCCGGGTGTCGCCGACGGGTTGGGCGGGGCCGGCCGGGTACCCCCGGTCGCGGCGGGTCCGCCGGTCGCGGCCGGTCCGCCGGTCGCGGCCGGTCCCCCGGTCGCGGACGGGCGGCTCGTCGCGGGCGGGCGGCTCGTCGCGGGCGGGCGGCTCGTCGCGGGCGGTTGCGCGGGCGCCGATGCCTCGCCGGTGGGGGCCGGCCTGCTGGGAGTGACCCAGCGACCGCTCGCGACCGGTTCGCTGCCGCCCAGGTCGAAGCTTCCCACGCTGCGGAGGCCGACGTCCGCAGCGAGACCCGGTGCCGACAACACCACCACCGCCACCACGAACCCCGCGAACGCGAGCTGCTGGAACACCCGCCGCCATCGGGACCAGGCGACCACGAGGACGGTGAGGAGCACGACCAGAGCCGCCAGCCACACGCTCCGGCGGAAGCTGAAGACGATGACCAGCGGCGCCGCGACGGCCACGGCCATGTGCCGCCAGTCCCAGCGCCATTCGGTGTCGCCCAGCATGCCCAGGAACACCGCCGCCGCGACCGCCGGCAGCGCCGAGTCGTAGAAGACGAAGTAGGCGCTGAGCCGATCGTCGGCGATCTCGCCGAGGGGGATGGCGACCGCTGCCGCCACGAGCAGACCGACCAGCGCTGCTCCGACCACTCGGGGCAGCGACTTCCGGTCGTCCGGCAGCCACCGCAGGCTCACACCGACGACCAGCCCGAGAACCAGCAGGACGAAGGGCCGTGCGTTCTGGTTGACGGCCGAGAGGGGCGACTGCCCGTGGAGCAGGCCGCTGCCGGTGGCCAGGACGACGAGGGCCACGGCCAACCCGAGGAGCAACCCGCCGAGGGACCGGAGCCGAGGGCGCTCCACAGGCCACCACCGGGCGACGGCCGCGAGCGCCGCCGTCAACGCGAGCGGCAGAATGACCGGGACCTTCCCGGAGCTGAGGAACACCTGGTGGCCCAGCGTGGTCAGCTCGCCGAAGCGCCCGTTGGGTTTGATCTCCTGGGCGAGCACGGCCACGAGCACGATGCCCATCGCGGGAAGGCGAAGCACGAGGAGAGGCAGCACGACCGCGAGGACGATGCCGACAGGTGACGGCACGGCCCATGCGATGTACGCGGCGGAGAGCAACGCGACCGCGTAGGACGCCCACCCGACCGGGTGCCGCGCGGCGGCGGCCAGGGGGCCGAGGGTACGGGACAGCGGACGCTCCCGGCGCCCCGCTACAGCGCCGTGTTCCGGTCCGGCGGCGTGCCGACGGGGGGACTGGCGGTCGGCGTCGGTGCCCGAACCAGTCGACGTTCCTCTGGAACCCATCGCCGCCTTTGCCCCGTGACCGGTCCCGTCGGCCTTCGGCTGACAGAGAACCCACTGACACCAACACCGAACCGGTTGCCGTGACAGTCGCGGGACGACCACAGCCGAGGCGACCCTGTGACCAGAGCGGTCGTGCTTAGTGGTAGGTCGAACATCACGGCCAGCGGCCGTCGCGGCACACAGTATCAGGCACGGCGGCGGCGAGCGCTACCGGAAGTTTCGCCCGGCACACCCGCCGCCGGGTCGGCTCAGTAGGATTCCCGCGGCGTGTGTTCCGGTTTCTGGCCGGGTGCGCCACAACGGCCTCCTGACGAGGTTGCCGATCACCCCCGGAGCCGCAGATGATCACCCGCCGCAGCCTGATCGCCGTCGCCGGCGGCCTGGTCCTGGCCGGCGACTCCGCGCGACCCAGGCGCACCGTGCTGCCCGCCCCGTCCGGCGGCGACGACACCGCCGCCCTCAACGCCGCGCTCCGAGCCGGCGCGGGCGGCCTCGTCCGGGGCCCCCGCGGCGCCGCCTACCGGGTCAGCGCCCCACTGGTGGTGCACAGCGGCACCACGCTGATGATGTCGGAGTGCACCGTCACCCTGACGAAGGGTAGCGGCTGCAACCTCCTCACCAACAAGGCGGTCGCCGGCGGCGGCCGGGACCGGAACATCGTCGTGGTCGGTGGCACCTGGGTGCGCGCCGACGGGGTCGGCGGCATCGGCCCCGACCTGCACACCCTGCGGTTCCGGCGGGTCGACCACCTCGTGCTCAAAGGACTGGCGGTAAAGACCTCCGGCGACAAGTACGCCATCTCCCTCGGTGACGTCACCGACGCCACCGTCACCCGGATCCGGTTCGAGGTGCAGTCCGACGGTGTGCACATCCAGGGTCCGGCCGCACGGACCACGGTGGCCACCCTCCGGGGCTCGACGGGTGACGACACGGTCGCCATCACCCCCCGGGACTGGCAGGCCTACGACGACGTCTGGGGGCCGGTGACCGACACGGTCATCGAGGACATCGACGTGACCTCGGCCGCGGCGCTGGTGAAGGTGCTCGGCGGATCGCCGGAGACCGCGGCGACCCGCACCACCGTCCGCGGCGTCGCCGGCCGCGCCCGCAACAACGTCGTCTGGGTCGGCGACGACACCGCCGAATGGCGTACCAGTGGCGGCCAGGTCGACGACCTGGTCGTCGAACAGGTCAGTGCGGCGACCGTCCCCGGTCGACACGTCGTGTACGTGAGCGGGTCGAACGTCGGCCGCGTCCACGTCCGGGGCGTCACGTTCGCCGATCCGGGCGCGGACGGGGCGGTGCTGCGGGTCGCGCCGATCACCGCCGCGACCGTCGCCGAGCTGACCGTCGAGGACGTCGACGTCACTCATCTCGGCGCCGGACCGGTCGTGGGCGTCGACCCCACCGCCAGGGTCCAGCGCCTCCGGGTGGACCGGCTGACCGTCGCCGCGTCGGCTGCCGGCGCCGCGGTCGTGCAGGTCGCCGGCACGGTTGACGACCTGACCGTCCGGGCGGTCAGCGCCGCGTCGCCCGGCGACAGCTTCCTGCTGGAGCTGCCCCGATGGGCGGCGAACGCCGCGGTCCGGCAGGCGAGCGTGTCGGACACGGGTGTCGCCGGCCGCGGGGGTGGCCTGGTCGCCGCCACGGCAGCGACCCACACCCTGCCCCGGGTGGCCCTCACCAACGTGCGGACGGCGGGGAAGACGTGGTTGGTCGACCTGAGCACCCGCACCGAGCTGCTGTTGTCGCGGGTGACCATCGACGACACGACCGGCGGGGTGGCGAAGGTGCGCGGCTCGGGCGCCGCGGTGGTGCGGGGCAACACCCTGCGCACCGCCGCCGGTGCGCAGGGGGTGGCGGTCGGCTCCGGTGGCTCGGTGACGTCGTACGTGCTGGACCTGGCCGTCGACGTCAGCCGGCTCGTCCGCGCCGAGGGCAGCTCGGCCACCAACACGAACGCCCGGCTGTCGTGCGGCACCGGACCGGTGGTGTGCGCCGGCCTGACCTGGCAGAACCTGCGGACCGGCGCCACCTGGTGACCGGCGGCGCCGGCGGGCTCAGAGGGCCTTGCGGGACAGCACGCGCTTGAGGTCCGCCATGGTGAGCGCCCGCGAGACCAGCACCGCCGCACCGAACGCGGCACCGGCCAGCGCCGCCTCGACCGGCCACGGGAGCCGGACCAACCACAGCACGAGGATCGTGGCGGCCCCGGCCGCGAACACGCTCGCCACCTCCCGTACGGGCAGCCGGGACGTCATCGCCCGGGCGGCCAGCAGGCAGGTCGCGACCCCGATGATCAGCTCGGTGCCGGCGGCGACCGCCGCCGCACCCGTCGCGCCCCAGCGGGCGCACGCCCAGAACTGGGCCGCGAGGTTGACCACCGCCACCGAGACGGTCAGCACGGCGATCGGCCGGACGACGCCGAGCGCCGAACAGATCGTCGTGCCCACGTAGCCGAGGGTGACGCCGACGAAGGCCACCGCGAGCAGCATCAGCGGCGTGACCGCCGGGCCGAAGTCGTCACCGTAGAGGTAGGCGACCAGGGCGGGGGCGAGCGCGATCAGCAGGACCGCCGTACCGGCGCCGATCACCACCCCGGTCCGGGTCGCCAGGCTGAAGATCAGGCTTCGGCGGTGGGCGTCCATGGACATGCTGGTCGCCACGATCGGCAGCAGCGGAGCCACCAGCATCGCCGGCCCGAGCTGGGCGACGTCGAGGAACTTGTAGGCGGCGGAGTAGTAGCCCACCTCGGCGGCGCCCTGAAGGTGGAACAGGATCACCGAGCCGAGGCGGTAGTAGGCCATGACCGCGAGCGAGCTGATCGCGAGCGGCCAGCTCAGCGCGAAGATCCGGCCCGCCTCCGCCCAGGACGGTCGGCCGAGGGGCACCAGCCTCCGGTTGATCAGCACGCCGATACCGGTCTGCACCGTGACGACGGCGACGAAGAACCAGGCGAGCAGGACCAGGTCGCCCCCGGTCTGCGCGATGACGACGACCGCGACCAGCCAGAGGACGCCCTGCACGAGAGCGAGGATGGCCGACACCTCGGGGCGGAAACGCGCGGTCGCCCCGGCGGTGAGGACGGACGCCGCGGACAGCGGTGTCGCGATCGCGACGACGCTGACGACCCCGCTGGACTCCCCGAACAGCCCCTGGGTGGCCCCGACGAGCAGCGCGACGGTCGCGGCCAGCGCCATCGACGTGCGGATGACCAGCCCGGTGCTCAGGATGCGTCCGGCGGACTCCTTCTCCCGGGCGATCCGGGAACTCACCGTGATCGAGGTGCCCATGTCGGCGATCTGCGCCGCCGCCGTGCCGAGGGTGAGTGCGAGGGCGAAGAGGCCGTACCCGTCGGGGTTGAGGTAGCGGGCGAGCACCGACGTGGTCGCCATGCCCACGACCATGCCCAGCAGCCGGAGCCCGAGGGAGACGGCCGTGGCCATGCTGAGCCCGCGCGCCGAGCGCGAGCCGTCCCCCGGGTCGGCCGGCCCGCCGGTCGGACCCGGATCCGCCGGGACGACGGGCAGCACCATGGTGTCCTGGTCCGTCGTTCCGGTCGCCCAGCCGGTCGTTCCGCGGCTGGCCGGGACGACCGGCAGCACCATGGTGTCCTGGTCCCCCGGCTCGGTCGGCCGTCCGGGCCAGGTCACCGGAGGCACTCCCCGAAGATCTGTTCGTACGCGTCCAGCCAGGTCTCGCGGCCGTGCCGCTGCTCGACGTACGCGACGCCGCTGCCCCGCAGGTCCAGCAGAGCCGCCACCCGGTCGGCCGTCAGCTCCGCCGGATCCGCGATCACCAGACCACCGCACCGGGGCACCAGCTCGGTGCCGGGATCGCCGTCGAACGCCACCACCGGCAGTCCCCCGGCGGCGGCCTCGAGGACACAGGTCGGGGTGCCGTCGGTCTCCGCGCCGCAGTAGATGTAGAAGTCGGCGGCGGCGAGGAGGTCGGGCACGTCCTCCCGGTGACCCGTGAAGTGCACGTCCGCGCTGCCGTCGCTGAGCCGCTCAAGCCGCTCCCGGTCCGGCCCGTCGCCGACCACGACCAGCACGCTCCCGCTGGCCAGCGCCGCCGCGATCGCCCGGTCGTGACGTTTGGCCCCGTGCAGCCGCGCGGCCAGGATCGCGACCCGTCGGTCCTGGAACCGGCTCGGGAGCAGCCGCTCCCGCAGAGCCGCCTGCGTCGCGGCCGGCGGGGCGGCGTAGCGCCGGGTGTCGATCGCGTTGGGCACCACGACGAGCTTGTCCCGCCCGACCACCGGCGCGAGGTCGTCGGCCACGGCCTCGCTGACGCAGACCACCCGGGAGACGTGCTCGGCGGCGCGCGCGTAACCCGCGAGGAGCAGCCGGCCGGCGGTGCCGCCCATCCACCGCCCGTGCTCGGTCCAGATCACCGGCGCACGGCGGGACAACGGGGCCGTCAGGGCGATCTGCTCCCGCTTGAACTGCATGTAGTACATCGAGGAGTCGGCGATCTCCTGCGTCCGCCGCCGCTCCAGGGGCACCCGCAGGATGCCGGTGGCCATCGTCCGGCGCGACCACTTCGGGCCGAGCGCGATCTCCTGCCGGTCGAGGCCGTGCTCCTCCCAGCCCGGGCACCGGCCGTACAGCAGGACGTCGTGGCCACGCTGCCGCAGCCCCTGCCCGAGCGCGACGGTGTGCGCCTCGGCGCCACCGGCGGTGTCCGAGACGGAGACCATCGTGACGGTCAACGTGGACAAGGTGGTCCTCACTTCTGGGCCTCGGTGCGGCTCTGCTGGGCGACGGCGTACTCGTGGAGGAACCGGTCCGCGGCGTCCGCGGTGTCGAGCGGCTTCGCGCCGGTCTCGTACGCGGCCACGACGGCGTCCCGTACCGCCGCGACGCTGGTGTCCCGGGCGACAGCGGTGGCGAGCTCGCCCAGACCGCCGCACGGCACGACGGCCGTCGGCACACCGAGCCGGGCCGCCACCGCCAGGACGCCGGACTGGCTGGCGATCTCGTACGGGGCGACGACGACGTCGGCCGCCGCGACCAGCGCGGTGAACTCGTCCACGTCCAGGTACCGGTAGTCGGTCGTCACCGCCGCCCCGGTCTGCGCGATCAGCGTGTCCACCTGCCGGCCCGGCCCGAGGTCCTCGCCCACCACCGCGCCCCGCCAGTGGGGCAGCTCCGCCAAGGCCCGGACGAACAGCTCCGGATTCTTGTCGGCGCGAACCTGACCGGGCAGAAGGGCGAGCCGGCCACCGTCCGGCGCCAGCTCGGCGCGCCAGCGCGCGACGAGAGCCGGGGCCGGGGGCGGGGTCCACTGCACCAGGGGAACCCGGGCGACGTTCGCGACCCCCCGGTCAAGCAGCTTCTGCCGGTCGGCCTCCGAGTAGACGAGCACCCGGTCGGCGTCCTCGAGAGCGCTGCGGAGCGCGCGGCCGCCCCCGGGGGCGTTCGACCGGACGAACGTGTTGTGCGGGCTGGTGACGACGGTCGCGGCGCGGCGTCGGGCCACCGAGACCAGTTCCGGGGTCAACGCGAACATGCCCTGGATATGAACGACGTCCCGCGCGTCGATCGCCCGGTGCAGGTGCGGCAGCGTCCGCAGGACGTACCGCGCGGACGTCCTCGCCTGCCGGACGACCCGGTTGGCGGAGGCACGGTGCCAGGTGATGCACCGGCACAGGTGTACCGAGGCGGGCGCCGGGTCACAGTCGTCGGCGGTGTGGACGACGACGTCCACACCGAGGTCCGACAGGCCGGCCGCGACCTCGACGGAGTGGTTGAAGACCCCGCCCCGACCGCCCGACTCGACGAGGTGGACGCGGCGGATCACGACGCCGCCTTCCGGTCGGCGAGGCCGGCCACGGAGCCGACCACCGGACCGATCGTCCGGGACCAGCCGAGCGCCTCGCAGCGCTGCCACCCGGTGTGTTCCCGCGCGTGGCGCGCCGGCAGGTTCCGCAGCGCGTCGACGACCGCCTTCGCGAAGGAGTGCGGCCCGTCGCCCACCCAGTAGGCGTCGGCGTCCCGTACGGCGTCCGGAAGGCCCTGCGCGGCGAACGGGCTCATCACGACCGACCGGCCCCGGGACATCGACTCGGTCAGTTTGAGCTGCGAGCCGCCCCCGGTGGTGGCCGGCGCGACGGTCACCGCGGCACCGGCGTACGCCTCCGACACGTCGTCGAGGGTGCCGAGGACGGTCACCCCGGGGACGCCGTCGAACTCCGGGGCCAACGCCTCGCTCCGCCGGCCGGCGATGACCAGCCGGGCGTCGGGGGACTCGGCGCGGACGAGGGGCCAGATGTCCCGCACCAGCGTCCGCAGCGCCAGCACGTTCGGTTCGTAGTCGTACGACGCCAGCGCGAGGACGTATCCGTCCGGCGGCGACGGGTGGTAGGGCTGGAGGTCCACCCCGTTCGGGGCGAGGACGACGTCACGGGTCCACCCGCGCAGCACGTCCAGGTCCGGCTGGGAGAGCGCGACGCAGAGGGCGGCGCGGGCGGCGACGCGGGGCTCCCAGAAACCGGCCTTGGTCGCCTCGGCGCGACGGGCCATCCGCTGCCAACCCTGGGCCGACGTCACCAGGGTCTGGAGACGGTGACTCTCGATGTTGGCGAACTCGACGATGTGCGGCACCTGCCGGGACACCGGGGGCGCCCACGCCGCCAGGTAGGAGTGGGACCAGTACACGGCGTCGGGCCGGAACTCGGCGCAGAGCGCGTCGAGGGAGTCGGCGACCGGCACCATGTAGTGCCCGCCCAGGTGGGGCCGGCCGGACGCCCGGGTGCGGACCGCCGACGGCGGTGACCACGGCAGCGGGCGGGTCTCGACCGGCGGGTCCGGCTGCCGGGTGCCGTGGTCGGGGAACGTGACCAGCACCTCGACGTGACGGCTCAGCGCCTCGGCCACCCTGGCCGTGCGGATACGCCCGCCGTGCTGCGCCGGCCAGGGCGGTTCGACGCTGACCACCAGGACCCGGCTCATGCCGGCACTCCGCCGCGCGCGGTGGCGGCCTGAGGCACCAGGGCGCTGAGCCTGGTGATCCGCTCGCTCTGCTCGTTCATGCCCGAACCACCCGACACCCCCGTGTGCGACCGCCACGCGGTCGGCGATCGTTGCTCATGGCCCGCTATCGTCCGCGGGTCAGTTCGGTCTCCAGCAGTGTGCGCAGCAGCGCGCCACGCCCCTCCCAGCCGTGCTCCGCCGCGCTCGTCATCCGGTCGGTCACGACGGTGTCGGTGACCGGCTGGAGCAGGTCCACCAGGCGGGCCGCGAAGTCGTCGGCCCCGGCCACCGTCACGTGCGAGTTGGCGCGCGCCAGCTCGGTCACCGACGGAAGCCCGGTGCTCAGCACCGCCAGGCCCGAGGACAGGTACTCGAAGCACTTCAGCGGACTGACGCCCCGGGTGTAGTCGTTGATCTCGTACGGGATGAGCCCCACCGCGCAGGTGCCGGCGGCCTCGGCGAGCTGGGCGGGCGTGAGGACGCCGAGATGGCGGGCCCCCAGCTCCTCGAGACGCCGCAGCTCCGCGTCGAAGCTGCCTCCACCGGCCGCGAGCGGGCCGGCCAGCAGCAGCTCACCGCGCCCGCGCAGGGCGGTGGCGACGGATTCGAGGATCCGCATGTCGAGTTTGTGGACGGTGAGGTTCCCGGAGAAGAGGACGGCGGGACGGCGCTCGGCCGCCGGCCGGCTCGCCGCCGTGAAGACCGACACGTCAGCGACGTTCGGCAGCAGCTCGATCCGGGGAAAGCCGGCGGCGGCGAGGTGGTCCTGGACCGCCTTGCTGGTGGCGATGGCGACGGCGGTGCGCGACGACAGGGACCGCTCACCGCGGCCCACGGCGACGCCGTCCACGCCGGGGAAGATCGCCAGCAGGTCCACGCAGTGGTAGATGACGACGTCCGCCGAGGCCTCCAGGCCGTACGTGACCGGGGTGAACGTCCAGAGCACGCGCGGACGCGGGCTCGCGAGCCAGTCGCTGGTGGCCCGCCGGAGGAGGGCCCGGTTGATCGGGAAGGTCGGCGTCCGGTGCACCGGCAGCACCAGCGGCGACACGATCTCCGCACCGGCCGGGCGGGGTCGGTGCGCCGGGGTGTCCTCCCGTTCGCCCAGCGCCCTCCGCACCCGGGAGGCCATCCGGACCACGTCGTCCCGCCGGAGCTTGGGCCGACGCAGGCCCAGCGACTCGACGAACGTCACCTTCGTGGTACGGGCGAGTTCCCGCGCGACGTAGTGCTGGTTGGTCGCGATCGGGGAGTCCCACTCCGCCGTTCCCAACATCAGCACGTTCGCCACCGGAACGTCGTTGAGTCGGGCCTGCTCCGGCACTGACGCCGTCACCATAAAGTCATCTCCAGCTCGCAGTGCTCTGAGCCCGGCGCAAGATTAAGGGAGTCGGCAGGCGAAGCCAATACCGGGGACGCGGCCGCCTGCGGGGTGTCCGGGTCGGCTACGCCTCGTCGGCCAACCAGGCGGCGATGTTCGCCTGAAAGGCCTGCGGGGTGAACCGTCGGGCGTTGGCCATGGTCGCCGACACGGGCAGGTGCGCCGCCTGTCGGATGGGGTCCACGTACGCGGCCGGGTCGGTGGCGTTGAGCAGGAAGCCGGTCTCGCCCGTGACCACGGTCTCGAGCAGCCCGCCACGGGCCCAGCCCACGACCGGCGTGCCGCAGGCCTGCGCCTCCACCGGGATCATGCCGAAGTCCTCGAGCGCCGGGTAGAGCAGCGCGATCGCGCCCCAGTACAGCTCGCGGAGCCGCTCCGTCGACGGCCGGAACTCGAACTCGACCGGCACGCCGGCGCGGGCGGCGAGGCGGCGCAGGTTCTCCTCCTCCGGCCCGCCGCCGGCGATCACCAGCGGCAGGCCGGCCGCCGCGGCGATCTCGATCATCAGGTCGAAGTTCTTGTACGGGATCCAGCGGCCGACCCCCAGCAGGTAGCGGCGGTCCTGGTTGCGTACCTCCGGCGGGGCCGACCCGAAGTAGTCCACCTCGACCGGCGGGTTGATCACCCGGGCGTCGCGTCCCCAGAAGCGGCGGATCCGAGCCTGCACCTCCAGCGAGTTGGCCGCGTAGCTGTGGACGTGCCGGCTCAGCCGCCGGTCCCCGGCCTGGAGCACGGCGCGCATCGGCGCGAGCATGGCGTTCGCACCTCGCTGGTCCAGTTCCGGGCTCCACACGTAGCGGGCCGGTGAGTGCACGTAGCTCAGGTGGCGGGTCCGCTCCGGGTCACCGATCTTGACGGTGTGCGCGAAGGCGTGACTCGACGAGATGACGAAGTCGTACGTCTTGCGGGTCAGCGTCCGCCAGGTCAGCGGCATGAGTGGAAGCGCGAGGGCCTTGCTGCGCTTGAGCGGGGTCTTCGCCATCCACGACTCGTGGATCTCCTGGTCCACCGTCGCGTCGTCGTCCTTCCAGAGGACGAATCGGTCCGCGTGCGGGACGACCTCGGCCATGCTGAGGAAGACCTGCTCGGAACCGCCGGTGGCGCCGAACCACTCGTGGATCAGCGCGACGGAGTGGTCGGCGAGCGGCCGGAGCGCGGCGTCGGGTGTGGACGAGGTGAGGCTCATCGGGCTTCCCCTACGCGGCCGGTCGCCCGGTCGCGGTCGCTGGAACAGGAATTCGGACTGAACGGTGAGGTGTCCCTGCGGACGTGGTCAGAAGACGACGACGTCCCGGATGTAGCTGGCGAAGCGCCGCAGCTGGTAGGCCTCCGGCACGGGCGAGGTCATCCGAACCACGACCTGGCGGTTGACCAGCCCGGCTTCGCCACTGCGGAAGTAGGCGACGACGACCAGGCCGTGGCGCTTCGTCCCGTCGACGTCGATGATCTGCTCCGCGTAGCTGGCGTACCGGCCACTGCGGATCCACTGCGCGCCCCACGCCTCCTCGACGGCACGCATGGCGTTCTGCCACTGTTCGGTGCACGGCTCGGGGCAGTTCCGCACGATCAACTCGCCGCCGGTCATCTCGTTGCCCGACGCGGAGTTGCCGCAGGTGTGCTTCACGTAACCGTCGGCACGGGCGGCGAGCGTGCACTTCCAGTCCGTCGGGACCTTCACCGGGAAGCCGACCCCCTCCAGGTCGGTGAGGGTCAGCACCCGGTCCCGTTCGGTGAACCTCGGCCACTGCGTCGGCCAGGCGCCCGGTTTCGGCGGTTCGATGCCGGGCGACTGGGGCGGCGCCGTCGGCACCGCCGGTGGCGCCGGGTCGCTGCTGGACGCCACCGGCGGCGTCGGGTCGTCGTCGGAGCCCGACCAGATGGCCACGCCACCGGCGCTCGCGAGCACCACCAGCACCAGGGCGGCGATCCCGATCCAGAGACCGGTCCGCCGACGGGGCGGCTCGGAGGGCGTGATGCGGCGGACCGGCGAGGCGAACGGGTCGCGGGGCGGGACGTCGGCCGGCGCGCTGTGCGGGACCGGGCTGCGCGGGGACGGTGCCGGCGTGAGGTCCGGTGCCGCCGGCGAGGCCGGCGCGCCGGAGATCGGGTGCGGGGCCGCGGAGACCGGCTGCCCCGGGATCGGGCCGGCCTGCACCGCCCACGGGGCCTGCGGCGGGCCGGACACCGGCTGCGGCGGCGCGGAGACCGGCGGGGCGGAGGTCGGCGACACGGCCGTCGGGACCGGGGTGTACTCCACGCCGAGGGCCCGGAAGAGCTTCTCCGCGCCGGGGCCCACCTCGGCCGCGTACGCCACCCAGGGCGCGTCGGCCGCGAAGTCGGCGTACGTGTAGGGCAGCGGGTCCGGTGCCTGCGCCAGCGAGTTCGCGACGCCGGCGAAGGCCTCCCGCCAACCCGGCGCGGCGGCCGCGGCGGCGTCCAGCACCGCCACGGTGACGAAGCGGCCCTGGTCGTCGATCGCCGCCCAGGCCTTTCCCACCGGAGACCCGCCCAGCGCGTGGGTGAACCTGTACGGGCCTTCCGGCTGCATGCGCGCACTCCTCCGTCGAACCGCCGTGCGGATACTACCGACCGGCGTCCAGCGCGACCCGCCCCGGCCGGCCCGCACTCACGGACCGGACCGCCGGTTGCTTTGTGAAAGTTTTCATGCATAGAGTCAGCACATGAATGACGGAGCTGTCGTAGCACCCGAGGACCGGGTGCTCGACCTGTTCCAGGGGGTCCGGCTCACCCCCACCCAACGCCGGATCGCGCACTGCCTCGTGCAGCACGGCCCGGCCGTGGCGTACCTGTCGGCCGCCGAGGTGGCCGAACTGGCCGGGGTCAGCCAGCCGTCGGTCACCCGGTTCGCGATGGCGCTCGGCCACGACGGCTACCCCGCCCTGCGCCGCCGCCTCCGCGAGCTGACCGTCGACTCAGCCGGCGGACGCGGCGACGCGGGCAACGAACTCCAGCAGGCGGTACGCGCCGAGATCGGGAACCTGGACCGGCTCGCCGGCCAGCTCGCCGACCGGGACCGGATCGCCGACACCGGGCGGCTGCTCGCCGCGAGCCGCCCGCTGCCGGTGCTCGGCCTGCGCGCCGCCGCACCCCTCGCCGCGTACTTCGCGTACTTCGCGGCGAAGGTGCACCCGGACGTACGGGTACTCGACGACGGCGGCAGCCTGCTCGCCGACCGCCTGGAACAGGCCGCCGAGGCCGGGGCGAGCGCCCTGCTCGCCTTCGTGCTCCCCCGCTACCCGCGGGAGACGCTGGAGGCGCTGCGGGACGCCCGGGACGCCGGCCTGCGCGTCGTCGCCATCACCGACTCGCCGGTCAGCCCGGCCGCCGAGCACGCCGACGTGGTTCTCCCCGCCGCCGTCGGCGCCCAGCTCGTGTTCGACCTGCACACCGCCCCGATGACCCTGGCCATGGTGCTGCTCCAGGCGATCTGCGACGCCGCGCCCGCCGAAACCCAACGCCGGCTGGAGGCCTTCGAAGCCTCCGCCGCCCGTCGTCAGTTGTTCCTCGGTTAGGAGGAGGTTCCCCATGACGCAGCCCGTCCGCGCCGCGCGCGGCACCGAGCGCACCGCCCGTGGTTGGCCGCAGGAGGCCGCGCTGCGGATGCTGATGAACAACCTCGACCCCGAGGTGGCCGAGCGCCCCGAGGACCTGGTGGTCTACGGGGGCACCGGGAAGGCCGCGCGGGACTGGCCGTCGTACCACGCCCTGGTGCGGACACTCACCGACCTGCGCGACGACGAGACGATGCTGGTGCAGTCCGGCCGGCCGGTCGGGGTCATGCGCACCCACGAGTGGGCGCCGCGGGTGCTGCTGGCCAACTCGAACCTGGTGGGCGACTGGGCGACCTGGCCGGAGTTCCGCCGCCTCGAACAGCTCGGCCTGACCATGTACGGGCAGATGACCGCCGGGTCCTGGATCTACATCGGCACGCAGGGCATCCTCCAGGGCACGTACGAGACGTTCGCCGCGGTGGCGGCCAAGCGGTTCGCCGGGTCGCTGGCCGGGACGCTGACGCTGACCGGCGGCTGCGGCGGGATGGGCGGGGCGCAGCCCCTCGCCGTCACCATGAACGGCGGCGTCTGCCTGATCGTCGACGTGGACCGCACCCGGCTGGAGCGGCGCGTGCACGACCGCTACCTGGACGAGATCGCGGACTCCCTCGACGACGCCGTGGAGCGGGTGCTGGCCGCGAAGCGGGACCGCCGGGCCCTGAGCGTCGGCGTGGTCGGCAACGCCGCCACCGTCTTCCCGGAACTGCTCCGGCGCGGCGTCGCGATCGACATCGTCACCGACCAGACCAGCGCCCACGACCCGCTGTCGTACCTGCCGGAGGGCGTCGAGCTGGCCGACGCCCGCGACTACGCGGCGGCCAAGCCCGCCGAGTTCACCGACCGGGCCCGGGCGTCGATGGCGAAGCACGTCGAGGCGATGGTCGGTTTCCTCGACGCGGGCGCCGAGGTCTTCGACTACGGCAACTCGATCCGGGGCGAGGCGAAGCTCGGCGGCTACGAGCGGGCGTTCGACTTCCCCGGTTTCGTGCCCGCGTACATCCGGCCGCTGTTCTGCGAGGGCAAGGGCCCGTTCCGGTGGGCCGCGCTCTCCGGCGACCCCGCCGACATCGCCGCCACCGACCGGGCGATCCTCGACCTGTTCCCGAAGAACGAGTCCCTCGCGCGGTGGATCCGGATGGCCGGCGAGCGGGTCGCCTTCCAGGGCCTGCCGGCCCGGATCTGCTGGCTCGGCTACGGCGAGCGGGACAAGGCCGGTGTGCGGTTCAACGAGATGGTCGCCTCCGGTGAGCTGTCCGCGCCGGTGGTGATCGGCCGGGACCACCTGGACTGCGGCAGCGTCGCCAGCCCGTACCGGGAGACCGAGGCGATGGCCGACGGCTCCGACGCGATCGCCGACTGGCCGCTGCTCAACGCACTGGTCAACACCGCCAGCGGCGCGTCCTGGGTGTCCATCCACCACGGCGGCGGCGTCGGGATCGGCCGGTCCATCCACGCCGGGCAGGTCTGCGTCGCCGACGGCACCGCGCTCGCCGGGCAGAAGATCGAGCGGGTGCTCACCAACGACCCCGCGATGGGCGTCATCCGTCACGTCGACGCCGGCTACGACGACGCGCGCGAGGTCGCCACCCGCACCGGCGTACGCGTACCGATGACCGAGGCGTAAGGAAGGGCCCCTTGTTAACGCATCCGGTAGTGAAAGGGTCCCTTCCAAACCGGTTCCGCGAGCTGTGGGACGAGATCGCGCCGATCGGGCGGGACGCCGGCAGCGGCGGGTACCTGCGGTACGCGCTCACCGAGCCGGAACTGCGCCTGCGGGAATGGTTCCGCGGGCAGGCCGAGCGGCGCCGCATGCCGGTGACCGAGGACGGCAACGGCAACCTGTTCGCCTGGTGGGGCGACCCGGAGGCCGGGGACGCGGTGCTGACCGGGAGCCACTTCGACTCGGTGCCGCACGGCGGGGCGTACGACGGCCCGCTCGGCATCGTCAGCGCCTTCCTCGCGGTGGACGAACTGCGCGCGGCGGGCGTCACACCCACCCGGCCGGTCGCCGTGGCGGCGTTCGTCGAGGAGGAGGGGGCGCGGTTCGGCGTACCCTGCCTGGGGTCGCGGCTGCTCACCGGGGCGCTGGCGGCCGACCGCGCGGCCGGCCTGCGGGACGCGGCCGGGGTGAGCTTCGCCGAGGCGTTGGGCGCCCCACCGGCGGGCGCCCGGCCGGAGCTGCTCGGCCGGTTCGCGGCGTTCGTCGAGCTGCACGTCGAGCAGGGCCGCGCGCTGGTCGACCAGGACGCGCCGGTCGCGGTCGCCAGCGCGATCTGGCCGCACGGCCGCTGGCGCTTCGACTTCACCGGCGAGGGCAACCACGCGGGTACGACCCGGATGGGCGACCGCCGCGACCCCATGCTCACGTACGCGTTCACGGTCCTCGCCGCCAACAAGGAGGCCCGGCTGCGCGGCGCCCACGCCACCGTGGGCCGGGTGTCCGTCGAGCCGAACGCCACCAACGCGATCCCGTCGAAGGTGACCGGCTGGCTGGACGCCCGTGCGGCGGAGCCGGAAACCCTCGCCGGGCTGGTGGAGGCCGTCCACGGCAAGGCCGCCGAGCGGGCCCGGCGCGACGGCACCGAGGTGGCGCTGACCGAGGAGTCGGCGACACCGCTGGTCGCGTTCGACGGCGGGCTGGCCGGCCGGCTCGCGACGCTGCTCGACGCGCCGGTGCTGCCGACCGGAGCGGGCCACGACGCGGGTGTGCTCGCCGGGCACCTGCCGACGGCGATGCTCTTCGTGCGCAACCCGACCGGGATCTCGCACTCCCCCGCCGAGTCGGCCGCCGACGACGACTGCGCCGCCGGCGTGACCGCCCTCGCGCGGGTGCTGGAGGAGCTGACATGACCCGGTGGCTCGCCGAGTACGCCTGGCTGCCGGACCACGCCGAGCCGACGCCCGACGTACTGATCGAGACCGACGGCGGGCGGATCACCGGGGTCACCCCGCTGACCGCCGGAGGCCGGCCGACGGCCGGGGTCGAGGTCCTGACCGACGCGGTACGGCTGCCCGGGCTCACCCTGCCCGGCCTGGCCAACGCCCACTCGCACGCCTTCCACCGGGCCCTGCGCGGGCGGACGCACGGCGGGCGCGGCGACTTCTGGACCTGGCGCGACGTCATGTACACGGTCGCGGCCCGGCTGGACCCCGACTCGTACCTGGCCCTGGCCCGGGCCGTCTACGCCGAGATGGCGCTGGCCGGGATCACCTGCGTCGGCGAGTTCCACTACCTGCACCACGGGCCGGGCGGCGAGCCCTACGACGATCCGAACGCGATGGGTGCGGCGCTGGTCGAGGCGGCCGCGCACGCCGGCATCCGGCTCACCCTCCTGGACACCGCGTACCTGACCGCGACGGTGGACGGGCAGCCGCTGGTCGGCCCGCAGCGGCGGTTCGGCGACGGCGACGCGCTGCGCTGGGCGCAGCGGGTGGACGCGTTCACGCCGGACAACACGCACGCGCGGGTCGGCGCGGCGATCCACTCGGTCCGCGCGGTGCCGGCCGACCAGCTGGCCACCGTGGCCGGCTGGGCGGACCGCCGGGGCGCGCCGCTGCACGTGCACCTCTCCGAGCAGCCCGCCGAGAACGACGCCTGCCGGGCCGTCCACGGCTGCTCACCGACCCGCCTCCTCGCCGACCGCGGGGTCCTTGGCCGGCACACGACCGCCGTGCACGCCACGCATCCCACCAGCGCCGACGTCACGCTGCTCGGGGACAGCGGGACCGGGATCTGCCTCTGCCCCACCACCGAACGGGACCTCGCCGACGGGATCGGGCCGGCACACCGGATGGCCGACGCGGGCAGCCCACTCAGCCTCGGCAGCGACAGCCACGCCGTGGTCGACCTCTTCGAGGAGGCGCGCGCCGTGGAGCTGGACGAACGGCTGCGCACCCGCAAGCGGGGTCACTTCGCCGCCGCCGACCTGGTCACCGCCGCCACCGTCGCCGGGCACGCCGCGCTCGGCTGGGGCGACGCCGGGCGGCTGTCCATCGGGGACCGGGCCGACCTGGTCACCGTGCGACTGGACAGCGCCCGCACCGCCGGCGTACCGCCGGTGGGGGCGTTCTTCGCGGCGAGCGCCGCGGACGTCACCCAGGTCGTGGTGGACGGCCGGGTGGTGGTGCGCGACGGCCGGCACCTGACCGTGGACGTCCCCACCGAACTGCGCACCGCCATCGCGGAGGTGACCTCGTGAGCAGCCTGCTGGTCGACAACATCGGGGAGCTGGTCACCAACAACTCCGAGGGCGGCGCCGGGGCGCTCGGCCTCCGCCGGAATGCCGCGCTGCTGGTCGAGGACGGCCTGGTGGCCTGGATCGGGCCGGCCCGGGACGCGCCGGCCGCCGACCGGCGGATCGACGCCGAGGGGGCGGCCGTGCTGCCCGGCTTCGTGGACAGCCACGCCCACCTGGTCTTCGCCGGCGACCGGGCCGCCGAGTTCGCCGCCCGGATGGCCGGCGAACCGTACACCGGGGGCGGCATCCGCACCACCGTCGGCGCGACCCGCGCCGCCTCCGACGACGAGCTGCGGGCCACCGTGCGCCGGCTGCGCGGCGAGGCGCTGCGGCAGGGCACCACCACCATCGAGATCAAGAGCGGGTACGGCCTGACCGTCGCCGACGAGGCCCGCTCCCTGCGGATCGCCGCCGAGGTAAGCGGGGAGACCACGTTCCTCGGGGCGCACGTCGTCCCGGCCGAGTACGCCGACCGCCCCGACGACTACGTGGGCCTGGTCTGCGGGCCGATGCTCGCCGCCGCGGCACCGTACGCCCGCTGGATCGACGTCTTCTGCGAGCGGGGCGCCTTCGACGTGGACCATGCCCGGGCGATCCTCGCCTGCGGGCAGGCGGTCGGGCTGGGTGTGCGGGTGCACGCCAACCAGCTCGGCCCCGGGCCGGGTGTGCGGCTCGGCGTGGAACTCGGCGCGGCCAGCGTCGACCACTGCACCCACCTCACCGACGCCGACGTCGACGCGCTGGCGTCGACGCGGTCCGACTGCATGTGCGCCGAGGGCGGGCACACGACCACCGTGGCCACCCTGCTGCCCGGGGCCGAGTTCTCCACCCGGTCGCCCTACCCGGACGCCCGTCGGCTGCTCGACGCCGGTGTCACCGTCGCACTCGCCACCGACTGCAACCCCGGGTCGTCGTACACGTCGTCGATGCCGTTCTGCATCGCCCTCGCCGTACGCGAGATGCGGATGACCCCGGCGGAGGCGGTCTGGGCCGCGACCGCCGGCGGCGCGCGGGCGCTGCGCCGCGACGACATCGGGCGGTTGCGGCCCGGCGCGCGGGCCGACCTGATGATCCTCGACGCCCCGTCCCACCTGCACTTGGCCTACCGGCCGGGAGTCCCACTGATCCGCCAGGTCCTGCACAACGGAGTACCGCTATGAGCGTAGTCATCCAGCCCACCGGGGTCTCCCCCGCCGACGTGCTCGCCGTGGCCCGCGGCACCGCCAAGGTCGTCCTCGACCCGGCGGCGATCGACGCGATGGCCACCAGCCGGTCCATCGTGGACGGCATCGAGGCCGCCGGCCGGCCGGTCTACGGCGTCAGCACCGGCTTCGGGGCGCTCGCCAACACCTTCGTCGCGCCCGAGCGCCGCGCCGAACTCCAGCACGCGCTGATCCGCTCGCACGCCGCCGGTGTGGGCGCGCCGATGCCGCGCGAGGTCGTGCGGGCGATGATGCTGCTGCGCGTACGCTCCCTCGCCCTCGGCCGTTCCGGCGTCCGGCCGCTGGTCGCCGAGGCGCTGGTCGACCTGCTCAACCACGAGGTGACGCCGTGGGTGCCGGAGCACGGCTCGCTGGGCGCCTCCGGCGACCTGGCGCCCCTCGCCCACTGCGCCCTGGTGCTGCTCGGGGAGGGGTGGGTGCTCGGTCCGGCCGGGGAGCGCGTCCCCGCCGACGAGGCCCTGCGCCGGGCCGGCCTGGCGCCGATCGAGTTGGCCGCCAAGGAGGGGCTGGCGCTGATCAACGGCACCGACGGGATGCTGGGCATGCTGCTGCTGGCGATCCACGACGCCGCGCACCTGTTCACCATGGCGGACATCACCGCCGCCCTGGCCATCGAGGCGATGCTCGGCTCGGAGCGGCCCTTCCTGCCGGAGCTGCACGCCATCCGCCCGCACCCGGGGCAGGCCGCCGCGGCGGCCAACATCCACCGGCTGCTCCAGAGCTCGGCGGTGATGGACTCGCACCGCGACGACCTGGCGCACGCCGTGCAGGACGCGTACTCGATGCGGTGCGCTCCCCAGGTCGCCGGCGCCGCCCGCGACACCCTCGACTTCGTCCGCCAGGTGGCCGACCGGGAACTGGTCTCGGTCGTGGACAACCCGGTGGTGCTGCCGGACGGCCGGGTCGAGTCGACCGGGAACTTCCACGGCGCGCCGCTGGGCTTCGCCGCGGACTTCCTGGCGGTCGCGGCGGCGGAGGTCGGGGCGATCGCCGAGCGGCGGGTGGACCGGCTGCTCGACGTGACCCGGTCCCGGGATCTGCCCGCGTTCCTCTCCCCCGACGCCGGGGTGAACTCCGGGCTGATGATCGCCCAGTACACGGCCGCGGGGATCGTCGCGGAGAACCGCCGCCTCGCCGCGCCCGCCTCGGTGGACTCGCTGCCCACCAGCGGCATGCAGGAGGACCACGTGTCGATGGGCTGGGCGGCGACGAAGAAGCTGCGTACGGTCCTGGACAACCTGACCAGCCTGCTCGCGGTGGAACTGCTCGCCGCGGTGCGCGGACTTCAGCTGCGGGCGCCGCTGGAGCCGTCCCCGGCGGGTCGGGCCGCGATCGCCGCGCTGGGCGGGGCCGCCGGCGAACCGGGCCCGGACGTGTTCCTCGCCCCGGTGATGGAGGCCGCCCGCGCGGTGGTGGCCGGCCCCGACCTGCGCGCCGCGATCGAGCGGGAGGTCGGCGCCCTCGCCTGACCGCGACGTCAGGCCGGCGGGAGGACCTTGGCGACCAGCTTGGCCAGCTCGCGGAGCGCCTTGCCCCGGTGGCTGATCGCGTCCTTCTCCTCCGGCGTCAGCTCGGCGTTGGTGCGGTCCTGCCCGTCGCCCAGGAAGATCGGGTCGTAGCCGAAGCCGCCGTCGCCACGGGGCGCCCGCAGCAGGCGGCCGGATTGCCGGCCGTCGACCAGGTGCTCCTTGCCGCCGGGCAGCACCAGGGCCACCGTGCAGACGAACGAGGCGGCCCGGTGCTCGTCCGGCAGGTCGGCGATCTGGTCCAGCACCAGCTGGAGGTTGGCCTGGTCGTCACCGTGCCGCCCGGCCCAGCGGGCGCTGAAGACCCCCGGCATGCCGTTGAGGGCGTCCACGGCCAGGCCCGAGTCGTCGGCGATCGTCGGCAGGCCGGTGCGGCGGCAGCCCTCCCGCGCCTTGATCAACGCGTTCTCGCCGAAGGTGAGGCCGGTCTCCGGCAGCTCCGGGTACTCCTCGACGTCGTCGAGGCCGAGCAGGGCGACCCGGTGGGCGCCCAGCGCGCCGTCGAGGATGCGCTGGAGCTCGGTGAGCTTCTTGCGGTTACGGGTGGCGAGCAGGACCTTGTTCATGCTGAAACACCTCTGTTCGCGACTGCGGGGCTCGCAAGCTCGCTCCTCGCGCTCACGAGAGTGCCTTCCGCTGGGCCTCGGCCAGTTCCACGCAGCCGGCGACGGCCAGGTCGAGCAGGGCGTCCAGCTGCTCGCGGGCGAACACGCCCGCCTCACCGGTGCCCTGCACCTCGACGAACTCGCCGGTGCCGGTGCAGACCACGTTCATGTCGACCTCGGCGGCCACGTCCTCGTCGTAGTTGAGGTCGAGCCGCGGCTCGCCGGCGATGACGCCGACACTGACCGCCGCCACCGACCGGTGCATCACCTTCTCCGGCTTGCCGGCGAGGGCCTTCCGCTCGCCGAGCCAGGTGACCGCGTCGTGCAGCGCCACGTAGGCGCCGGTGATCGCGGCGGTGCGGGTGCCGCCGTCGGCCTGGAGGACGTCGCAGTCGAGCACGACGGAGTTCTCGCCGAGCGCCTTGAGGTCGAGGGACGCCCGCAGGCTGCGGCCGATCAGGCGGGAGATCTCGTGCGTCCGCCCGCCGACCTTCCCCTTCACGCTCTCCCGGTCCGACCGGGTGTTGGTGGCGCGGGGCAGCATCGCGTACTCGGCGGTGACCCAGCCGAGCCCGGAACCCTTGCGCCAGCGCGGCACCCCCTCGGTGACGCTCGCGGTGCACAGCACCCGGGTGGCACCGAACTCCACGAGCACGGAACCCTCCGGGTGTGTGCTCCAGCCTCGGGTCAGGGTCACCGGTCGGAGTTGGTCGGGCAGCCGCCCGTCAGGTCGCGCCATGCCCTGCACCCTATGCGGTGCCGTGATCGAAGCGCCCCGGGGTGTCCCGACCCGCCGTCAGGCGGCGGACGGTACGGGCGCGCCGTGCACCCGCAGGAAACCGGCCACCGACGCCGGCCAGCCGAACTCCTCGGCCCGGGCACGCGCCGCCCGCCGCCGCTCCGCCGCCGGCCGGGCCAGCAGCCGGTTCACCGCCTCGGCCAGCGACGCCGCCGAGCCGTACGCGGCGAGCCCGGCGGAGCCGACCACCTCCGGCAGGGCGCTGGCGGCGTTCACCACGACCGGGGTGCCGCAGGCCAGCGCCTCCAGCCCGGCCAGGCCGAACGTCTCCACCGGACCGGGTGCCAGCACCACGTCGGCGCTGGCGAGCAGAGCCGCGACCATCCCCCGGTCGGGCAGGAAGCCGGTGAACTCCACCGGCAGCCCCTCGGCGCGCCGGGCCAGCGCCGGGCGCAGCGGCCCGTCCCCCACCATCACCAGAACGGCGGGCACGCCGGCGCGGCGCAGCTCCGCGAGCGCGTCCACCGCCAGCTCCGGCCGCTTCTCCACCGACATCCGTGCGCAGTGCACCAGCAGCACCTCGGTCGCGTCCGCGTACCGCTCGCGCAGCGCCGCGTCCGCCCGGTCCGGCCGGAACGTGTCCAGGTCCACCCCGAGCGGCACCAGCTCGACCGGCGCGGCGATCCGGTCGAACTCCTCGGCCGCCCACCGGGTGGTGCAGACGATCCGGTCGTACGACCCCGCGGTCTCCCGGTTGAGCCGGTCGGCGGCCCGGCGCCGCAGCGCGTGCGGCACCCGCCACTCGCCGAGCAGCCCGGTGAGGGACTCGTGGGAGACCATCAGCGACGGCACCCCGTGCGCCCGCGCCCACACGCCGGTCCAGCGGAGGGTCGAGCGGTCGGACACCTCCAGCCGGTCCGGGCCCAGCCCGGCCAGCACGCGGGCGACCCGCCGGCGGTCGGCGAGCAGGCGGTACCCGCCGGTCCGGGGCACCTCAGGGCCGGCGAGGGTGATCACCCGCCCCCACGGGCGCCGCTCGTCGGCGTCCCGCCGTCCCGGCACCACCAGCACCGGGTCGTGTCCGGCCGCCAGGTAGCCCGTGCCGAGGTGGCGCAGCGCCGTCCGGAGCCCGCCGGAGCGGCCGGTGACGAAGTTCGCCAGCCGGACGATCCGCAGTCCGCTCACGACGGCACCGTCCGGCCGCGCCACCGGGCGGCACGTCGCCCGGTCACGACGCCGCCGGCAGGTCGAGCGCCGACGCGCCCGCCCGCACCGCCTGGTAGTGGCCGATCAGCTCGTCCCCGACCGCCGTCCAGCTCCGGCGGCTCACCGCCGCGCGGGCCGCCTGCCCGTACGCCAGCCGGCGCGACCCGTCAGCGGCAAGCGCCGCGACGGCGCCGGCCAGCGCGTCGGTGTCGTCGGGCGGCACCAGCGTCCCGGTCACCCCCGTCTCCACCAGGTCGACCGGCCCGCCGGCCGCCGGGGCCACCACGGGTACGCCGCTGGCCAGCGCCTCCTGGATCGTCTGGCCGAAGGTCTCGTGCGGTCCGGTGTGCACGAAGACGTCGAGGCTCGCGTACAGGCGGGCGAGGTCGTCGCCGTGCCGCACCCCGAGGAACGTCACGTCGGGCAGGGCCTTCTCCAGTTGCCGCCGCGCCGGGCCGTCCCCGGCCACCACGACCCGTACGCCGGGCAGGGCGGCGGTGGCCGCGAGCAGGTCGACCCGCTTCTCCGGGGCGAGCCGGCCGACGTACCCGACCAGCAGTTCGCCGTGGGGCGCGAGAGTGCGCCGCAGGTCCGCGCACCGCTTCGCCGGCTGGAACCGCTCGGCGTCGACGCCGCGGCGCCACAGCCAGATCCGCTGCACACCGTTCGCGATGAGGTCGGCGGCGGCCCGGGTGGAGGGCGCGAGCGTGCGGTTGACGGAGTTGTGGATCTCCCGCAGCCGGCGCCAGGCCGCCGCCTCGCCCCAGCCGACCCGGTACGCGCGGGCGTACGAGGCGACGTCGGTCTGGTAGACGGCGACGGTCGGGAGGCCGTGCCGCACGGCCAGTGCCGCGGCCCGCGCCCCGAGGACGAACGGACTGGCCAGGTGGACGACGTCGGGGGCGTACGAGAGCAGCGCGCCGGCCAACCGGGCCGGCGTGGGTACGCCCAGCCGGAAGCCCTGGTAGCGCGGCAGGGGCACGCTCGGGATCCGGACCACCGGGTACGGGTACCGGTCGGTGTCGTGCCGGTGCGACCCGGGCGGCGCCGGCGCGACGACCACCGGCTCGTGGCCGCGGGCGACGAGGTGTTCCGCCGCCCGGACCACCGAGTGTGCGACACCGTTCACGTCCGGCGGGAACGACTCGGTGACGATGGCGATGCGCATGCCCTCACCGTGCGGGTGCCACGGGTGCGCCAGACGACGGGACATTGACCGCCCGGCGAACAGTTCGGCAAGAGCCGCCGCGTGGGTGGGCGTCAGACCTCGTAGCTGGCGCCGGGACGGACGACCTCGAGCGGGCCGGCGTACGCGGCGGCGGCGGACGCGACGGTGTGCGCCTCGCTGCCCCAGGCCGCCACCAGGTGGGTCAGCAGCAGTCGGCCGACGCCCGCCTTGGTGGCCGCCTCGCCCGCCTCCCGGCCGGTGAGGTGCAGGTCCGGTGGGTTGTCCACGCCGTCGAGGTAGCTCGCCTCGCAGAGGAACACGTCGGCGTCCTGGGCCAGCCGCAGCAGGGCGTCGCACGGCGCCGTGTCCGACGAGTAGCAGAGGACCCGCCCGCCGTGCTCCACCCGCACCCCGTACGTCTCGATCGGGTGGTTCACCCGGTCGACGGTGACGGTCAGCGGGCCGATCGGGAAGGTCCCCGGCTGGAGGGCGTAGAACTGGTAGACGTCCTCGACGGTGGCGTCCTCCTGCCCGTACGCGGCGGCGAGCCGGTCCGGCGCGCCGGCCGGGGCGTACACCGGCAGCGGCGGGTACGGGCCGTCGGGGGCGTACCGGCGCACGACCACGTACGACGCGGCGTCGAGGATGTGGTCGCAGTGCAGGTGGGTGAGGAGGATGGCGTCGGGGGCGTGCAGCCCCGCGTACCGCTGGAGCGTGGACAGCGACCCGGACCCGAAGTCCACCAGGAGCTTGAAACCCTCGGCCTCGACCAGGTACGCCGAGCAGGGGGCCTCGGGGCCGGGAAAACTCCCCGCGCAGCCCAGGACGGTCAGTCGCATCGAGTTGTCTCGCTGTCACGTTGGGTAGCTGCCGCGCCGGCCGTCTCTCCGCGGAGCATGATCTCTACCGACGCGTACGCCACGCTGCGCAGCCTACGCTCGCGTACGCGAACGCATGAATCATCCGCGGGAAGATGTCACGAACGTGACACCCGCTCCCGGTGCCCGCCCCGACGCGACCGACCGGCACGACCACGCCCCGTGCACGCGGGGGCCCCGGCACCGGCCGGCGCCCCGTCCGCGCTGCTCGTCCGGTCAGGCCCAGAGCTGGCCCTCCAGGGCGTCCTCCGCGTCCCCGAGGGTGCCCCCGTACGCCCCGGTCGACAGGTACTTCCAGCCGCCGTCGGCCACCACGAACGCCACGTCGGCGCGGCGCCCCTCGCGGACCGCCTCGTGCGCCACCGCCAGGGCGGCGTGCAGGATCGCGCCGGTCGAGAACCCGGCGAAGATGCCCTCCACCTCGACCAGCTGGCGCGTCCGCAGCACCGCGTCCCGCGTCCCGACGGAGAAGCGCCGGGTGAGCACGGTGGCGTCGTACAGCTCCGGGACGTAGCCCTCGTCGATGTTGCGCAGTCCGTAGACCAGCTCGCCGTAGCGCGGCTCGGCCGCGACGACCTGGATGCCCTCGACCTTCTCGCGCAGGTAACGCCCGGTGCCCATCAGCGTGCCGGTGGTGCCCAGACCGGCCACGAAGTGGGTGATCGTGGGCAGGTCGTGCAGCAGCTCGGGACCCGTGGTCTCGTAGTGCGCACGGGCGTTCGCCTCGTTGCCGTACTGGTACAGCATCACCCAGTCGGGATGCTCCGCGGCGATCTGCTTGGCGGTGGCGACCGCCTGGTTGGAGCCACCCGCCGCCGGCGAAAAGATGATCTCCGCCCCGTACATGCGCAGCAGCTGGACCCGTTCGGTGGACACGTTCTCCGGCATCACGCAGACCAGCCGGTACCCGCGCAGCTTCGCCACCATGGCCAGCGAGATCCCGGTGTTGCCGCTGGTCGGTTCGAGGATGGTGTCGCCCGGCCGCAGCCGGCCGGCCTCCTCGGCCGCCCGGACCATGAACAGGGACGCCCGGTCCTTGATGCTGCCGGTCGGGTTCCGGTCCTCCAGCTTGGCCCACAGCCGCACCGGCGGCGCCCCGTCGGGCACCGTCGGCGACAACCGGGGCAGCCCGACCAGGGGCGTGCCGCCACAGGCGTCGAGAAGGCTGTCGTACCGCGCCATGACGACCGCCCTCAGCGGGCGGCGACCGAGGCGCGCCGGGCCGCGGCCGACGCGCCCGCCGCCGCACCGTGCTGCGCGATCGCCGCGGCGGCGGCACCGTGCTGCGCGATCGCCGCGGCGGCGGCGAAGCCGAAGGCGCCGCCCGCCACGGCCGGCAGGATCGTCACGCTGTCACCGTCGTTGAGCTTGGCGTCCAGCGAGCCGAGGAAACGGACGTCCTCGTCGTTGACGTAGACGTTGACGAAGCGGTGCAGCGCGCCGGTCTCGGTGACCAGCCGGGCCTTCAGGCCGGCGTGCCGGGAGTCCAGGTCGGCGAGCAGGTCGCCCAGCGTGTCGCCGGCGCCCTCGACGACCTTCGCGCCGCCGGTGTAGCTGCGCAGGATGGTGGGGATGCGAACCTCGATGGCCATGATGTCGTGCTCCTTGGTCGGGTGTGCCGAAATGGTGACGGGACGAGACAGGGTGTTACGGCGCTGGATTCAGCGGCCGGAACACTCGTAGTCGACCGTCGCCGGGCTCTGCCCGAACATGTAGGACTGCACGGCGTGCGGGTCCACCCCCGGCTCCAGGATGCGGACCGGCTCCTCGGTGACCACGCCGTCGACGATCCGGAAGGAGCGGATCTCCTCGGTGTCGGGCTCACGGGTGGAGACGAGCAGATAGTGCGCGTTGGGCTCGCCGGCGAAGGAGATGTCGGTACGCGACGGGTACGCCTCGGTCGCGGTGTGCGAGTGGTAGATGACAACGGGCTCCTCGTCCCGGTCGTCCATCTCCCGCCACACGCGCAGCTGCTCCATCGAGTCGAACTCGTAGAAGGTCATGGAGCGGGCGGCGTTCTCCATCGGGATGTGCCGGGCCGGGATGTCGCTGCCGGCGGGGCCGGCGACCACGCCGCACGCCTCGTCGGGGTGGTCCCGACGCGCGTGGGCGACGATCGCGTCGACGATCGACCGGTCGATGCTCAGCACGCCGACCAGCCTAACGCCTGCCCGCGCGGCCCGGCGAGGTGGCGGCGGTCACGAATCAGTCGATCAGGGCGTTGAGCAGGGATTCCTGGAGGTAGCCCAGGTAGGCGTAGACCGACAGTTGGAACACCCGGCTGGACGTCGGGTCCTCGGCCACCGCATCGTCCAGCTCGGCGCCGAGGTCGGTGCCGTCCTTGATCTCCAACCGGACGCCCATCGCCAGGCGGGCGTCGTTGAGCGCCCGCAGCCACGCCTCGGCCGCCTCGGCGTCGAGACGCACCTCGCCGCCCGCCTCGTCGGGCAGCGCCGCGAGGATCGCGCCGGCCTGGTCGATCTTCGCGGTCTTCAGGTCGCCCTCGGTGTACCGGCGGAACTCGGCCGTCCCCGCGGCGTCCTCCGGGTAGACCTCCGGGAACAGCCGCCCGACCACCGGGTCGGAGTGGTCGAACCCGTCGGTGAGCAGCCCGACCACCTCGGAGGCGACCTTGCGCAACACCCGGACCTCGTCCACCGCGAAGATGGCGACGTAGCGGTCGCCCTGGCGCCGGAACATGCTCACGCCCGATCCACCGTCGCCCAGAGACCGTACGCGTGCAGCTGCGACGCGTCGTGCTCCATGCGCTCGCGGGCGCCGCTGGAGACGACCGCCTTGCCCTTGTGGTGCACGTCCAGCATGAGCTGCTCGGCCTTCTCCCGGCTGTACCCGAAGAGCTTCTGGAAGACCCAGGTCACGTACGTCATCAGGTTGACCGGGTCGTCCCACACGATCGTCACCCACGGCCGGTCGGGCGCCGGCACCTCGTCGGTGTCCGGCGTCTCGACCGGTGCAACCTGCGGAGCCGCCATGCCCCCCATCGTGCCACCGGATCCGGCGAACCGAGGAACCGGAACGCCGGCCGGTCCCGGATCGGCGCCGTGACCGCCTGCGTAGCCACGCGGACGCGACGCGTCGGCACCCCCGTCAGGCGAGCAGGATGCCGTGGTCGACCGCATCGGAGAGCACCGCGTCCAGCGAGAGGCGGATCACCTCGAAGCGTCGGGACACCTCGCGGGTCAGCTCCAGCTCGACCTCCCGCAGCGCGCGCTGGGCCCACGCCCGCGCCGCGTTCGGGTCGTTGTTGCCGGGGCTGCGCCAGTGCTGCCAGCAGCCACCGGAGAGGGCCACCGCCACCGGCGGAAGAATGTCCTCCCGCGCGGCTCCGGGATAGCCGGTCATTGCGTCGATCGCGCCGGCGCCGGTCAGGCCGGCCACCCCACCGGTGCTGGTCACCAGGAGAACCCGCTCCAGTTCCTCGCCGGAGCGGTGGTCGGCCAGGCCCCACCGGACCGCGTTGACGATCCGCCGGCGGACGCCCGGTGCCAGCGGAGCGCCGAACACCCGCCCGGCCGCCTCGTCGACCAGGTTGCGGACGGCCTGGTCGCACTGCGCGGTGGCCAGCAGCGAGAGGGCCTCCATCTCGCGGTCGAGCAGTTGCGGGAGGCCGGTGCAGCCGACCCCGAAGACGATCTCCTGCACCACCCGCAGGTGGACGTTCGCGAGTTCCAGGGCCAGGTGCTGGCGGATGCGCCGCGCGACCGAGCGGGCCCGCCGGTCCAGCTCGTCGGACCACGGGCCGGGCTCGGGCAGCACCGGCACCCGGCCGTGCGCCCCGGGCAGCACCGGCGGCGTGGCGCTCGCCCTTCGCAGCCCCTCGTCGGCGGCCCAGCCCACCAGCCCCCGACGCAGGTCGTCGGCGGCGCTGGGGCTGACCGGGAACCACCGGGCACGGGCGAGGTCGGGGACCGCGGCGAGCAGGGCCGCCCGGTGCGCCGCCACGGTCACGGCGGCCGGGTCCACCGGGGTGACCGCCGACGGCCCGGTGGACCCGGCGTCGGCCGTGCCGACGGACGCCCCCGTGTCCTCCGTCGTCGACCCGCCTTCGGGCGGGCACCAGCCACCCGCACCGGGCGTCACGGCGAAGAAGACCTCGACCCGCGCGGCGGCGAGGTCGGCCAGCAGATGCAGCTCGGCGGCGGTGAACGCCTGGTCGGCGGCGATGACGAAGAGCACCGCGCCGGCGCGGCCCGCCGCGTCCAGCAGCACCCGGTTACCGGGCACACCGAGGCTGCCGGTGTCCGGGGTGTCGACCAGGGCGAAGTGCCTCAGCAGCGGCTCCGACACGGACAGCTCGACCCGGCGCGGCGGTCGGGCGAGCGCCGGCCCGGCGGCCAGCCGGTCCGCGCCGTACGAGTGCGGCTGGCGGTAGCCGGGCACGTACGCGGCCCGACTCGGAACCCGCGCGTGGCGGACGACCAGCCAACTGCCGGCGGGGACCGCGAGCATGGCGGGGTCCAGCCGGAGCAGCGTGGCGAGCACCTCGACCCGACCCGCGCCGGCGGGACCGGCGGCCACCACCGCCAGCGGCTCGTCCGCACCGGGCGCGGGCGCGTTCCGGCTGGGCAGCGGCCGGCCGCGGGGCAGGTCGGCGGCGCCGGCCGGATCGCCCGACATGTCGACCGCGGGGAGCGGACCCGGCATCACAGGCGGCCTCCCAGTGCTGGTGACCGGCGGTGCCGGCCACGCGGAACTGTCCGGTAGTTGACCGGATGCCGGAAGAGTACGGGCGACCCGGGACCGAGTCGGAACATCCAGTCTACTCAGCGGTAACGACGAGGTTACTCAACTTCGGTGCGTGACGGACTAGTTGCATACGGAATCACGTCGATATGCTGCGCGGATGAGTCGGTGGAGATTCGTCGGTCGCAGACACGAGCTCGACCGTCTGTTGTCGGCGGTGACAGGCGTCGACGGGCGAGGGCTGTTCATCAGCGGCAGCGCCGGCATCGGCAAGAGCCGGCTGCTCCGCGAGTGCGTGGACGGGCTGCCCCGCGACCGGTACGCGGTCTGGTACGTCGCGGCGAGCGCCACCACCGCCGCGCTCCCGTTCGGCGGGCTGGTCCAGGTCCTCCCCGCCGACCAGCCGCAGGGCCTGTCGCCGGCCGGTGTCCTGCGCTGGGCCGTGGACGTGCTGCAACAGCAGGCGGCCGGCCGCCGCATCGTGCTCGCCGTCGACGACGCGCACCTGCTGGACCCGCCGTCCGCCGCGCTGGTGCACCTCATCGCCCGATCCGAGAACGCCACCGTCATCGGCACCCTGCGCGAGGGCGAGCAGATCCCGCTGCCGATCCGCGCACTGTGGACCGACGACCTGGTCGACCGCGCCGAGCTGAGCCCGATGGACCCGGCCGACACCGCCGGGCTCCTCGCCGCGATCCTGGACGGGCCGGTCGACGCCGGCTCCGCCGACCGGCTCTGGCGGCTCTCCGCCGGCAACCCACTGCTGCTCCGCGAACTCGTCCACGCCGCCTCCGGCACCGGGGAGCTGACCAGCACGTACGGGGTGTGGACGTGGACCGGCCGGCTGGAGCTGGCGCCGAGCCTGACCGACCTGATCGACACCCGGATCGGTCAGCTCACTCCCGGCGTCCGGGCGGTGGTCGAGCTGGTCGCGTTCGGCGAACCCCTCGGCCTGCAGCTGCTCGGGCAGGCGGTCGAACCGGCCGACGTGGAGACCGCCGAGGAACGGGGCCTCATCACCGTGGTCCGCGACGACCGGCGGCTCGACGTACGCCTGGCCCACCCGATGTACGGGGAGGTGATGCGCCGGCAGTGCCCGGTCAGCCGCACCCGCCGCCTGCAGGCCCGCCTCGCGCAACTGCTCGAGGAGGTCGGCACCCGCCGCCGGGACGACCTGCTGCGGGTCGCCGTCTGGCGGCTGGAGTCGGGCACCGCGCAGGACGAGCGGATGCTGCTCGGCGCCGCGGTGCAGGCGTTCACCCGCTACGACGTACCGCTGGCGACGCGGCTCGCCCGGGCGGCGCTCGACACCGGCGGAGGGTTCGACGCCGCGGAACTGCTGGCCACCATCCTCATGTTCGCCGACCGGCCGGACGAGGCGATCGAGGTGCTCGACGCCGTCGCGGCCGACCTGGCCGACGACCACCGGCGCAGCCGGTGGCTCACCGTGCGCGGCATGGTCAGCTACTGGGGGCTCAGCCGGGAATCCACCGTGGAGGAACTCGCCGCCCGCGGCGCCGAGCTGAAGGACTCCGCCGCCCAGGCCCGCGTCCTCGCCTTCGAGGCGATCATGCGACTGCAACTCATGGACACCGCCGCCGCGCTCCGGCTCGGGCAGACCGTGCTGGACCGGCCCGCCGCCAGCGTCGCCGCGCGGGAACTGGCCCGGTGCACCATCGCCTACCTGCACACCGCGCAGGGGCAGCTGCGCCGCAGCGCCGTGGCCATCGAGCTGGTCCAGGCGGCGGCCGGGCACTGGCGGGCGGACATGCCGTACCTGCAACTCGCGCTGGAGCTGGCCCGTGGCACCCGGCTCGCGCTCGCCGGGGACCTGCTCGGCATCGACGCCATCGTGGCCGACGAGTTCGCCGACCTGGCCGGCGCCGGGGACTTCCGGCTCGGCACCGGCTACCTGGCGATCCTCCAGGCGTACGCGGCCCGGCTGCGCGGCGAGACCGACACCGCGCTGCGGACCAGCCTCGGCGCGTGCGCCGTCCTGGCCACCAGCCGGGTCTACGCCGGTCTGGCACAGGCCGAGCGGGCCCAGGCCGCGGCGCTGCGCGGCGACGTGGAGCAGGCCGCGGCGGCGATGGCGGAGGCCGACCGCACCCACGCGCGGGGAATGGCGGTGCTCTACCCGTGGCTGGAGCAGGCCCGCGGGGCGGTTTTGGCGGCCGGCGGCGACCTGCCCGGCGCCGTCAAGCACCTCGCGGAGCTGGCCGAGCGGCTCCGCGCCGACGGCTTCGCCGGACACGAGGTCCACGCGCTCCACGATCTGGTCCGCCTGGACCAGGCCACCGCACCGCTCGGGCCGACCTGCTCCGACGGGAGCCGACGCACCGTCGCCCAGCGCCTGGCCGAGCTGTCCGAGCAGGTCGACGGGGTGCTGCCGCCGCTGCTGGCCCGGCACGCCCGGGCGGCGGCCGACGGCGCCGCGGAGGACCTGCTCGGCGTCGCCGAGGCCTTCGCCGAGCTGGACCTGACCGTCTGGGCCGCCGAGGCCACCGCCACGGCGCTACACCTCCTGCGGCAGCGGCGGTCGCCCGCGGCCAGCACCGCCCGGGAGCGGCTGGCCGCCCTGCTCGGGCGGTGCGGCCAGGTCGACACCCCCGCGCTGCGCGCCGGTACGCCGACCCTGAGCCACCGGGAGTGGCAGGTGGCCCGGCTCGCGGCCACCGGCGCCACCAGCCGCGTCATCGCCCAGCGGCTCTACCTCTCCGCGCGCACCGTGGAGAACCACCTCCAGCGCATCTACAGCAAGCTCGGGGTGACCGGGCGGGCGGAGCTGGGGGCGGCGCTGCGGGCGATCCCGGGCCACGACGGCGGGCACCCGGACCAAACTCTAGGCTGAGGCGGTGACCACCCTTCGCCCCGCGCTGCTGACCGACCACTACGAGCTGACGATGGTCAGCGCCGCCCTGCGCGACGGCACCGCCGACCGCCACTGCGTGTTCGAGGTGTTCAGCCGCCGGTTGCCGATGGGCCGCCGCTACGGCGTGGTCGCCGGGACGGGCCGGCTGGTCGAGATGATCCGCGACTTCCGCTTCGACGCCGACGAGGTCGACTTCCTGCGGCGCACCGGCGTCGTGGACGAGGCCGCGGCGCGGTGGCTCACCAGCTACCGCTTCACCGGCGACGTCGACGGGTACGCCGAGGGTGAGCTGTCCTTCCCCGGCTCGCCGATCCTCACCGTCTCGGGCACCTTCGCCGAGTGCGTGGTGCTGGAGACGCTGGTCCTGTCGGTGCTCAACCACGACTGCGCCGTCGCCGCAGCGGCCGCGCGGATGGTCACCGCGGCCCGCGGGCGCACCCTCATCGAGATGGGCTCCCGCCGTACGCACGAGGAGGCGGCGGTCGCGGCGGCGCGGGCGGCGTACCTGGCCGGGTTCCGGTTCACCTCCAACCTGGCGGCGGGGCAGCGCTACGGGATCCCCACCGCGGGCACCGCCGCGCACGCGTTCACCCTGCTGCACGACGACGAGCGGGCGGCGTTCGCCTCGCAGGTGGCCACGCTGGGCAAGGACACCACGCTGCTGGTCGACACGTACGACATCAGCCAGGGCATCCGCAACGCCATCGCGGTGGCCGGGCCGGACCTGCGCGCCGTCCGGATCGACTCCGGCGACCTGGCCGTGATGGCGCAGCAGTCCCGCGAGCTGCTCGACTCGCTCGGCGCCACCGAGACGAAGATCATCGTGTCCGGCGACCTCGACGAGTACGCCATCGCCGCGCTCGCCGCGGAACCGGTGGACATGTACGGGGCCGGCACCGCCGTGGTCACCGGCTCCGGCGCCCCCACGGCCGGCCTCGTCTACAAGCTCGTCGAGGTCGACGGCCGCCCGGTGGTCAAGCGTTCCGAGCAGAAGGCCACCATCGGGGGACGCAAGGTGGCGGTGCGCCGGCACAAGCCGACGGGCACCGCCACCGAGGAGGTGATCGTGCCGCAGGGCGTGCCGGACCGGCGGCCGCACGACCGGCTGCTCCAGCGGTCGTACGTGGTGGGCGGGGAGCCGGTCGACCAGCCGACGCTGGACGAGTCCCGGGAACACCTGCGGCAGTGCCTGATCTCGATTCCCTGGGAGGGGTTGAAGCTCTCGGCGGGTGACCCGGCCATCCCGGTCACCGTCGTTCCGGCGGACTGAGTCTCTGGAGGGACGTCACATGGGCAAGGCGTTGATCATCGTGGACGTGCAGAACGACTTCTGCGAGGGCGGCTCGCTGGCCGTCGGTGGCGGCGCCGCCGTCGCGGCCGGCGTCAGCCGGCTGCTCGCCGCCGATCCGGGCCGCTGGGACCACGTGGTCGCCACGAAGGACTACCACGTCGACCCGGGCCCCCACTTCGGCGATCCGCCGGACTTCGTCGACTCGTGGCCCCGGCACTGCGTGGTGGGCACCCCCGGCTCGGAGTTCCACCCCGACCTGGCCACCGACCGGATAGCGGCGATCTTCCACAAGGGCGAGCACGCGGCCGCGTACTCGGGCTTCGAGGGGCACACCGACGGCGGCGAGTGCCTCGCCGACTGGCTGCGACGGCACGACGTCGACCAGGTGGAGATCGTCGGCATCGCCACCGACCACTGCGTCCGCGCCACCGCCCTGGACGCCTTCGAGGAGGGGTTCGACACCACCGTGCTGCTGGACCTGACCGCCGGTGTCGCCCCGGACACGACCGACGTGGCGCTCCGCGCGTTCGAGGGCGCGGGGATCACCACCCGGGGAAAGCCTGTGATCAGGGCCGCATGACCCGGTAAATCTTTGGCGGTTGTCGTACCCCCGGCTGAGGATGTCCGCGGAGGTACGGACCGTCGTGAACATCAAGGCTTACCGGGAGGCACTCGCCCTGCCCGGTCTCCGGTCGCTGCTGCTGGTGGCGGTCCTCGCCCGGGTCCCGCTCACCGCGACCGGGGTGACACTCACCTTCTTCGTCGTCGAGGACCTCGGCCGGGGGTACGGCGCCGCCGGGCTGGTCGGTGCCGCGATCACCGTCGGCGCGGCCATCGGCGGCCCGCTGCTCGGCCGTCTGGTGGACCGGCGGGGCCTGCGCCCGGTGCTCGTGCTGACCGGCGTCGCCGAGGCGGTCTTCTGGTCCACGGCGCCGATGCTGTCGTACGCGCTGCTCCTGCCGGCCGCCTTCCTCGCCGGCTCACTGGCGCTGCCGATCTTCTCGGTGATCCGGCAGTCCATCGCGGCCATGGTCCCGCCGGCCCGGCGCCGCCCCGCGTACGCGCTCGACTCGATGTCCGTGGAGCTGTCGTTCATGGTCGGCCCCGCGCTCGCCACGGTCGCCGTCACCGCCATCTCCGCCCGGACGACCCTCTACCTGGTCGGCGCCGGCATCGTCGCCGCCGGCGCCGGGCTCTGGCTGCTCAACCCTCCGGTACGCGGCGCCGGTGAGCCGGTCGGGCCGCAGCGGAAGGTGGCCCGGCGCGAATGGCTCACCCCGCGGATGCTCGCCGTGCTCGCCGCGAGCACCGCCGCCACCCTCGTGCTGGGCGGCACCGACGTGGCCGTGATCGCGGTGCTGCGGGACGGCGGCGAGGTCGGCTACACCGGGTTGGTGCTCGCCATGTGGGCGGCCGCCTCGCTGGTCGGCGGCTTCGCGTACGGGGCGGTCACCCGCTCCTGGTCCCCGCTCGTGCTGATGGCGGCGCTCAGCGTCGCCACGATCCCGGTGGGGCTGGGCGGCTCCCACTGGTGGCTGCTCTGCCTGGCGCTGATCCCGGCCGGCCTGCTCTGCGCGCCGACCATCGCCGCAACCTCCGACGAGGTCAGCCGGCTGGCACCCGCCGAGGCGCGCGGCGAGGCGATGGGCCTGCACGGTTCGGCCATCACGATCGGCATCGCGGTCGGTGCCCCGCTGGCCGGGGCGGTCATCGACGCGTCCGCGCCCGCCTGGGGCTTCGCGGTCACCGGCGCGATCGGCGCGCTGGTCGCCCTGGCCGTGCTCCCGGTCGAGCTGCGCCGCCGCCGGGCCGTGCCGGCTGTGGAGCTGGCCCCCGAGCCCGAGCCCGAACTCGCCCCCGCCGCCTAGAGCACCCCGACCTCGACCCGACCGCACCCGGCCGCGCCGAATTGGGCCGGGGCGGCCGGAAGGTCAACTCCATGCCGCCGGCGTCGCGGGGTCGGCCAGTCCCAGAGCACGCGATGCCGCCGGCTTGGAGTGGATCAGCCTGGTCCGCACGCACCGCCGCCGGCCGCGCCGGCCGGGTCACCCGTGCGGGTTGCCGTAGCCGGCGCCGGTCACCTCGGCCGAACGGCGACGGGCGCCGTTCCCCTCCGGGGAGCGGCGCCCGTCGTGCGGGACGTGGACCGTCAGCGGCGGTCGATGTCGCTCGCGACGTCCTCCTGGTAGCTGGCACCACCGTCGGACTCGCTGGTCAGCGGCTTGGCGCCGCCCTCCGGCGGGCCGGCCAGCGACTGGCCACCGGCGGCCAGCTCGGGGAACTTGTGGTCGAACGCCGGCCGCTCGGAGCGGATCCGCGGCATCCGGTCGAAGTTCCGCAGCGGAGGCGGCGAGCTGGTCGCCCACTCCAGCGAGTTGCCGTGGCCCCACGGGTCCTCGACCTCGACCACCGGGCCGGCCTTGTACGACTTCCAGCAGTTGTAGATGAACGGCAGCGTCGAGATACCGGTGATGAACGCGCCGATCGTGGAGATCATGTTCAGCGTGGTGAAGCCGTCGGTCGGCAGGTAGTCCGCGTACCGCCGGGGCATGCCCTCATTGCCCAGCCAGTGCTGCACCAGGAACGTGGTGTGGAAGCCGATCATGGTCAGCCAGAAGTGAATCTTGGCGAGGCGCTCGTCGAGCATCCGGCCGAACATCTTCGGGAACCAGAAATAGATGCCGGCGAACACCGCGAACACGATCGTGCCGAAGAGCACGTAGTGGAAGTGGGCCACCACGAAGTACGAGTCCGACACGTGGAAGTCCAGCGGGGGGCTGGCCAGCAGCACGCCGGTGAGACCGCCGAAGAGGAACGTGACGAGGAAGCCGATCGAGAACAGCATCGGCGACTCGAAGCTGATCTGGCCCCGCCACATGGTGCCGATCCAGTTGAAGAACTTCATGCCGGTGGGGACGGCGATCAGGAAGCTCAGGAAGCTGAAGAACGGCAGCAGCACCTGGCCGGTGGCGAACATGTGGTGCGCCCAGACGCTCATCGACAGGGCGGCGATGGCGATGGTCGCGGCGACCAGACCCTTGTAGCCGAAGATCGGCTTGCGGGAGAAGACCGGGATGACCTCGGAGACGATGCCGAAGAACGGCAGCGCGACGATGTACACCTCGGGGTGGCCGAAGAACCAGAACAGGTGCTGCCACAGCATCGGCCCGCCGGTCGCGGGGTCGTACACGTGGGCGCCCATCAGGCGGTCGGCGGCGAGCGCGAACAGCGCGGCGGCCAGCAGCGGGAAGACCAGGATCGCCAGGAGGCTGGTGACCAGGATGTTCCAGGTGAAGATCGGCATCCGGAACATCGTCATGCCGGGCGCGCGCAGGGTCAGGATCGTGGTGATCATGTTGACCGCGCCGAGGATGGTGCCCAGACCGGAGATGGCCAGGCCGACGATCCACATGTTGGCGCCGACGCCCGGCGAGTGCTCGACGCTGCTCAGCGGGGTGTACGCGAACCAGCCGAAGTCGGCGGCGCCGCCCGGCGTGATGAAGCCCAGCGTGGCCAGCGACCCACCGAACAGGTAGAGCCAGTAGGCGAAGCTGTTCAGCCGGGGGAAGGACACGTCCGGCGCGCCGATCTGGATCGGCACGATGTAGTTCGCGAAGGCGAACACGATCGGCGTCGCGAAGAACAGCAGCATGATCGTGCCGTGCATGGTGAAGAGCTGGTTGTACTGCTCGGGCGACAGGAACTGCAGCCCGGGCCGGGCCAGCTCGGCCCGCATGATCAGGGCCATCAGGCCGCCGATCATGAAGAACGCGAACGCGGTGACCATGTACATGATCCCGATCTGCTTCGCGTCCGTGGTCCGCAGCAGCCGCGCGATGGCCGACCCCTTGACCGGCGCTCGGACCGGCCAGGGCCGGGTCACGACCGGCTTGGGTGCGACGGTGGTCACGAGTGGCCTCCGGTTCTGGGTTGTCCCGCTCGGCACGCGTTGTTGTCTGCGGGCCGTCATCCGCAAGGATGATAGTCCCCGGTAGGTGGCAGCGCCGCGTGGGGTGGTCGGGTAACCTGCGCCACCCGGCACCCCGGACCGCGCCCGCGCCCGCCGCCGTCGGCCCCGGCCACCGTCAGAGCGGACCCAGCAGCAGCCGGTAGTGCTCGCCGAAGATGCGTCCGCCGCGCCCGCGCAGCAGCGGATCGCGCAGCGCCGGCGGCACGTCGCGGGTCCGGTTGCGGTCCCGGGTCCGGTCCCGCACCCATCGGGTACGCGGGCGACGACGACTCTCGTACGCCGTCAGCGCCGCCTCGACGCTGCCGGCGGCCGTGAGCGACTCGGCGAGCACGACGGCGTCCTCCAGGGCCATCGCCGCGCCCTGGGAGAGGGTCGGTGCGGTGGCGTGCGCGGCGTCACCGACGAGCAGCACCCGCCCCCGGTGCCAGCGGCCCAGCTCGACCTCGTCCGTGGCGCCGACGTGTACGTGGTCCAGGCAGTCCAGCACCTCGGGCACCGGGCCGCCGTAGTCGCCGAAGAGTTCCCGCAGCCGGGCCACCGGGTCGACCGGCGGCTGGGTGCCCGTCTCGTCCGCGTAGCAGTGCAGCCGTCCGGCCCCGATGGGGACGATCAGGAACCCGGCCCGCTGCCCGAGCAGCGCGGTCCACTCGCGGACGGGCGGCGCGTCCCGCACCACGCTGCGGTAGACCACCTGCCCGGTGGGGCGTGGCGGGCCACCGAGGGAGGCGAGCGTACGGATCGAGGAGCGTGGCCCGTCCGCGCCGATCACCAGGTCGTACTCGGTGGCGGTGCCGTCGACGAACGTGACGCCGACGCCGCGCGGCAGCAGGTCGATGCTGCGGACCTCGGCGCCGTGCCGCACGGCACCCCCGGCGCCGGTGAGCAGCACCCGGTGCAGTTCGGCCCGGAGCAGCGCCCGGCACTCTCCGACGCCGGTCCACAGCGCGTCGAGGTCGACCTCGCAGAGCGGCGCGCCCGCGGCGTCGAGGAAGTACTGCCGGTGGATCACCTGGCCGAGGGGGCGGACCGGCCCGTCGAGGTCGAGCCGGCGCAGCGCCCGCGCGGCGTTGCCGGGCAGGTAGAGGCCGGTCTCCGGGAGCTCGCCGGCGGGGAGCTTCTCGGTGACGTCGGGCCGGAAGCCCGCCATCCGCAGCGCCCGGGCCACGGCGAGGCCGGCGATGCCCGCGCCGACGACGAGGATGCGCAGGGGGGAGCCACCCATGGTGGTGTACGCCTCCGGAGGGGGTTCGGCACGCGTTGGAGGCAAGACACTACTCGGCGCAATCGACGCACGCCAGAGTCAATCGGTCCCCTCCCGGCAACCCCTTTCCGCGCCGCGCCGGTTGCCTGGACGACCACCAGCGGGCCACCCGTCGTTGACGTGACAAACCTCACTTTCCATCTCATTACTGCCGTCTTGTTGCGCGAGGGTTTCAGAGATGTAAATGTGTCGACTACTGTGGGAGCGCTCCCGAACCTCCACCACCGACCGTCCGGCGCCACGCGGCGCCGGTGACTGAGGAGCACCATGAAACGTCCACTCCGCGCCATCGCGGCCGCGGCCCTGCTCGCCGCCGGGTCGATCGTCGCCGTGGCCCTCGGCGGCACCGCCTCCGCCGACACCCAGATCTGCGAGCAGTACGGCTCGACCACCATCCAGGGCCGGTACGTGGTGCAGAACAACCGCTGGGGCACCAGCGCCCAGCAGTGCATCAACGTCACCGACACCGGCTTCGAAATCACCAGGCAGGACGGCAGCAACCCCACCAACGGCGCGCCGACCGCGTACCCGTCGATCTTCGTCGGCTGCCACTACACGAACTGTTCCCCGGGCACCAACCTGCCCATCCAGGTCAGCCAGATCAGCAGCGCCAACAGCAGCATCACGTACCGCTACGTCAGCGGGGCGACCTACAACGCCTCGTACGACATCTGGCTCGACCCCTCACCCAAGCGGGACGGGGTGAACCAGATGGAGATCATGATCTGGCTCAACCGGCAGGGCTCGATCCAGCCCATCGGCTCGCCGGTCGGCACCGCCAGCCTCGCCGGGCGCACCTGGGAGGTCTGGCGCGGCAGCAACGGCTCCAACAACGTCATCTCGTACGTGGCCCCGTCGGCCATCACGAGCCTGAGCTTCAGCGTGCTGGACTTCATCGCCGACGTCCGCAACCGGGGCGCGATCACCAACTCCTGGTACCTGACCAGCATCCAGGCCGGCTTCGAGCCCTGGCAGGGCGGTGTCGGGCTGGCCGTCACCAACTACTCGGCCGCGGTCAACGGCGGCGGCAACCCGACCACGCCGCCGCCGAGCACCCCGCCGCCCACCACGCCTCCGCCGTCCACGCCCCCGCCGTCCACGCCGCCGCCGGGTGGCAGCGGGTGCGCGGTGACGTACACGCCGAACTCCTGGGGCACCGGCTTCACGGCCGACGTGCGAATCACCAACACCGGGTCGAGCACGATCAACGGCTGGACGCTGGCGTACACACTGCCCGCCGGGCAGACGGTGACCAACTCCTGGAACGCCACGGTGGCCCAGAACGGGTCGTCGGTGACTGCGCGGAACGTGGGCTGGAACGGCTCGATCGCGCCGGGCGGCACCGCCAGCTTCGGCTACCAGGGCACGCTGAGCGGGGCGTACTCCTCCCCGACCAGCTTCACCCTCAACGGAGCCGCCTGCACCCGGTCCTGACCGGAACCCCGGGGGCGTGACGCGAGGTCACGCCCCCGGCAGTCGTTCGCAATCGTGCCGTTGTTTGTCGCCAATCGCCGCTGACAAGGAGCACCTAGCGGGGATCCTCCTCAGGCACTTCCCACCGGCTCCTGATCACACCATCAGCATCGGGCACCACTGCCAACCAACCCCCGAGCGCAACCTCGCTAAGCGCCAACGAGAATCCCTCATCAACGAGTTCGTCAACGTCATCCGATCCGCCAGGAAAGTAGCGGGATCGCAGCTTCCCGGGAACCAACGGAGGTTCGAAAACAATGAAGTCCTCATCCCTGACCTCCGCTGGATGCCGGAAGTCAGGATCTACCACCACGCACAGGAGCGACCGCGGCCGCACAGCTTGAGAGACCTCCGCGAGCACAGCAGGTGTCAGCCTGTACCACGTGCTACCGAAAGCGCCATGCGCCCAACGCTCGCACAGCAGCGTCAATTGCTCCCCAGCAACAATGCGCACGGCCGCCCAATAATCGGAATCAGCAACGGCACAAACGACAGGGGTAGCAGGTTCGGCATCTTGGACGGCTCGGCGCCAGTCCAAGAACGCCACTTGGCTCTCTAGTGATGCCAGGCGAGCCGCCGCTTCCGGTTCCAGGTATAGGTGCACTGCCCCGTCCCAGCCAGATTGGACGCGCACGCGATCACCTTCACGGAGTTGGCCATACGGTCCGCGTCCATCGACCATCCTTTCGAGGAGGTCCAAGGCCTCCTGGGCGTCAACGTGAGCCCCGTTCCGAAGGTGTGAGTGAGATTCAGGGAGCGGCTCGCCGACCAACAGCTCGTTCAGCTCCAAACAACGCACGTCCAGCATGTCGAACACCCGCGAGAGCAGGCGACGTAGCTCCGCCGCATACGCAGACCAGTGATCTGCCTGCGAGAGGATCTCTCGCATGCTCTCCTCTCGGGGACTGATCACGAGCTCCGCTATCACTTTGCCACCCACTTCAGCCCAACTACCTCTCCCGCCGGCGCGACGTCCAAATCATACGTCCCGTCCCGCGCAGAGTCCTTGGTCGACTGGAATGGGTTTCGGAAGTTCGCTCCCTTGAAAATGCCTCCCTTGTGTCCTGTTCGATCCCAGGTAATGTATCGGGGCTGACCCGAACCTGCCTTCTTGTTCTCCCAGATCGGCGAATTGCCGGCAGACACCTGCTTGGTTTTCGTGTAGCCGAGCATCCTCGCAATATCGTCAGACTGCGCCCGCGTAATCGGATTACAGTTGCTGTTGTGCACTAGAACGGGCTGGTCTCCAGCCAAGACATAGTACGTATGAATGTCATTTACCGTCAGATTGTGAACGCGTGTAGTGCCCGGCCACCGCCTCGTCCGCTCAATCTTCACCAAGTCGCCGGCAGGGGTAACCACCGAGAGGCCGACGGTCAAGTCGGCGGCATCTACCCACTCATCCCGTTCCGGCACCCAAAAGGGATGGATCGCGGTCGCCACCAACTCCGCCGTGGCGCTGCCCGAATTGCCGTCGATATCCAATGTAATGCCAACGAGATCCTTGGGACCAGCGCTGGTCAATGTCGCTACCACCGCCTTGGCGGCAGACTCGCCGGTCCCTGGCTCTGAAGCGACTACCATGTCTCCGACTTCCAAATCCTCAATTGGCTTGCGGGAACCGTCAGCCATGAGGACGAGCGTTCCTGGCACAAAGCTATGAGCGGCGGCGGAAGTCGCGCAAGCCAGCCCCTCGTCGGCAGACTCTGCCACCTCATCGGCCCGTTTCCGGGACTTGAGATAGTTTCCGAGTGCATTCTTGAGGCGGCCGCCGAGGTCCCAGAGCCTGTTCGTCAGGTCCTTGAGGCGGTCCCAACGTAAGGCGTAGCGGGCGATGAGCTTGCCGGCTGCGCCACCGACCGCGGTGAGGACGACGTTGAGGGCTGTTTCGGCACAGGCACCCATGTCGCCCTTGATGAAGCAGTCGACGGCATCGGTGATGCCGAGCTCCTCGGCGATGATCGCGCCGAGTTCCTTGGCGATCGCGATGACGATCTGCTTCTGCCGCTCCGCCTCCTGACGGGCCCGCAGGACCTCCGGCGGCACGGTCGGCCGCGTGACGGGCTTGGTGACGACCGTCCACTTGCCGGTCGACGGGTCCTGGGTCAGCTTCTGGTCGGGATGGTCCTGCCAGTACTTGTCCTCTTCCGCCCCGCCGTTGGTAGCCAGCGGCTTCAGACCGTCCGGGTCGCTGAACGCCAGCGGGTTGTTGTTGGCGTACGAGTACCCGTTCATCTGCTGCGGATCAGCCGGATCGATGAGCGGGTCGACCGAGATGAACCGTCCCGCCGCCGGGTCGTACTCCCGGGCGCCGAGGTGGGTCAGACCCGTCGTCGCGTCCTTGGTGCCACCGACGAATCCCCGGTCACTGAACCACTCGCCGGCCGCCGGCTGGGAGCCACGCGGACCCCCGAACGGGGTGGAGCGACGGTACGTGATGGCCCCCGTCGTCGCGTTCACCGCCGCCTGCCCCGTGCCGTGGTGATCCGCCGCCTGGAACTGGATGCCGGCGACCGTCCGCACCACGGCCACCTTGTCGGTGACCTGGTAGAACTTCGTCCCGTTCACCACGTTGGTGGCGTGGTCCAGGCGCAGCTCCATGCCCGGCAGGTAGACGGTGGTGGCCGTCGGCTCCTTGCGGACGAGGCGGTTGCCGTCGGCGTCGTAGATGAAGCTCGTGCTCTTCCCGGCCTTCGTCGCCGAGGCGAGGTGCCCCTCGGCATCCCAGACCAGCGCCTCCTCCTCGCCGACCTGGGTGCGCTTCGTCGTGTTGCCCGCCTTGTCGTACTCGTACGTGTAGAGCCGGTCGCCGCTCGACGTCTTCTCGGTGACGCTGCGGACGGTGTGCGGCTGCGCCTGCCCGGCGGCCGGGTAGGCGTAGATCCGCTCGATCTTCGAGCTTCCGCCGGCCGCGTGCTGCGTCTCGGTCAGACGGTTGCCGGTCTGGTCGTAGGTGTAGGTGTGGTGGTAGGGCGCCACACCGCCCACAATGCTGGCCGCGGGGCCGCCGGCGCAGGGATCGGTAGCCGTCGTGGCGGTGCTCCAGGCCTCCGTCAGCCGACGCAGATGGTCGTAGGTGAAGCACTGGATGTCCCGCTGGCCGGTGCCGGGCAGGTCGGCGATGCTCCGCACGTTGCCCGCGTGGTCGTAGTCGTAGCGCTGGTCGATGTCGGTGGTCGGTTCGGTCGGCTCCGGCTGACCGGGCGCGACGATCGCCTGCCGGGCGAACGTGCTGCGGTTGAGCCGCTTCGTGCCCTCGTCGTAGTAGTAGGTGCTCCAGGCCTTCCGTCCACCGGTGTTCAGCTCGACCTGGAGGAGTTCACCGGTCTGCGCGTACTTCGCGCCGGTCACGTAGGACTGCTGGCCCGCCGTCCCGGAGCCGGTGATGTTGGTGACGCGCTGGAGGTTGTCGTACGTGTAGGCGACGGTCTCCGCGGCGTGCCCACCCGCGTCGGGGAAGCCGATGTTCCGGACGGTGCCGTCGCTGTTGTAGCTCGTGTAGAAGCGGTACGCGCCGCCGAGCTTGTCGTCGGCCGTCGGCTTCGGGATCGAGTAGCGGGTCTCCGTCACCCGGTTGAAGGCGTCCCGAGCGGCGTAGATCACGTGGTACTTCAGCCCGCCGGCGATCCGGCTCGACGCGTACAGTTCGCCCTTCGCCACGGTGTCGTACAGCTGCTCGCTGAGCTTGGTGCCGGTGGCGACGGTTCCCTGGTACGTGCCGGTCTTGCGGCCCAGCACGTCGTAGGTGTACGAGACCCGCACGTTCTCGGCGTTCACCGTCGACGTGAGCTGGTCGTGGTCGTTGTACTCGAACGTCATGGTGCCGGCGTCCGGGTCGACGGCGGACGTCTTGCGCCCCCGCTGGTCGTACTCGTAACGCCAGACGTTGTTCGCCGCGTCGGTGACGGTCTTTGTCAGACCGAACGGCGTGTAGGTGTAACGCGTCTCGTCGTACTCACCGGTCGGGCTCGCGCCCTTGTACTGCCGGAGGCTGACCACCTGACCGCGCCCGTCGGTGATCGTGGTCGTCGGCGTGGCGCCCAGCGGCGGGTCGACGTGGGTACGGTCACCGCCGTACGAGGTGACCGTCCGCCACTTCTCCTCGCCTCCCACGAGGGTGATGGCGTTGGTGACCCGGTCGACACCGTCGTAGACGTAGGAGGTCTGCAGGTCCGTCTCACCGGTGACGGTCGGCAACAGCTGGTCCGAGGGCACGCCCGCCGCGTAGAAGGCGTCGTGGACCCGACCGACACCGCCGGTCGCGGTGTAGAAGGTCTCCGCGACGAGCCGGCCGCCGTCCGGTCCGGGGCTCTGCGTCTGCCGAGGCCGCAGCATGCCGTCGTAGATCTCGTACGACGCCACGTAGTTGCCCGCGTTGTCCAGCTTCTCCGTCTTGACCGCGACCGGCGCGTTCTGCTCGACCTTGTAGCTGTACCGCACGCTCGGCATGGTCGGCGTGCTGCTCTTGGCCCGGTCCGGAAGCCACACCGCGGTGGCCCGGCCGAGCTTGTCGTAGTCGACGTCGGTCCGCCGGTTGTTCCAGTCGACCTGTGCGGTTGGCTGGCCCCAGGCCGGGTGGTACTCCGTCGTCGAGACGAACCGAGTGTCGGTGGTCCCGACACGAACCGTCGGACCGGTCTCGACCTTCTTGGTGGTCAGGCCGTTGACCTCGGTGTACGCGATATTGGTGGTCGCCCCCGAGAGGTCCCGGGCCGAATCGGGACGCCCGTACTTGTCGAAGGTGCCCTCGCCGACCGTGACGTAGCTGGCGGTGGCGCCGTCGTGGCGGGCCAGCTTCTCGACGCGGGTGGCGTTACCCGTCGTGGGCGTCGCGCCGTCGGCGAGACCGTCGTACGACGTCCGGTTGTCGGACAGGACCTGGGTGGCCCGGTTCGGGGTCGCCGAGCAGGCGACGGCGACCGTCTCCTCCCGTGCCACCAGGTTGCGCAGCCGCAGGCCGAGGTTGTCGGCGTACGTCGTCCGGATGCACCGGTCGTCCTCCGCGGTGCTGACGTCGCCGAAGTCATCCACCTGGGTGACCCTGCCGACCGGGTCGGTGTACGTCGCCGTCTTGGTGTCGTAGGACGTGACTGACTTGGTTTCGCGCCACGTGCCGTCCTCGAGCTGGGTGAGCCCACGGACGACGCTGGGCTTGACGAACCAGGCCCGGTCCGTGCCCCAGTCCCACGTCTTGCTCGCGGTCTCGTAGCGCCACGGCGTCGTGAGTGCCTTGCTCACGATCCTGCTGCCGTCGTAGACCTTGGTCTCGAACTCGAAGCCGGCGAACTGGTCGTGGTCGACGTGCGCCGTCCCCACGGAGTCGTACCGGGTGACCGACCGGGTCCCGCCAGTGGGCCCCGGCAGCTTGTCGCCGTGCATGCCCCGCAGGAAGCTGTGCTCGACCAGGGTGGTCTTGAGCTGCTCGCTGCCGCGTCGGACCCGGACCTTTTCGTAGCCGCGCCACTGGCTCCAGGTCAGGTACTTCGCGTCGGTGATGCCGTTCGGGTCGGCATGACGCCACGCGGCGTCACCCAGGTACTCGTACGTGGTGACCATGTCAGGAGCGATCGACGTGCCGGGCACGACCGTCGTCATGTCACTCTCGGTGACCGACTCCACGACGTACTTGTGGAACCAGTCGGTGACGGGCTCCTCCTCACCGCTGGGGTGCCAGAGCACCGGATAGCACCGGCCGGTGCTGTTGCCCGGTGTCGGGAGACTGTCCGCCGAACAGTCCGCGGGGGCGTACCGGACCGTGATCTGTCCTCCGGAGTCCGTGTAGACGGTGTTCAGGCGGGGCCGGATCAGCGGGAGGATGTCGTCGCCGTCTCGGTCGATCCGGTTGGGCAGCTGCAGCGCGTCGAGCTGGACCGCCGGGACGGTGAGCGGCGTACCGCCGCCGAACTGGCCCTCGTGGCGAATCTTGTGCAGCCAGAGGCTCCGGCTGGCGTCGGCGTTGTTGGTGAAGAGGTGGTCGAGCTTCCACACGTCGACCGGCGACCATCCGGTGGCGGTGCGGATCTCGGTGGTGATCGCGGTGACCCGCTTGCGGGTCCAGAAGCTCGGCGACGCCTGAGTGGGCTTGCAGTGCGTGTTGGCGGCGCAGTGGCGGTCCCACGGGACATCAGGCCACGAGGCCGCCGTGGAGTCGTTCAGGTCGCCGGGGTTGCACAGCATGGTGCCGCTCGGCAGGCAGCGCTCGGCCGTGGAGAAGACGACCCGAGCCGCGGCGTTGGTGGTGTAGACCTCGTTGTGGCGCTGGCCGTAGTCGATGCGCCTGAGCCAGCCACCCCGGTCGTAGGGAGTACCGTTGACGTCGAACTTCGCGCCCAGGGCGTAGTGGTTCGTCTCCCGGTCGTAGTAGTAGGAGACCACGTTGCCGTGCCGGTCCTTGACGTAGTCGAGGTTCCACCGCCAGCCCTGCTTGCAATGCGCGTTGGCGAACGTCGTGTTGTGGCACTGCTCCCCGGGGTCGTCCCCGAAGACCGGCACCGTCCACACCGAGTTCGTCTCGGACTTGCCCGAGACCCAGCCGGGGAGCCGGTGCAGACCGAAGAAGTACTGGCCGCCGTCGACGGTGGTGACCTTCCAGTGCTCACCGTCCCGCTCGTCCCCGTTGGCCGCGCCGGTGAGCCGTTCGACCTTGGAGCCGTCGTCGCTGGCGAAGCGCCAGGTGTTCGTGCCGGTCTGCACCAACTCACTGGAGCGCCCGTTGAGCATCAGCGTCAGGTTCTCGTGCGACCAGCAGAGGTCGCCCACCCCGTCGTGCCCGTCATCGGCGCAGGGCTTGTACTGCCGCTCCACGTAGCCCGGCTCGTAGCTGAAACCCTCACCCAACCAGCTGCCCTGGTTGTTCGTCGCCGCCGTGCGGCCGTCGACCGTCTGGGAGTTGTACGAGAGGGTGATCGAGGGGACGGCGCCGCCCGGCACGGGGGGTACCCGCAACGGGTACGACCAGTTGAAAGCTCCGGACGACGGCGAGACGTTCCACTTCGAGGAGGGAGCGAGGGCGGTGGCGCCGTAGTTGCCCTGGGCCGAGCTTTCGGTCGCCGTCATCGCGTACATGGTCGTGGCCGCCGCCGCGTCCACCGTGGCGGTGAGCGTCCGCGCCTCGGCGTCGTTGACCGAATCGATGGGCTTCGGCCGGCAGCGGCTGCCGGCGCCGGAACCGCAGTCCGCCAGCTCGACGAGCCGCAGACGGGCACCGAAGTCACCGCCGTACATGTCGGCGATGCCGGCGTAGCTCATGGTCAGCTGGACCCGACCGGTCGCCGCCGTCCCGTCGGTGCGACGGACGGCGACCACCGGTCCGTCCACCCGGGCCCGGGCAGACGTCTGGCGGTCCAACGTCTCGACCCTGACCTTGGCCGGCATGGCGGCGTCGGTCGTGGCCGCGGACCGGCGGCTGGACGCCTGCGGTGGCGTCGCCACCGTCACCGCGAGTCCACCCGCCTTCGCCGCCTTCGCGGTCACGGTCCTGGCCGCCTGTGCCGTCGTCGGAGCGAGAGACACCTCGACGGCACCGGCCCCTGGCCAGGTCACCGTGGGGGCCGACTTGAGGGCCCCCTCGATGACCGGGCTCGTCTTTCGTTGACGGACGGGTGGGGCGGGCCGGGCCGGCACGGGCTTGCGGTCGGCCTGGGTCCGTGGGGCCCCGGCTGCCGATGCCGGCATCGGAGGAGCCACACCCTGCAGAAGGCCTGCGGCCACCACCAGGCTCATCGCCCAGGAAAGGCCACGGCGTAGGCGTGGGCCGTACCCCACGGCGGGTCGGGACAGGAACGACGACATCGCTACTCCAGACAGCAGTAACGGACGAGAGGAGGGAGAGGATTGCCGGCTGGCCCGGTCGCCTCGGGCGACCGGGCCAGCCGGGTGTCAGATGTTCGGGTTCGGCTCGGGAGAGGCGAGCTGCTGGATAGTGATCTCGTCAACCACCCCGGTGTAGGCCCGTACGTCGTCCAGCTGGCCGGAGAGGTAGGCACCGAACACGCCGTCGGTCATGGCACGGCCGACCTGGAGCGGCCCGGCAGCCTTCCACGTCGAGCTGTGCGGAGCCGTCGCGGTGGTGGCCAACTGGCCGTCGACGTAGAGCCGCACCTCGTTGCGGAACGCGTCGTACACGACCGCGAGGTACTGTCCCCCCGTCCCGGCGTGCGGTAGCCGGACGCTGTCGTGGACGGTCGTGGTGGCCGCGCCCACGGTGTCCGCCGCCGGAACGGCGAGTTCCCAGCGGTTGGCGGCGGAACAACGGACGACGAAGCCACTGGCCTTGCTGCCGGCTTGGGAAACGACGGCCATGTCGCGACCGCAGGTGGAGCTGGGAAGCCGGACGCGGGCAGTAACCGTGAAGCTGCCGTCCGTGGCCACCACCGGCGCCTCGGTCAGCGCGTGATCATCCGCGCCGTCGAGCACGAGGTGGCCGGCACCACCCAGGGGAAGTTCGGCGAACGGGTCGGCGTCCAGGTCGGGCGTGTAGAGGTGGGCGCCGTTGGCCAGGACGAGATCCTGGCCGTTCTCGTCGTACGCCGGACTACGGCTGGCGGTCTCGCCGTCGAGCGGCCAGTACGCCAGCCGAACCGGCCGCAGCCGGGACAGCGTGACCGCCTCGTTCGGCACGAGGATCCGGTCGAAGAGCGCGATGTCGGCCAGTTCGCCGACCCAGTGCCCGGTGTGGCCGCCCTTGACCATCTGGCGTCCGATCTGCACCGAGCCCCGCGACTTCCACGCCGACCGGCGCGGCTGCGCGGTCTGGACGACACCGTTGACGTAGAGCTGGATGGTCTTCTTCACCGGGTCGTACGCCGCCGCGAGGTGGGTCCACTCACCGATCGTCGCGGTGGTGGAGCTGGTGACCTTCCAGCCACCCAGCGCGTTGACGTCGGTGGTTGGTATGCCGAACTCCCACTTCTTGGTGCCGCCGTCGAACCCGAGGGTGAATCCCGGCTCTCCGCTGCCGTCCTGGCTGACCGCGACCCGGTCGGTGGTGTCGTTGGTCAGTCGGACCCAGGCGGCGACACCGAAACCTCCGCTGGTGTCGACGAGTGCGCTGCTCGTCGTCGAGAGGTAGCTGTCCGCCGCGCCGGAGAAGCGGACCGCCCGGTCGAGCTGGCACAGGTCACCGGTGTCCTGGCAGCCGGGCCCGGGCACGCCGATCTGGACGCCGGCACCCGGAGTGGCGGGATACCGGTCCCGTGCGTCGGCCAGGCTGCTGGCTCCGGCCGCCTCGCCCAGCCCCCACTCGCCGGCCGCGAGCCGGGTCGGCACGCTGAACGTGCAGGTGGCGATGGTGCTCTCCAGGCCGCCCTGGTCGACCGCCTTGACGGTCACGAAGTTGGGGCCGTCGTTCTCCGGCATCCAGGCGATGGAGACCGGCCCGCCGGCCGCCGCCGGAGTCAGCACATTGGTGGGCGACGGATTGGTGTTGAACCCGTAGATGTACTTCGTCGCGTCGGTGGCGGGAGTGTCGAAGGTGAAGGTGCCGTAGGTGCCCACGGATCCGCGCCAGTTGTCGTCCTCGGCACAGAACGACGTGGTCTCACTCGCGTCGTTCGGCAGGTACTCGGCCGAGTCGATGTCGGGTGCGGTCGGCTTGGTGCTGTCGTAGATGAACTCACAGGCCGTCGCCGCGAGCAGCCCCCACGCCGTGCCGTCGTACGCCTTGACGTTCCAACTGATCGTGGTGTTCTGCGGGATGTCCGTCGGCAACGTGTACTGGAATCGTGAACCGCTGGCTTTGAACGCGGTCTGGTAGGTCCGGCTGACCTTCGTACTGCCGGAGTACCACCAGTACTGGACCTCACCCTTCACGTTCTCCGTGTGGATGGACGAGTGGTCCGGGTCGCGGAGCACGAAGTAGACCGTGGGCACGGCGCTGGTGTACGGCCGGGTGCTGCCCGTCACGCACTGCCCACCCGGGGACATGGTCATCTCGGACTGTTTGGGCTGGGACGGGGCACGGTTGTAGTTCACCGACAGGATGGCGTTGCCGCAGAACCGCTTCCATGCCGTGTGGTCGGTCTCGCTGACCGCCCGCATGCCGAAGGTGGTGGTGCCCCAGCCCTTCGTCACCGCCTCCTTGACCGCGGCGGTCGCGTTGAAGGTGACGTTCTGGTTGGTGGTGGTGCAGGAACTCCTGGTCGCCGTCGGCGACTTGGTCTCCTGGTGGACGCTCATCGCCGGCTGGTTGCCCCAGTTGGTGCCCGATCCGATGGCCGCGCCGGCGCGGTAGAGCGCAATTCCCTTCGCCGATCCGTCGTAGGTGTGGGTCATGGTGACGGCGAACTCGGCGCTGAGGATCGTCTTGCCCGAGTACGGAGTGGGAAGCGCGTAGAAGAGGCGTTTGATCCCGACACCGTTGCACCAACCCGAGGACACCGGGCACTCCCCGACGCCCTCGTCGTCGCCGAACTTCCAGTACTCCTCGTTCGGGTAGCCGCTGGCGACCATGGCCCAACCGGTGTTCTTGGTGTCCTGCCAGACCGGGTCGACGTAGACCGGCCACCGTACGGCGGGATCGGTGAGCATCGCCCGGTCCGGGATCAACGTGATCTTGTCGTGGTGGACACGCACCCCCAACTCGGCCCGTCGGGCGGAATCGGGTGCCTTTTCGGCCGCGGACGCCGGGTCCGGGTCGACCGGGGTCGCGGACCGGGCCGCCGGACCGGTTGCCCCGGCCGCGTCGGTACCGGAGTCCCACATGATCGGCGTGGCGGACTCCAGGACGGCGCCACCGGTCACCGCATCGACGGCCCTGAGGCTGCCGTCGGCCTGCTGGCGGACCTCGAGACCGTCGGTGGCGAGCCCGAAGTCGAGCTCGGCCAACTCGGGACTCTTCGCCGCCTCGGCGTTCTTGATGACCAGGACGTGCGAGAACCCACTGACGCCGACGTTGACCACCAGGTCGACTCCCGGCAGCACCTCGGGATAGGTCGCACGGTCGCCCTGGACCGTCGGGTTGGGCAGGTTACCGGGCCAGTCAAGGCTCATCCGTCGACCCGCCCGGTCGACCTCGATCAGGGGGCCGTCGCCGCCGCCGGACAGGCGCATGCCGATGGTCGTGGCAGCCGGGACGAGCGACCCGTCCTTCGCCCGAACGAGGGTCGAGTCGACCGGCACCCAGCGCCCGCCCCGGGAGACCCGGACCGGCTGCACGTGCGTGACCGAGGTCAGGGTCCCGTTCGGATTCGCGTACGTCTCGGTGTTCTCGCCTCGGAACGCACCGATCTCGACCCGCTGGCCGGTCGCCTTCGCGGCGGCGAGTGCGTCGACCTCGGTCTGCCGGATCGGGCCGTCGCCCGAGGTCGGCACCATGGCCGCCGACTCGGTCTCGGCAGGCGGCGTCGGCGCGGTCAACTCGGCCGACGCCGTCGTCGCGTACGCCGCCACCAGGCCGGCGAGCCCGGCGGCCAACCCCGCTCTGCGGAGCAGCCTGAAACCAGGTGTGCCGCGGTCCATCCTGCGGTCCTCCCCCGTTGAACTGTGCGTTGTCATCTGCCGCCTCACCCGATCGCCGCGCCGAAGGCGGTCTCGCCGGCGGGGATGTTGCCCTGTCCGGGCTTCCAGGTCGCCGTCGGCGCCGTCGAGCCGCTCGCGATGCCTGACCAGGTGACCCCGTAGACCGCGGCGTCGCCGTACGGGCTGCCGACGTAGAGGTGCTGCGATGTCGCACCCAACGAGGTGCCGATCAACTCCTGGGCCGTCGCGGTGCCGGGCAGGCTGCCCGACTGACGGTGGATCGTCTTCGGCGTGCCGATCGGATCGGCCAGAGCCGGGAAAACCCGTACCCGACCGGAGTCGGAGACAGTGCCCTCGTCCTCGCCCGGAACGCCGATGGCGATGAACATCGTCGAGTTCGTGCCTTCGCTGCCCGGCGCGGTGTTCACCACGACGACCTTCTCGCCCAGGTAGTCCCCGTCCTCGGAGGAGTAGGTGATGCCGGGCAGCTCGGTGTAGGTGGCCCCGGCAGTGACGTGGAATCGATGCACCATACCGGCGTCGGGGGCGGGCGTGTTCGTCGCCGCGACAGTGATGTCCTCACCGGGAACGCCGACGACCACCAGCGAGTCCGCCTGCCCGACCGGGGCCCCGACCGGACGGTACGGGGCGATGGAGATCGACTTGCCGAAGGTGTCGTTGGCCTCAGACACGTTGGACACGTTCGCGGCGTCCTGGGTCAGGCCGGCAGCCAGCTTCGGGCTGCCGTTGACGAGTTCGTGGCTGCTGAAGACGTTCACCGCACCCGCGTACTCCAGCGTCCCGATCGCCTCACCGGGCGACCCGATCGCGAAGTGGTTGGTCGACGCCGCCACCGCGTAACCGGTCTGGTCGTCGTGCTCCGCAGCGCCGGGAATGAGGGCGCCGGCCTGGAACAGGATGTTGAGGCTGCCCCGGAAGTAGTGGGCGACGCCGGCGTCCACGGCGGTCCCGACGTCCTCGCCGGGCACTCCGACCACCAGGTACGACTGACCGGACGGCGTCCGGGAGCCGGCCACCGAGAATCCGAAGTAGTCGTATGGTTCGATCTGGTCCGGCGTGACACCCACGTCCTGGTGGTAGCTGAGCGACGCCGGGCCCTTCGCCAGCCCTGTCGGGGTGCCCAGGAGCACGTACGTGACGCCGACATCGACCGTGGTCCCGAGATCCTCGTAGGGCACGCCTACGGCCAGGTCGGTGCAGCCGTCGTTGTTGGCGTCGTAGGCGGAGACGGAGTAGCCGAACTGGTCGCCCGCCTCCACGGCGCCGGCTACCTGGGAGTTGTTCTCGTGAAGCGTCTGCACCGTGCCGGTGCCGCCGTAGGCCACCTGGATCTGACCCGCCTTCGGCAGCCCGTTGACGCTCGCCTCCGGGTCGGCGATGGCGATGTCCGCGATGCCGTCACCGTTGAAGTCGCTGTCGGTGCCACCCGTACATCCCGCCACCGGAGGGGCGGTCTCGTAGACCGTCATCTCGCAGAACGACGACCAGATGTCACTGCCGACCGTTCCGTCGGCGGCCTTCACCCGCCACTTGTAGCTGCCCCCCTCGGTGAAGGCGCCCGCCGGAACCGTCGCGGTGGCGGTGGCACCGGAAGCGACGGCGGTGAAGGCGGTCGAGCCGAGGGCGGTGGTCCCGTTCAGCGTCCACCACTCGAAGGTGACCGTCATGGCGGTGCCGTCACCGTCGGCAACGGTGGCCTTGAGCTGCGGAGTGAGCGTGTTGACGAGGGGACGACCGGAGCCGGTCACGCAGCTGGTGGTCGGGACGGTGGACCGGGCGGTGACGGTCGGCCAGGAGTTGTAGGTGACCGTCGCCTTCGGGTCCTCGGTGGCGACGTCACCCTCCCGGGACCGGAACTGCTTGAACCCGGCGACGTTGGCTTCGTCGGTGGCCCGCACGCCCATGCCGGCCCGGGTCTTGTCGGCGGTGGCGGCCTTCTGGAAGAAGGTCTTTCCGTCGATCGAGACCCAGCCGTCGGCGCTGGTGCAGCCCGCGCCGCCACCGGCGGTGGCGGTGGACCGGGCGTCGGGACCGGCGGTGTCCCAGGTGGGCTGGTTGGTGAACGTAGTGGTGTAGGTCGACGGGGCGGTGGTCCAGATCTCCCACGAGGTCGCGGTGCAGGTATGCGACCAGAAGTTCCAGAAGGAGACGGTCGCGGAGTTGATCTGCTTGCCGGCGAGGACCGTGGTGTCCCAGGTCAGGAAGGACCGGGTGAGGCGGGGGTTCGCCGGATCGAGCAGGCCCACCTGCAGGTCCTTCTCCTGGTTCTTGTCCGTGCCCACCCCCTCCTTGACGTACGTGTCGAACGTCGTGCCCAGCGGGTTGACCGTGGGGTCGATGGTCACCGGGTACGCCGTGGCCGGGTCGCGCAGCCAGGCGCTGTCCGGGGCGAGGGTCAGCTCGACGGTGTCGCCGCGCGTGGCGAGCTCGGTGCGGACCGGCTTCTCGACGGCGGGCGCGCCCGTGATCGCGTTCCTCTTCGCGTCCCACATCAGCGGGGCGGGGATGTGCGCCGTCTGCTCGCCGGCGCCGTTGGTCAGGGTGATCGAACCGTCGGCGCCGCGCTTCGATGTCGCGACGCCGGGGCCGGAGAACGGGAAGCTGACCTTCCCGACGTGGGCCAGGGCGGTGCGGTTCTTGACCACCAGGAACTGCTCGAAACCGAGGCGGGTCGCCTCCACCACCAGGTCGACACCGGGCCGGGCGTCCACGTAGGTCGCCCGGTTGGCGGCCAGCACCGGCTTGGGCAGCGCACCGGACCAACCCATCGCCACCCGGTCGTCGCCGGCGCCCACCGCGGCGAGTTCGTGCTCCCCGGCATCCTTCGCACCGGAGATCCGCAGGTCGTTGGGGTGCGCCGTCGGCGCAACCGAGCCGTCCGGCTGCACCTTCAGCGTGAGGTCGACCCGGACCCAGTCACCGCCCCGCCGGAACCGCTGCATACCGGCGGCGATGTCCGCCCGGAACTGACCGTTCGGTAGTGCGTAGACCTCGGTCGTCTCCGAGGTCAGACTCTTGACCTGCACCGGCTTGCCGGTCTCGCGGGCGGCCCGCAACGACACCGCCTCATCGGTCCCGACCTCAGAGCCACCTGTCACGCCGTCCGGTCCCGCGGCCAGGTACTCCGCGGGTTCTCCCGGTAGGCCCGCCAACGCGGCCGCCGTCAGGACGGCGACACTCGCAGCAAGGCACGAACGGACAGTGGCCGTCACCCGACGTGCCACAAACCCTCCCCCGTGTGATCTGGAGTTGTGCGAGCGGACTCTAGGGACGCGCTGCCTCACGGCACAAGGGCGGTCACAAACTGTCAGGACGGATCGCGGCGAACCGGACATCCGGATGAGGCGGGATCACGGTGGGTGATGGCCTCCATGATCCATCATGGACGCAATTGCGGACGCTCGCCGCCAGTCGATTGACGGCAGACGCATTCAAGCACGCAGATTTAGCCTCATTTCGCCAGGCCACAGGGGTTCTCTGGACTAAGTGAGGACTCAGGATCGACAGCGGCCCCGAGGCTGGGCAATTCCTGAAAGGGCAGGCGTCGATATGACGCCACGTAGTTAACGCTGATCAGCTTATTGGTCGACCGCGCCCGCCCGTGCAGCGGCACCGGGCGATCCGACGGTCGGTCGGGCGCGCCGAATCGGGGTGAGCGGCAACCGGACGTGTCACCCAGCCGGTCGGACGTCCAAGCGCAGGATGCCCGTCGCCGGCGACGCTGTCGCCGGTTCGGGGGCCGGCCCGATTCGCCTCGACAATCGGCCTGTCATTGATGACGGGTAATTGTTGATGAGTGGTGAATTCGTCGGTGCGGACAGCCGACGGCGGCCGGGACGGTCCGGCGGGCGGATCCGAGTCGTGGATCCGCCCGCCGAATGTGCCGCACCGGCTCCGTCAGACGCGGGTCAGCCGGACCGCGTCGGCGATGACGTACCCGGCGGAACCGCTCCACCGGCTCACCGCCACCCGGTTGGCGTCGCCGGCCGGGAGGGCGAAGGTACCGAGGTTGCGCCACTGCCCGCCGTTCACCCGCTGGTCGACGTAGACGGTCTGGTTGCCGGTCGTCGTCGCGATGATGTACGGCGTGCTGGCGTTGTAGCCGGAGACCGCCGGCCACCACGCCTCCACCCGGTAGCTCGCGGTCGCCGGGATGTTGAACTTGTACCAGGCCGCGTCGCTGGCGGCGACGGGGTCGGCGTACCGGTAGTCGGCCCCGTACCGCTGGGCGGAGTACGTGGAGACGCCCCAGTTGGCGCTCGCGCTGAACCGACCGGCGGTGGCGTTGTCGACGATGGCGCTCCAGGCCGTGCCGCCACCGGCCATCTTCGCGGCGACGTCGGAGCGCATCACGTTCAGGTCGATGAAGGACGGGTCGATCTTGCCCGTGGTGCTGGTCTCCCGGTGCCCGCGGGCGTAGCTGGCGTCCTTGCCCAGTTGCTTGAGCACGGCGGCCGTGGCGGCGACCGACGCGTTGTACTGTGCCGCCGTCATCTGCTGGTTGACCCCGTTGTAGTCGATCTCCCAGCCGATCAGCATCGTGTTGCCGTCCCCGGCGGGGATCGGTCCGCTCGCGCGGGCGGTGCCGGCGTGGTTGCAGCGGCCGGCGGAGATGACGTGGAAGACGCCGTGGTAGTCCACCAGCGCCTGGCAGAGCGGGCCGGGCAGGTCGGACCGGCCGTTGATGCAGATGTTGAGCGCCGGGTGCGGGTTGGTGGCGCTCGAGGTCGCGGCCGTGTGGTGCCAGAGCACGCCGATCGGGTTGAAGCTGCCCGGCCGCATGCGGTTGAGCCAGTCGCCGTGGGTCACGACCTGGACGCCGGCGCCCCGCAGCACGTCCACCAACCAGGGGATGGTGGCCATCACGACTCCTGGAGCAGGTCGGCGAGGCACTCCTTCGGCGCGGCGGTCGCGGCGACCGCGGGTGCCGGCCGGGCGGCGACGGCGACCGCGGCGGCGGCCACCAGCGCCGGCACGCCGAGCAGACCTCGGCGGCGCAGACGGACGGGACGGGCAGGGGCCATGGCGTCCTCCAGACAACTACGAGGATCGATTAATGGCCGTGACGCTACCCTGTCACGTTCGTCAATGTCGATACCCTTCGGCACCCTTGTTTGGGATGAAAGTTTTCGCCATGCCAGGCGCGCCCCGGCCGACCAGCCGAGGCGCTGAGGGAGATCAGGCGCCGCCGAGCGCGTCGATGTCGCGCATCTCCTCGGCGGTGAGGGAGAAGGTGAAGATGTCGGCGTTGGTACGGATCCGCTCCGGCGTCACGCTCTTCGGGATCGCCACGATCTCGTGGTCGACGTGCCAGCGGAGCACCACCTGGGCCGGTGAGACGTCGTGCGCGGCCGCGATCCGGACCAGCACCGGATCCGACAGGTCGCTGGTCTTGAACGGGCTGTAACCCTCCAGCACGACGCCCCGGTCCCGGTGGTCCCGGTGACGCTGCCGGTCGTACAGCGCCGGGCTCCACCGGATCTGGTTGACCGCCGGGGTCTCCTCGGTGGCCTGGATCAGCTCGTCGATCTGCGCGGTGCTGAAGTTGCTGACCCCGACCGTACGGGCCAGGCCCTCGTCCCGGGCGGCGAGCATCTCCCGCCACACCGGGATGCTGTCCGCCGGGTTCGACGGCGGCGCGTGCACCAGCCACAGGTCGACGTGGTCCGTGCCGAGCGCGCGCAGGCTCGCCTCGATCGTCTCCTGTTCCCGGCCCACCCGGTCCGGCGGCAGCTTCGTGGTGATGAAGACGTCCTCCCGGCGCAGGCCGCTCTCGGCGACCGCCCGACCGATCTCCGCCTCGTTGCCGTACATGGTGGCGGTGTCGACGTGCCGGTAACCCGCGTCGAGGGCGGCCAGCACCGTCTCGTACGCCGCCGTTCCGGTGATCTGCCAGGTGCCGAAGCCGAGCAGCGGTATCCGCACGTCGCCGGAGAGCAGAACGGTGGGCTGGTCGAGATCCATACCGACGGTTCTACCCGTGATCGCCCCCGACACACCGGCCAACCGGACCCACACCCCCCGACCGGGCCGACCCCGGGCGGAATCCGCCCCGGTGCCGGAGAATGCGGATGTGGCTGACCGGCTGGAGGCGTACCGGCGCAAACGGGATGCTGCGCGTACCCCCGAACCGGTGCCGGAGCGGGCCCCGGAGGCGGGTGGCCCGGACGGCGCCCGCTTCGTCATCCAGCAGCACCACGCCCGCAGCCTGCACTGGGACCTGCGGCTGGAGCACGACGGCGTCCTCGCCTCCTGGGCGGTGCCGCGCGGGCTGCCCCGGGACACCGGCCGCAACCACCTCGCCGTGCACACCGAGGACCACCCGATGGAGTACCTCGACTTCGCCGGCGAGATCCCCGCCGGCGAGTACGGCGGCGGCCGGATGACGATCCACGACCAGGGCACCTACCGCTGCGAGAAGTGGCGCGACGACGAGGTCGTCGTGACGCTCCACGGGGAGCGGACCAGCGGCCGGTACGTGCTCTTCGCCGCCGGGGGCCGCGACGGACGGGACTGGATGGTCCGGCGCACCGACCCGCCGCCGGACGGCTGGGAGGCCATGCCGGAACTGGTCCGCCCGATGCACCCGACGCCCGCGCGGAAGCTGCCCCGCGACGCCGAAAACTGGGGGTACGAGCTGCGCTGGGACGGCGTGCGGGCGGTCGCGTACGTCTCCGGCGGCCGGCTGCGGCTGCTGTCGGAGACCGACGAGGAGATCACCGGGACGTACCCCTGGTTGCGGGACATGGCCGAGGCGCTGGCGCCGACGGAGGCCGTGCTCGACGGCGTCCTGGTCCGCATCGACAAGGCGGGTCGGGTACGCCCGGCCCGTGGCGGGCGCGCCACCGCCGACGCCCAGTTCCTGCTCTTCGACCTGCTCTGGCTGGAGGGCGTGACCAGCGTCGGGCTGCCGTACGCGCAGCGCCGGGAACTGCTCGACGGGCTGGCGCTGGGCGGACCCCACTGGCAGACTCCGCCCTGGTTCCCCGGCACCGGCGCCGAGGCCCTGCGGACAGCCGGTGAGCAGGGGTTGCCGGGTGTGGTGGCCAAGCGCCTCGACTCGGCGTACGAGCCGGGCCGGCGCAGCCGCCACTGGCTGAGCATCGACACGAGCTGACCGACCGCGGACGATGCGAGGAGCGCCGTGTACCTGACCCACCTGGAGTGTCCGCGCTGCGGCCGGGAGCACGACGCCGGCAAGCCGCAGAACCTGTGCGGGTGCGGGTCCCCGCTGCTGGCCCGCTACGACCTGGCGGCGGTGGCCGAGGTGGTCACGCCGGAGCGGTTCGGGCTCCGGCCGGCCGACCTGTGGCGGTACCGGGAGCTGCTGCCGGTGGCCGATCCCGGGTACGTCACCACGCTGGGCGAGGGCTGGACGCCGCTGTGGCGCGCCCCGACGTACGGCGCCGAGATCGGCGTCCCGGACCTGCTGGTCAAGGACGAGGGTCTGACCCCGACCGGGTCGTTCAAGGCGCGCGGCGCGGCCGTGGGGGTGAGCCGCGCCCGCGAGCTGGGCGTCGAGCGGATCGCCATGCCGACCAACGGCAACGCGGGCGCGGCCTGGGCCACGTACGCGACCCGGGCGGGGCTGGGCGCGACCATCGTCATGCCCCGGGACGCACCCGCGATCTGCCGCCGCGAGTGCGTCGCCGCCGGAGCCGACCTGCGGCTGGTCGACGGGCTGATCAGCGACGCCGGCCGGCACGTCGCACGACTGGTCGCCGCCGCGGACGGCGCGGTCTTCGACGCGGGCACGCTGCGTGAGCCGTACCGGCTCGAGGGCAAGAAGACCATGGGGTACGAGATCGTCGAGCAGCTCGGGTGGCAGGTGCCCGACGTGATCATCTACCCGACCGGGGGCGGCGTCGGCCTGATCGGCATCCACAAGGCGCTGCACGAGCTGCGCGAGCTGGGCTGGATCACCGACCGGCTGCCCCGCCTGGTGGCCGTGCAGTCGACCGGCTGCGCGCCGATCGTCCGGGCCTTCGCCGCCGGCGCCGAGCGGGCCGAACCGTGGGCCGACGCGCGTACCGTCGCGTTCGGCATCACCGTGCCGGCGCCGCTCGGCGACGAGCTGATCCTGGCCGCGTTGCGGGAGAGCGCGGGCACCGCCGTCGCCGTGGCGGACGGGGACCTCCTGGCCGACCTGCGGGGCTTCGCCGCGCGGGAGGGGTTGCTGCTCTGCCCGGAGGGAGCGGCCTGCCTGACGGCGGCGCGGCAGCTGCGGGCGGGCGGCTGGATCCGGGCCGGCGAGCGGGTCGTGGTGCTGAACACCGGCGCCGGCCTGAAGTACCCGGAGACGGTGGACGTCGGCGGGTTGCCGGTGCTGCCGGCCTGACCGCACATGTGTTAGGAAGGGACCCTTTTACTACCGGAGGCGTTAACAGGGGGCCCTTCCTTACTCCGAGGTGAGGCGCCACGCGGCGTTGATCAGGCCGATGTGCGAGAGGGCCTGCGGGGTGTTGCCGAGCTGAGCGCCGGTGTGCAGGTCGATCTGCTCGCTGAGCAGGCCGACGTCGTTGGCGTGCCCCACCACCCGCTCGAACAGCGCTGCGGCGCGCTCCCGCTCCCCCGCCAGCACCAGGCACTCCACCAGCCAGAACGAACAGAGCAGGAACCCGGCGGGATCGCCGTCCCAGCGCCGTACCAGCCCGCCGTGGGTGGTGAGATCGCGCTCGACGACCTCGATGGTGGCACGCATCCGCGGGTCGGTGGCCGGGAGGAACCCCGCCACCGGCAGGAACAGCACGGAGGCGTCCATCTCGCTGGCCCCGAAGGAGCCGGTGTACGCCCCGACGCTCTCGTTCCACCCCGCACGCAGCACGCTGCTCCGGATCTCGTCCCGGATCGCCGCCCACCGGCCGGGGTCCGCGCGCTCACCGAGCCGGGGTGCCAGCGCGACCGCCTTGTCCATCGCCACCCAGCAGAGCACCTTCGACGACACGTAGTGCCGGTCGGTGTCCCGGGTCTCCCACATGCCCCGGTCCGGCAGGTGCCAGGTGTCGGCCACCTGCTCGGTCAGGCCGATCACCATCTCGCGCAGCTCCTCGTCGAACGGGTCGGCGAGCAGGTGGTGCAGCCGCCACACCGCCGAGATCATCTCGCCGGGCACGTCGAGCTGCCGCTGCCGCCAGGCGTCGTTGCCGAAGCGCACCGGCTGGCTGCCGGCGTACCCGCGCATGTGTGTCGAGGCGTGCTCGGAGATGTCCCGCTCGCCCTCCAGACCGAAGAGCACCGGCACCGGCTCCGGGCCGGGGCGGCCGATCGAGCGGGCCGCCCACTGGAAGAGCCGGGACGCCTCGTTGGGGCAGGCGGCCACCCAGAGGGCGTGCAGTGTCATCGAGAAGTCGCGCAGCCAGGCGAACCGGTAGTCGTAGTTCCGGTCGCCGCCGATCCGTTCCGGCAGCGACGTGGTGAGCGCGGCGGCGACCGCCCCGCTGCGGGTGTAGGTGAGGCCGGTGAGGACGACCGCGCTGTGCCGTACCAGGTCCTGGTAGCGCCCTTCGTACCGGTGGGTCTCCCGGTACGCCTCCCACGCCTGCACCGTCTCGGCCAGCGTGGTCGCCGGGTCGAGCCGGGCCGGCCGATCGCCGTACGTGCGCCCGTACCCGGCGGTGAGGCCGACCGTGTCACCGGCGGCGACCTCGAACTCGGTGCGGACCCGGTCCGGGCCGGCGTGCAGCGGCGGGCCGTCCGAGCGCAGCTCCAGCACCGTCGCCCCGGCCACCGCGAGCACCGCGCCGTCCGGCTGGTCGTGCAGGAACGGGGTGAGCAGGCCGTGGTCGGGCCGCGGCGCGAAGTCCGACGCCATCCGTACGCGCCCGGACAGGCCCTCGACGGTGCGCAGCAGCACCGCCGGCGAGTTCATGCCCAGCCGGTGCCCCCGGGCGCCCAGCTCGGCGGCGAGCGCGTCGGTGACCGCGACGCTTCCCTCCGGGGTGTGGTGCACGGTCCGCAGCACCAGCGTGTCCGGCCGGTACGCGCGCTCCACGCGGTGTCCGGGACGGCCCGCACCGACCGGGGCCAGGCACCAGTGCCCGGCGTCGGGGTCGAGCAGCCGCCCGAACACCGCGGGACCGTCGAACCGGTCCGGGCACCACCAGTCGACCGAGCCGTCCCGGCCGACCAGCGCACCGGAGCGGCAGTCGGAGAGGAACCCGTAGTCGGAGATCGCCGGCTGGTCCACCCGCTGCGGGTACCCGGATCCACCGGTGTCAGACCGGCGATCCGCCGCGTCAGGACGTGGGGGGCTGGTCCTCGCCGGCCGCCTCGGCCGCGTCCGCCTCCTCCTTGGTGCGGTGCACCACCTGGTCGGCGTGCTCCGGCGGGCCGTACACGGTGTAGAGCACCAGCGGGTTCGGGCCGGTGTTGACGAAGTTGTGCTTCGTGCCGGCCGGCACCACCACCAGGTCGCCCTGGGCGATCCCGCGCTTCTCCCCCGCCACCCGTGCCTCGCCCGTCCCGCTGACGAAGGTGAGGATCTGGTCGACGTCCTCGTGGACCTCCTCGCCGATCTCACCGCCCGGCGGGATCGTCATGATGACCAGCTGGCTGTGCTGCCCGGTCCACAGCACCCGCCGGAAGTCCGGGCTCTTCTCGGCGACCGTCGCGATCGTGAAATGCTCCATGTCGCACCCCTTACCCGCTCGGGCCGTGCGCCACGCCGGGACTCGCAGATGGTGGAATTCCCCACGTTGTGAGGGTTTGGATCCCGGCTGGACGGGGATCGACACCACGACCGGCCCACGGGTCCGGTCGAGCCAGGTCCCCGCTGGCGTACCGCCGTACGGCTGCGGTGGTGGGAGACGGCCAGAGCGCGGCGACGTTCCGACCAGGAGTCGGGCGGCGCCGCGCGCTCGTGTGCGTCTCGGCGCGCCAACGGGGGCCGGAAGTGTCCGATCGTGGACAGTGCAGCCGCCAGCGAGCGGCCCTGACCTGCGGCGGAGCGGACCGGGGATCGGGGTTTGCGGTGACCGCCACGAATGCCGTGGCTAGGCTGAAGTATGGTGCCCGCCCACGGGGGCCGGGAGGCGGAACCGGTCTACCGACCCATCCTTGCCAACCGGCGCGGTGAGCTGGAGGCACTCAGCCACCTCGACCCGAGCCTGGCGCCGCTGCTCGCTCCGGTCATCGACGTGTCCCTCCTGGACTCCTTCACCGTGGACGTCCTCGGTCGACTGCCGGCGGCGCTGCTCCCCGCGGTCGACGTCTCCGCCCTGCCCGACGCGCCGGAGACGGAACTGGCGCGCTGGGGCGTACCGCTGGTGCCGGTGATCGGGCTGGCGGAGAGCGAGCGGCGGCTCGTCGCGCACGGCGCCGCGGCCCGGGCCCACGCCCGGCGGGCGCTGGTCCGGTTGCGCATCGGCACGGACCGGGCCGGGCCGGACGCGGCCACCGCGGCGGTGGAACGGATCTGGCGGTGGACCGGGCTGGACCCGGAGCAGTGTGACCTGCTGGTCGACGCGGCGGACGTGTGCTGCCGGGCCGACGTGCGGGTGGCGGAGCCCCGGGTCCGCCGCCTGCTGGACTGGGCCCGCCGGCACGCCTGGCGCTCGATCAGCGTGGCGGCCGGCGGGATGCCGCCCGCCCTGTCCCGCCTGCCCACCGACGAGCCGGTCCGGCTCGACCGGTGGGACTGGCTGCTGTGGCAGGAGCTGGCGAATCTGGGTGTCGGCTATGGCGACTACGGCGTCCACCCGGCGGCGCGTGACACCGACCAGGCGGGCGACCGGCTGCCCACGATGCGCTACACGGCCGACGGAGCGTGGTGGATCTACCGCTGGTCGCGGCGGGGCGGCCGGGGCGACGACCGGTTCGCGGACCTGTGCCGCACCCTGGTCGCGGCCCCGTACTGGCCGGCGGCGGGTGGGGCGTACTCGTGGGGCGACCACGAGATCGTCCGCCGTGCCCGGCGGTCCGGTGGAGCGGGCTCGACCAGCACCTGGGCGGCGTGGTGCACGTCCCATCACCTCGCCCACGTGCTGACGGCCCTGCGGGCCTCCGCGCGGGACGCCCGGCCGGGACGGATGCCGCCCGGTCAGCCGATCCCCGGTCGGCCCGCCCGGCCGAACCGCGGCGGAACCGCCCGACGGGCCGGTTGAATCTGGCTCACTGCTTCTCGGTGAACCCGAACTGCACGATGCCCTCGTCGTCGACGGTGGCGTCCACGGAGGCGTCCCCGAGCAGTTCGGCCGCGTCCGAGTCGAGGAAGATGCGTGCGCCCTGGTTGTCGACCACGTGGTCGCCGTCGACCGGCCGCTCGACCAGCTCGACGGTGAGCGAGCCCGCCTCCGGGTCGGCGGCGATCCGGACGCCGCCGTCCTCCGCGACGTCCTGCTGGTTGGCGAGGTCTCGGATCACCAGCACGGCGTTGTCGGTCATGGTGAGCATGGCGGAACTCCTCGTGATTCCTGGGATACGCGGCCGGCCACCGACGGCGGGCCGGGGCGACAGGGACGTCGCCCGTCGCGGCTCGGGGCCCACGACCGGGCCCCTCAGGGCCTACGGTGCCCGCTACCCGCCCGTCCGTCAACCGGCCCGCCGGCGCGTACCCGATCGGGTGAAAACCGGCGAACGGGCCGGCCGTCGGTCCGATCCGTGCTAGCCGACGAAGATTTTCTTCGCTCTCTGCTCTTTCCTGGCAGATATCTCCGTGACAGCATCACCGCATGCATCGTCGTCTCTTCCCCCGGACGCTCGCGCTGGTGGCCGTCGTCGCCGCCGCGGCCACCACCGGCGCGCCCACCGCGACGGCCGAGTCGCCGACCCCCGCCGCGACCCGGCTCGACGCCACGATCGACGCGATCCTCGCCGACTCCCGCCTCGCCGGCGCCCAGGCCTCCGTCGTGGTCAAGGACGCCGCCAGCGGTGAGACGGTCTACCACCGCAACGGCGACCGCCGCCTCGTCCCCGCGTCCAACACCAAGCTGCTGACCTCGGCCGCCGCGCTGGAACTGCTCGGCCCGGACCACCGCTTCCACACCGGCGTGCTCGCCGGCGGGCCGCGCCGCGGCACCGTCGTCGCCGGCGACCTCCACCTGCGTGGCGGGGGTGACCCGACGATGCTCGCCGCGGACTACGACGCGCTGGCCGCGAAGGTGGCCGGCTCCGGCATCCGGGTGGTGACCGGGAACCTGGTCGCCGACGACACCCGCTACGACGACACCCGGCTCGGTCCGGACTGGACGTGGGACGACGAGCCGTACTACTACGCGGCGCAGGTGTCCGCGCTGACCGTCGCGCCGGACACCGACTACGACGCGGGCACCGTCATCGTGCACGCCGCCCCGGCGGCCAGGCCCGGCGGCCGGCCGGTGGTCACCACCACGCCGGCCACCGGATACCTCCGGATCGACAACCGCGCGACGACCGTCGCGGACGGCGACACGTCGATCTCCTTCGAGCGGGTCCACGGTGGCAACACCGTCGTGGTCACCGGGCAGATCGCCGTCGGGGACGCGCCGGCCAGCGACTGGGTCACGGTCTGGGAACCCACCGGGTACGCGGCCGACGTCTTCCGTTCGGCGCTGCGCCGGCACGGCGTACGGGTGCTGGGCCGTACCGTCCTCGGCCGGCCCACGCCCGCCGCGGCGGTCGAGGTGGCCCGGCACGACTCGATGACCCTGGTGGAGCTGATGGTCCCGTTCCTCAAGCTCTCCAACAACGGGCACGCCGAGGTCCTCACCAAGGAGATCGGCCGGGTGCTCGCCGGGTCCGGCACCTGGCCGGCCGGGATCGCCGCGATCAACGGGTACGTGGCCGGCGCCGGCATGGACCCGACGACCTTCCGCCAGCGGGACGGCTCCGGACTCTCCCGGCGCAACCTGGTCCCGGCGACCGAGTTCGTCGACCTGCTCGCCGCCGTCCGCGCCGAGCCCTGGTTCCCCGCCTGGTACGCGGCCCTGCCGGTGGCCGGTGAGGCGGAGCGCTTCGTGGGCGGGACGCTGCGCAGCCGGATGCGGGGCACACCGGCCGCGGGCAACGTGCACGCCAAGACCGGCAGCCTGACCGGCGTCTCCGGCCTGTCCGGCTACGTCACCGACGCCGACGGCCGGCTGCTGGCCTTCTCCATCCTGCTCAACAACTACCTCGCCTCGTCGGTGAAGGGGCTGGAGGACCAGATCGCGGTCGCGCTGGCGTCGTACACCGAGCAGGGCGCGGGCGCCGCGCGGACCGCGCCACCGGCCGTGGCCGAACCTCCGGCCGCCCCCGAGGACCGCGAGTGCTCGTGGGTGAAGCCCATCGCCTGCTGAGGACGGACGAGCGGGCGGGGGCTCCGGCGGAGGCCCGTTCGTCAGGGCCCCCGGTACGACGTCGGCGTCGCGCCGGGGGCCCACTGTCCACTCAGCGCGCCGCCTGGGCGCGGAGGTACGCGGCGGTGCGCGCCGCGTCGTAGTCGGGCGGCACCCCGTCGACGATGATCGCGGAGCCCTCGACGTGCCGGGTCCGCAGCGGCAGGATCTCCCGGTACGCCGGGGAGTCGTACCAGGCGCGGACCGATTCCCGGTCCGGGAACTCGATGATGACGATCGTGCCCGGCCACTCCCCCTCGATCACCTCGATCTGCGGCCCGTGCACCCGGAACCGCCCGCCGAACGGGTCCAGAGTGGCCTGGATCAGCTCCAGGTAACGGTGGATGTCCTCGTGGTCGAAGTTCGGGGTACGCAGGTGTGCGACGGCGAACGCGGTCATGGCCCTCCCCTGGGTGCGCGACGGTCGATCCGTTCCAGCACGGTCGGCGGCACCACGCTACTCCGGCCCGCGATCACCGCAACGCCGCCGCCTGGAGGTTGACGCCGGCGCAGTCGTCGGTGAAGGCGTGCTCGGCGGTCCAGGTCAGCACGAGCCGGGCACCCTCCGGGGCCTGGAAGCGCACGACGAACTCGGCGGACCGGCTGGTGTGCGGGTCCTCCATGCGCAGGGTGCGGGTCGGGCCGCCGGTGGAGAGCCGGGCGTCGAACCGGCCCCGGGCCATCCAGGTTCCGGCGTAGACGTGGACGGTCCGCGGCTGGCCGCTCCCGGCCACTGCGAGCGTGAAGCCGCGGCCGACGCCGCAGGTGTAGACCCCGTGCGGAGTGCCGTCGGTCGACTCCACCGGAGTGCCGCCCCGCCATCGGAAGGTCTCCTGGTTGCCGTCCCAGGAACCCCGGCGGCCGCTGCCGCCGTCGTCGCGGATCTCGCCGGAGCCGCCGCGCTTGCGCACGGTCGAGTCGTCGCCGCGCAGTCCCCAGTGGATCCAGTCCCGGGTGCCCACGGCGGTCAGGTCCACCTCCGCGGGCACGTCGTTCCGGGTCAGGGTGAGCACCGGTGGCGGCGCGGGCGTCGGCGTCGGGGGTGCCGGCGTCGCCGTCGGCGACGGGCTCGGCGGCCGCTGCCGGGGGCGCAGGCCGGGCGACGCCGGACCGGCGGCCGGCTGCGTGCCGGGGGGACCGCTCGGCCGGCCGACCCCGGCCGGCACGCTGCCCGCCACCGGTGGTTCCTCCGGTGCCGGCCCGCAACCCCAGTTCAGGTACGCGAGCAGGGCGGCCAGGCACGCGGGTGCGGTGACGACCGCGACCGCCCAGCGCCGGCGCCGCCCGGGCCGGGACAGTCGGCGAACGGCGCTGCGGACCCGATCCGCGCCGGTCGACGACCGGTGCCGGGCACCCGGATACCGGCCGCGCCGAGGCCCCTGGGTGCCCGGCGGCGTCACGTTCTCCTCCGGCACCGACCCTCCACTCCCCACAGTTGCGCACGCAGCGCCCGAAGCGGCGTAAACGTTACGCCGCCCGAGGGGTTTCACGTTTGCATCAGATCGGACTTCCCGCCAGTCCGCGCCCGTTCCGTGTGCCCACTTCGTTACCCGCTGGTAGCGTTCCCAGCTCCGCCCACCTCCCGTGGTCAGGGGGCAGTCACGAGCGTCACTGGATCATGGCTCAGCCGAGGTGGAAGCCGAGCGTCTGCGCGATCACCAGCGCCTGCTCGGCGTCGATGACCGCTCCCGCCCGCTCGACCTGCGTCGGGTCGAGCGCGGTCAGGTCGCTGCCGCGCAGGTCGGCGCGGGCCAGGCGGGTGCGGTGCAGCGTCGCGCCGGACAGGTCCACCCCGGTCACGGTCGCGCCGGTCAGGTCGGCTCCGGTCAGGTCGGCCTCCCGCATGCGTACCCCGGTGATCCGCACGCCGTGCAGGTCGGCGCCGGGGAGCGCGACGAACGACCAGTCCCCGCCGTCGACGGTCAGCGGTCGCAGGTCGCACTCGGCGAAGGTGCTGCCGACCAGCTTGCAGCCGGTGAACTCGGCCTCGAAGAAGTTGCAGCGGCGGAACACACACCGGGTGAAGGCCGAGTCGACGTGCCGGGAGGCGTTGAAGTGGACGTTGCCGAACGTGCAGCCGGTGAAGACCGCGCCCCGGGTGACCGCCTCGGTCAGGTCCACCCGGTGGAACTCGCAGCCGACGAAGTGCCGGTCGGTGATCTCCTCCCCGTACCAGTCGTCGTCGCGGAAGGTGGTGCCCTCGGTCAGCTCCGGCATCGGCCCAGGCTACTGACCGGCACCGACAGGTGTGGCCGGCCGCCCTTCCGGCTGCGGCGTACCGCCGGGTAGGTTCGCCGGTGTGAGCGTGGCACGCAGCATCGACCCGGACCAGATCGGCTTCGACCCCACCCGCCTCGCGCGGATCGACGAGCACTTCGGCAGGTACGTCGACGACGGGCGGCTCGCCGGCTTCCAGGTGGTGGTCACCCGCCGCGGCGAGGTGGCGCACTCCTCGACGTACGGGCTGCGCGACGCCGAGGCCCGGCTCCCGGTGGAGGCGGACACGCTCTGGCGCATCTACTCGATGACCAAGCCGGTCACCTCCGTCGCCGCGATGCTGCTCTGGGAGGAGGGCCGGTTCGAGCTGACCGACCCGATCAGCCGCTGGCTGCCGGAGTTCGCCGACGTCCGGGTCTACTCGAAGGGGTCGACGCTCAAGCCGTACACGGTGCCCGCGGTCGAGCCGATCCGGGTCTGGCACCTGCTCACCCACACCGCCGGCCTGACGTACGGGTTCATGCAGACCTCGGTCGTCGACGGTCTCTACCGGGCCGCCGGGTACGACCTGCACCCGCCGGCCGACGTCGACCTGGCCACCGCCTGCGCGGCCTTCGGCGAGCTACCGCTGCTCTTCCAGCCCGGCACCGCGTGGGGCTACTCGGTCGCAACCGACGTGCTCGGCCGGCTGGTCGAGGTGATCTCCGGGCAGAGCCTGGACGCGTTCCTCGCCGACCGGATCTTCCGCCCGCTGGGCATGACCGACACGCACTGGTGGGTGGAGGGCGACACGGCGACGCGGCTGGCCGCGCTGTACGCGCCGGATCCGCGTACCGGCCGCGCGTTCCGCTACGACAAGCTCGGCGCCCTGGCGTACGAGAAGCCGACCCTGCTCTCCGGCGGCGGCGGGCTGCTCTCCAGCGCCGCCGACTACCACCGCTTCACCCAGATGCTGCTGCGCGGCGGCGAGGTGGACGGCGTACGCCTGCTCGGACCGCGCACGGTGCGGTTCATGACCCGCAACCACCTCCCTGGCGGCAGCGACCTGGAGACGCTGTCCACCGGCGGCTTCGCCGAGACCACGCTGGAGGGAGTCGGCTTCGGGCTCGGGTTCGCCGTCGTGGACGACCCGATCCCGGCCCGGGTGCCGAGCAGCGTCGGCGAGTACTACTGGGGCGGGGTGGCGAGCACGGCCTTCTGGGTCGACCCGGCCGAGGAGATCACCGCGCTGTTCTTCACCCAGCTGCTCCCGTCGAGCACCTGGCCGATCCGGCCGCAGCTGCGCCAACTGGTCTACTCGGCGCTGGTCGACTGACGCGTTCCCCGGCGGCGGGGCCGTGCCGTCCCTAGCCTGGGGGCGTGAGCAACATCGTCGTGTTCGGGGCGGGCGGGACCGCGGGTTCCCGGATCACCACCGAGGCGTTCAACCGGGGGCACCGGGTCACCGCCGCGGTACGCCGGCCGGAGGCCACGTCGTACCTGCCGGCGGGCGTCCAGGTCGTCACCGGGGACGCGACCAGCGAGCGCAGCGTACGGGAACTGGCGCCGGAGGCGGACGCGTTGGTGGTCGCGATCGGCGGTGACCAGCGCGGTCTCTGGCTGAACGCGGCCCGGACGCTGGTCGGCACGCTGCGCGAGATGCCGGCCACGCCTCGGATCATCCACCTGGGCGGCGGTGCCACCCTGCTCACCCGGAAGGGCACCCGGATCCTCGACGAGCCGGACTTCCCCGAGGAGTACCGCGACGCGGCGATCGGCCAGGCCGAGGCCCTGGACTTCTACCGCTCCTCCGCCGACGGCGTGAGCTGGACCTATGTCTCCCCGCCGCCGCTGGAGTTCCACCCGGGCGAGCGGACCGGGCGGTACCGCACCGGCGACGACCACCCGGTGACCGACCACGAGGGCCGCTCGGTGCTCAGCTACCAGGACATGGCGGTGGTGATCGTGGACGAGATCGAGAACCCGCGCCACGAGAACTCCCGCTTCACCGCCGCGTACTGATCAGTCGGCGAGGCGGGCGGGGAAGCCGCCGGTGGCGATCGGACCCCACGAGTCGATCGTCACCCGGATCAGCGACTTGCCCTGGCGCGCCATCGCCGTCCGGTACTCGGCCCAGTCCGGGTGCTCGCCGGAGATGCTGCGGTAGTACTCGACCAGCGGCTCCAGCGCGTCCGGCAGGTCCAGCACCTCGGCGATGCCGTCGACCTGCGCCCACGGGCCGTTCCAGTCGTCGGAGAGCACGCAGGCGGAGACCCGGGGGTCACGGCGGATGTTGGTGACCTTGGCCCGCTCGGGGTAGGTCGAGACGACCAGGCGTCCCTCGGCGTCGACACCGGCGGAGACCGGGGACGACTGGGGCCGCCCGTCGGCGCGGGTGGTCATGAGGAGGACCCTGTGCCGGGGCCGGAGGAACTCGATCAGCTCGGCGCGGTCGACCCGGGTGTTCGTCGCGATGCTTCGTGCCACCGCTCGTTTCTACCAGGGTTGCGGGACCGACTCCGGTTCCAGGATGTCGGGTGTGCCGGCAGGAGGCGCCGCGACCGTCCGCACCTCGCGTTGATCACGCCTCGGGCGGGACGGCGACGCGGGACGCGCCGGCGGGCTGGGCGGGGACGCGGGGCCGGACCGGCGGTCGCCACGCTCGGCCGTTGGCGTAGATCACCCGGAAGCCGAGGTACGACGCGAGCGGCGCCCAGTGCGCCGAGCCCATTCGCAGTTCGGCGGCGTTGTGCCGCTGCCCGTTGGCGAGCACGTCGAGCAGCACGGTTTCGAACGCGGCCGATTCGACCCAGTCGACTTCCCGGGTGAAACCGCAGATCAGCGCCGCTCCGGTGGTGTGCAGGAAATCGCGGAGCACGGCGTCGGAGGCGCGCAGCACCGAACAGCTGCCGAAGTAGAGCCGCCGGCCTTCGCAACGGCCGGCCATCAGGTCGGCCACGTCGGCGAGGGCCACCGATTCCCAGTCGGTGAGGCAGAGCCGGCTCGGCTCGCCGTGCATCGCGAAGAACCCCACGCGGTAGTCGGCGTACTGCTTGAGCAGCCAGCGGTCGACGAAGTAGAACAGCTCGTCCCTCGTCGCCGCGTCCTTGTGGATGAACCGGATCTTCCCGAGGCGCTCCAGCAGCTCCAGGGTGGGCAGGACCGAGCCGCGCTCGTTGAGGTCGCGGTGCCACTGACCTTCGACACAGAAGACCCCACCGCGCGCCACGGGCCCACCTCCCCTCACCCGGACGCTGACGTTACCGGCTCTCCTGACGGCGGAGACATCACCCAGGGTGTGGCGGGACGCGACCTTCCGTGCCGTTCCCGTTGCTGTTGGGCGACTCAGGACGGAGTGGGTAATTCACAAATCGCCGCATTCCCAGCCAGGACCCAGGAAGCGCGAGATCTGAGGACAATTCTCGTTTATCCCCTCCTAACCGACCGATCAGTGTCAGGGTGGAAATCACGGGACGTCCCGGTCGATGTCCCACTCCATTCGCTCTTCCTACCGGGAGGACTTCTGTGCGCACGAAGACCCTGAAACGGGCCATGGTCGCCCTCGCTCTGGCGCTGCCCGGAGCCGCGATCGCCACCGTGGTCGCCGCCCCGGCCGCCCACGCGGACGGCTGCTACACCTGGACACGCAACCTCTACCAGGGGAGATCCGGCGACGACGTCCGCCAGTTGCAGCTCCGCGTCGCCGGCTGGGCCGGCAACCGCGACATCGTGGAACTCGACGGCCGGTACGGCCCGAAGACCGCCGCGGCGGTCCGGCGCTTCCAGGCCGCGTACGGGCTGCGGGTCGACGGTGTGGCCGGGCCGCAGACCTACGGCAAGATCTACGAGCTGCAGGACGACGACTGCACACCCCGCCACTTCAGCTGGAGCGAGATGGACGACGGCTGCGGCCGGGGTGGCTGGACCGGCGGCCCGCTCTCCCCGGCGGAGACGCGGGGGAACGCCCTGCGGACGATGTGGAAGCTGGAGGCGATGCGCCACAGCCTCGGCGACCAGCCGCTCTACGTCACCAGCGGCTTCCGCAGCCGGGCGTGCAACGACCAGGTCGGCGGGGCACGGGACAGCCAGCACCTCTACGGCAACGCCGCCGACGTGGTGTCCCGCAGCCGGTCGCTGTGCGACGTGGCCCGCGACGCCCGCAACCGCGGCTTCAGCGGCATCCTCGGCCCCGGCGCGCCGGACCACGGCGACCACGTGCACGTGGACTCCCGGCGCGAGAACAACCGGGACGACACCGCCAACACCACCAGCTGGTCGGCCCCCGACTGCGGGGTCCGCTGACGACCGCACCACGACGACGCCGGCCCGGTCAGGGGTGGGGAAATCCCCCCGACCGGGCCGGCGTCGTGCGCCCCGAGCCTCGCGGGCGTACCTCCGCTCAGCTCGCCCGGGGCCAGCGCGGCGTGGCCGCCGGGCTGGTGCGGCCGTGGCCGGCAGGTCGGACCGCGGGCCGCGCGCCGGGCGCGACCACCCGGGCGGCCGCCTGGCCACGCACCGGGTACGCGGGACGCGCCGGCACAGCGGCCGGTGTCCGGGGCGGCACGGCGGCCCCGGGACGGGCCGGCACCGACGTGCGCGCCGGCGCGTTCCCGTTCACGGTGAACGGGAACGGCACGTGCACGAACGGGTTGCCGTGCCGCACCAGCGCGTCGACCTGCCGCTCGTTGAGACCGTGTGTCAACAGCACCCGCCGGCCCCAGCGGTGCAACCGGCACGGATAGGTCGCACCGTCGTTGCGGCACAGCGGCCCCGACGGCCACTCCTCCGCCGCGTGCACGACCACCGCCCGGACCGCGAGCCGGACGTCCTCGGGGGTCAGCGGCACCGGGACCGGCACCTCGCCCAGTACCTGATCGATGGGATCCGTCGACTGCTCACCAACTCGCACGGTAGGCCTCCCGCAGCTTGGGTAGCGGGGCGGCTGAGCGCCGCACCACATCCTCGGCCGGGAGTACGTCGCGCACAGCCGGAAGGTTCAATCCCGGTACGCGGCCAGCAGGTCCTCCGGCGACACCGGGCGCAGCCCGTCGACGGTCACCCCGCTCCTGGAGACCGCCACCAGCGGCACCTCGTCGTCGGCCCCGGGCAACCGGGACCGGTGCACGAGGAGGCGACCGAGGTCGTGCGCGTCGAACGCACGATTCTCCTGCCACTTGATCGAGCCGACGAAGGTGATCCGCCGGGCGACCGGCTCGCGGTCGGCTCCCACCAGGTCGATCTCGGGGTCGTTGGTCCGGGTCCAGTAGCCACCGACGACGTCGGTGCCGTCCGGCAGGTGTCCGGCCGGCAGCCGGCGCAGCGCCTCCCGCACCACCGGCTCCACCGCCCGCCCGCGCCACGATGTCCACGAGGCGGATATCCGGGCGAGGGTCAGGTCGCCACGCCCTCGTTCGATCTCCGGCAGGTACGGCCCGAGGAACGACAGCCAGAACCGCAGGTAAGGGTCCGCCACGCTGTACCGCGCCTCACGGGAGGGTCGCGTGGACAGGGGCACGCCCGCCTCCACGATGCGCTTGTCGGTGAGCAGGCGGATCGCCCGGGCAAGGGACGCCTGCGGGACACCACCGGCGGCGCGGGCGATCAGCGAGAACGCACGCTCACCGGAGCCGATGGCCCGAAGAACCAGGCCGGGTTGGGACTGTGGCGGAAACTCCGCCGCCAGAGCACGCTCCCCGCTCACGAGAAGTGCGGATGTCGGATCGGTCACCGCGTCGGCAAGATACGCCGACAACGACGCGTCGGAAGGCCACTCGTCCAGGATCAGCGGCAGGCCGCCGGTCACCAGGTAGGCGTCGATCGCCTCGGCGGCCGACAGCCCGAGCATCTCGCCGACGTCAGCGGGACTGAGCGGCGGTACGACCATCTCGGTCGCCCGCTGGTGGAAGGGGCGGCCGTAGTCGTTCAGCGCCTCCATCATCGCCAGGTCGGAGCCGACGCAGATCAACAGGACGGGACGCCGGGACAGCTCCCGGTCGACGACCTTCTGCAGGGTGCCCTCAAAGCCCGGGTCGGTGGCGATGAGGTACGGCATCTCGTCTAGCACCACCACGCTCGGCCGGTCGGCGGGGAGGGCTGCGGCGAGCAGAGTGAGTGCGGCGTCCCAGGTGCCCGGCCGCTGCGCGCGGAAGAGCTCCGCCCCGGGCAGTGAGGACGCCGCCGCGGTCTCGACGAAGAGCGCGATGTCCGCCGCTGCCGTCGGTTGGGCGGACGCGGTGAAGAAGAGATGGGGAACGTCGGCACGCTCGACGAACTCCTCGACGAGTCGGGACTTCCCCACTCGCCGGCGGCCCCGCATCAGGAGGGCCCGCCCGGGCCGTCCGGCCCTGCCGCCCCTGGCGACGCGACCCAGCATGCCGTGGAGAACCGTGAGTTCCCGCGTCCGACCAACAAACCCACCCACACTCTCACCTCCGATACTCTCAACGACGAGAGTATCAGTGGTGAGGGTCTCTTAGACAAGGCCGGCGTCGTGGACCAGGAGGGCCACCTGCACCCGGTTGTTGAGGTCCAGCCTCACCAGCAGCCGTGACACGTACGCCTTGACCGTCGCCACGCTCATGAACAGCTCCGCCGCGATCTCGGCGTTGCTGCGGCCCCGGCCGAGGGCGACGGCGACCTCCCGTTCCCGTTCGCTGAGCGTGGCGAGCTGCCGGCGCGCCCGCTCCCGGCGCGGGTCCGCGCCGCCGGGGCCGGTCACGTGCGCGATGAGCTGGCGGGTCACCGTCGGGGAGAGCGTCGCCTCACCCGCCGCCACCCGGTGGACGGCCCGCACGATCTCGGCCGGCGGGGTGTCCTTGAGCAGGAAGCCACCCGCCCCGGCCCGCAGCGCCCGCAGCACCTGCTCGTCGGCGTCGAACGTGGTCAGCACCAGCACCTCGGGCGGGGCGGGCGCGGCCCGCAGCGCCTCGGTCGCGGCCAGCCCGTCGAGCCGGGGCATCCGGATGTCCATCAGCACGACGTCCGGCGCGTACGCGGCGACGGCCGCCGAAACCTCGGTGCCGTCGGCGGCCTCGCCCACCACGGTCAACCCCGGCGCACCACCGATGATCATCGTCAGGGCGGCCCGGACCAGCGGGTCGTCGTCGACGATCAGGACGCGTACCGGACGTTCCGGGGACGCCGTCGGCGTCGCTTCCGGCGGAGGCGTCACGCCGGCCACGGCAGCCACGCGGCGAGCCGGAAGTCCCCGGCGTCGTCCCGCCCGTACTCCAGCCGGCCGCCGGCCAGGCTGACCCGCTCCGCGATGCCGACCAGGCCGGTGCCGGTGCCGGGCAGATCCGGGGCGTCGACCCCGCCGACCGGCCAGCGGTTGCGGACCTCCACGGCCAGCCCCTCCCCCGGCGCGCCGGCCAGCTCGACGGCGACCGCGGCGCCGGCGGCGTGCTTGCGTGCGTTGGTCAGCCCCTCCTGCACGATCCGGTACGCGCTGCGGCCGACCGCCGCCGGCACCCGGTCCGACCCGGTCACCCGGTCGACGGTGTCGACCCGTACCCCCGCCGTCCGGGACTCCTCGATCAGCGCGGGCAGGTCGGCCAGGGTCGGCTGGGGCCGCTCCGGGCCCTCGGCGGCCGGCCCCTCGGCCCGCAGCACACCGATCACCTCCCGCAGGTCCTGGAGCGCCGCGTGGGCGCTGGCGCGGATCACACCGGCGGCCCGCGCCACCTCGTCCGGCGGGGCGTCCGGCCGGAACTCCAACGCCCCGGCGTGCAGGCTGAGCAGGGAGATCCGGTGCGCGAGCACGTCGTGCATCTCCCGGGCGATGCGGGTGCGCTCCAGTTGCCGGGCCTGCGCCACCCGTAGCTGCTGTTCCGCTTCGGCCCGCTCGACGCGCTCCCGCAGCGAGACGACCAACTGCCGCCGCGCCCGGACGAACATCCCCCACGCCAGCACGATGGCCGTGATGGCGACCCCCCACGCGGTGGTCGCCCAGTAGGACAGGTCGGAATCCGGACGCAGGTAGGTGAAGACGAAGTTGGTAACCAGTCCGCCGGCGGTGACCGCCAGCGCGACGGCCGTACGGCGGTGCACGATCACCGTGAAGTAGATGATCAGCAGCGGGATCGCCGCCGCCATCGAGAACGCCGTCAACGGCAGCGTGGCGACGGCGAGCCCGAGCGGCCAGCGACGGCGGACCCAGAGCAGGCCGCAGCAGACGAGACCGATGACCGCGTCGACCGGGATCAGCCAGCGCTGCTCCAGGGGCGCGGCGAACTCCGGGTCGGGCAGGGTGGCGTCCGCGGTGGCCCAGAGCACCCAGACGAGGGAGAGCAGGAACGCGAGGACGTCGACCACCCAGTCGCGGGTGGTGCGGCGGGGGGCGGGGCCGGCCCGCTCCCCGGTGGCCAGCGACCCCGGCAGCAGCCAGGGATGATCCGGTACGGCGGCGCTGGTCACCCCACCAGCCTAGGCAGCCGTCGGAGCACTCGACCAGCTACCGAAGTCGACGTCCGGAGGCGACCTTGGTCGACCCGGCGGCGACCGCCGGCCGCTGCGCACCACCGGTCGGCGCGGGCAGCCTGGACCGCATGATCACCGTGGAACACCTCACCAAACGGTACGGGCGGCACACCGCCGTCGACGACGTGTCGTTCCGCTGCGAGCCCGGCACCGTGACCGGGTTCCTGGGGCCGAACGGGGCCGGCAAGTCCACCACCATGCGCATGATCTGCGGCCTCACCCCGCCCAGCGCCGGCGCGGCCACGGTGAGCGGGCGGCCGTACCGGCAGCTGCCCAACCCGGGCCGGGAGGTCGGGGTGCTGCTCGACGCGTCGGCGCAGCACGCCGGCCGCACCGGGCGGGAGGCCCTGGCCGTCGCCGCCGCCACGATGGGGGTGGACCGGCGCGAGGTGGTGGCGAAGCTCGACCTGGTCGGGCTGGACGGCACGGCCGCGAAGCGCCGGGTGCGGGCGTACTCGTTGGGGATGCGGCAGCGGCTCGGCCTCGCGCACGCGCTGCTGGGCGACCCCCGGGTGCTGATCCTCGACGAGCCGGCCAACGGCCTGGACCCGGAGGGGATCTTCTGGATGCGCGGCCTGCTGCGCGACTTCGCCGACCGGGGCGGCACCGTGCTGCTCTCCTCCCACCTGCTGCGCGAGGTGGAGGCCGTCGCGGACCGGCTGGTCGTGATCGGGGGCGGCCGGATCGTGGCCCAGGGCGGCAAGGACGAGTTGCTGGCCGGTGACCGGACGGTGGTCCGGGCCCGGGACGCGGCCGCCCTGCGCCGCGCCCTGGACGCGGCCGGCCTGGCGGCGACCAGCGGCACCGACGGGTCGCTGCTGGTGCCCGCTTCCGCCGAGGCGGTCGGCCAGGCCGCCGCCGACGGCGGCGTACCGCTCACCGAGCTGCGCCCCGCCGACGGGGGCGGCCTGGAGCAGCTCTTCCTCACCCTCACCGCCGACCAGACGACCCGGGAGGCCGTCCGATGACCAGCACCGCCACCGCACCCGGCGAAGAGACCACCACCCCGCGCGCCCACCGGGACGTACCCGGGCCGTCGCTGCTCCGGCTCACCGGTGTGGAGCTGCGCAAACTCGCCGACACCCGGGCCGGGCTCTGGCTGCTCGTCACGATCGGGCTGCTCACCGCCGTGCTGGTCGCCGTGCAGCTGATCTGGGCACCGGACGCCGAGCAGACCTTCGTCGGGTTCTTCACCTCGTCGCTGCTGCCGGTGGGCCTGCTGCTGCCGGTGCTCGGCATCCTGTCCATCACCGCCGAGTGGTCGCAGCGCACCGCGCTGACCACGTTCGCCCTGGTGCCCCGCCGCGAACGCGTCATCGCCGCGAAGCTGTCGGCCGTGGTGCTGGCGGCGCTCGCCTCGCTGCTGACGAGCCTGGCCACCGCCGCCGTCGGCACCGCCGTCGCGGGGGCGACCGGCGGCGCCGGCACCTGGCGGATCGAGGGTTCCCTGATCCTGCACGCCGCCGTCCTCCAGGTCGCGAACGTGCTGATGGGTGCCGGCTTCGGCCTGCTGCTGCTCAACACGCCGCTGGCGATCGTGACCTTCCTGCTGCTGCCGACGCTCTGGTCGGTGCTCGGCGGGCTGATCCGGCCGCTGCGGGAACCGGCGGGCTGGCTGGACACCGCCCGCACGATGGAGCCGCTGTTCACTCCCGACGTCACCGCCGGGCAGTGGGCCCGGCTGGCGGTGTCGCTGCTGGTGTGGATGGTCGTGCCCCTGGCGGCCGGCCTGGTTCGGACCCTGCGGCGCGAGGCGGCGTGACGGTGCACGGTCTCGACGGCCCCACCGTCGTCGACGGCGGCCGGGCGGAGCTGGTGCTGTTCTGGGGCGGCTTCCCGCTGGTCGGGGCGGCGGCGGGCGCGGCGCTCGCCGCCGCCTCCGACTGGCTCGCCGGGCAGGCCTGGGTGCCGGTCCACGGGCTGTTCGAGCTGGCCGCCCGGCTGCCCGACGCGTACGCGACGGCCGGCGGCGTGGCGCTCGGGACGCTCGCCGGGTTGGTGATGGCGGGCATCGCCACCGCCGAGCGGCTCGCCGTCGCCGTCGGCCGGGAGCGGGTCCGGCTGCGCCGGCCCGGTGGCCCCGCCCGGGAGGTGGCCCGGCGGGACACCCGCGCCGTGTTCGTCGACGGGAAGGCGCTGGTGCTGCTCGGCCCGGACGGGGGCGAGCTGGCGCGGGAACGGTCCGACCTGCCGGCCGGGCGGCTCGCCGAGGCGTTCCGGTCCCACGGCTGGCCGTGGCGGGACGCGGACCCGCACCGGGACGCGTACCGGCGGTGGGTGCCGGGGCTGCCCGGCCTGCCGGCGGAGGCGGACGCGTTGCTGCGGGCCCGGCAGCGGGCGCTCGACGCCAGCCGGGACGGGGAGGCCCGGGAGTTGCGGGGCGAGCTGGCCCGCTCCGGAGTCGTCGTCCGCGACGACGGGCGACGGCAGTACTGGCGGCTCACCCGGCCGGCGCCGGAGCAGGGACGCGACTTCTCCTGAGCCGAACCGTTCCGGACGGTAGCGTTGCGGTGACCCTGCGGCCGGACCACGCTGTCCGTACCCGGGATCGGAGAAGGGGGACGACGATGACCTCCGCGGGACGCGTCACGGGCAGCGGCATCTTCCGCCGCAAGCCGGTCGAGGAGATCGCCGACACCAGCGAGGAGCAGCTGTCGCGGTCACTCGGGCTCTGGCAGCTCACCTCCATCGGCGTGGGGGGCATCATCGGCGCGGGCATCTTCGCCCTGGCCGGTGCGGTGGCGAGGGAGACCGCCGGGCCGGCGGTGCTGGTCTCGTTCCTGATCGCCGGCCTGGCGAGCGCCGCGGCGGCCCTGTCGTACGCCGAGTTCGCCGGCATGATCCCGAAGGCCGGCTCGGCCTACACCTACGGGTACGCGGTGCTCGGCGAGGCCGTGGGCTGGTTCATCGGCTGGGACCTGCTGCTGGAGTACACGGCCATCGTGGCGGTGGTGGCGATCGGCATCTCCGGTTACTTCGCCTTCCTCGTCGGCGAACTGGGGCTGGAACTGCCCGCCTGGATGCTCGGCGCGCCAGGCACCGGCGACGGTCACGTGGTCGACCTGTTCGCGGTGCTCCTCTGCCTGTTCATCGCGTACCTGCTCAACCAGGGCATCAAGACGGCCGCCCGGTTCGAGACGCTCGTCGTCGGGCTGAAGGTCGCGGTGGTGCTGCTGGTCATCGTGGTCGGCTTCTTCTACGTCAAGACCGAGAACTACTCGCCGTTCTTCCCGTTCGGTGTCGGCGGGGCGATCACGGGTGCGGCCACCGTCTTCTTCGCCGTCTTCGGGTACGACGCGATGAGCACCGCCGCCGAGGAGTCGAGGGACGCGCGTCGCCACCTGCCGAGGGCGATCATCTACTCCCTGGCCCTGTCGATGGTGCTCTACGTGCTGGCGACCCTGGTGCTGACCGGCATGCAGAACTACACCCAGATCGACTCGGAGAGCGGCTTCTCCTCGGCGTTCGCCTCGGTCGGTCTCTCCGGCCTGGCGTCCGTCATCGCGGCCGGCGCGATCATCGGCATCCTGACCGTGATGTTCACCTTCATGCTCGGGGTCACCCGGGTGTGGTTCTCGATGAGCCGGGACGGCCTGCTGCCGGCCTGGTTCGCCAAGCTGCACCCGGTGCGCCGCGTGCCGAGCCGGGTCACCTGGATCGTCGGCGTCGGGTCGGCGCTGATCGCCGGTTTCCTGCCGATCCGGGAGGCGGCCGAGCTGACCAACATCGGCATCCTGCTCGCCTTCGTGGTGGTCTGCATCGCGGTGATCGTGCTGCGCTACCGCCGGCCCGACGCCCCGCGCACCTTCCGCCTCCCGGGCATGCCGGTGGTGCCGGCGCTGGGTGCGATCTTCTCGGTCTGGCTGATCACCTTCCTCGCCCCGGAGACGTGGCTGCGGTTCGCGGTGTGGTTCCTGATCGGCGTCCTGATCTACGCCTTCTACGGCTACCGCCGCTCGAAGCTGGCCGGCCGCGACGAATCCTCCGGCCCCACCGGCTCGGCCCGGTAGGGGCGGTGTGTACGGGCCGCCGGCGCGGGCGAAGGCCGCGGACAGTCCGGCGAGGTGTGCGGCACTCTTCCCGGCACGCTAGCCGTGCGCGCCGGTCCCGTCCGCCACCAGCGGGCGTGGCTGCGGACGGCCCACCGACGCCAGCAGCTCGTCGAGGGCGTCCACGTCGGCCCAGCCGTTGACCGCGATCCGCCCGGCGACGTCCACGGTGACCTCGACCCGGTCGGGGGTCTGCGCCAGCTCGTCGAGCAACCTCGGGAAGCGATCGTTGAGCAGCAGGAACTCCTGGTTCGTCGAGCCCACCCAGGGTCGGGTGGTGTCGAGCCGGTCCTGCTCGAACGGCCCGGCCACGAGCAGGTCGGTCTGGTCGAGCAGGGCGGCCACGTCGTCCCGCCCGGCGTCGACCGCGCGCCGCAGGCCGGCGTACGGGTAGCCGGTGAATGTCATCACCGAGCGGCCGGCGGCCCGTACCGCGGCGGCGACCGTCGCCAGCGGGCCCGCCTGGTCGAACGGCTCGCCGCCCAGCAGCGTCAGTCCCTCGGTCCCCGCGTCCAGCACCCGGCGGGCGAGGTCGGCGGGGCCGATCCGCTGCCCGCCCCGGAAGCTCCACATGTGCGGGTTGAAGCACCCGGGGCAACGGACGGTGCAGCCCTGCACCCAGACGGCGGTCCGCTCACCGGGGCCCTCGGCCCGGGTTGCGGCGAGGAAGCGGGCCACCGCCACCGTCTCCACACCGGTGGCCGGCCGGGGTGCCGGCCCGCCGTCAGACATCCAGGACGCGCCCGTGCGGCGACGGGCCGGGGCCGGGCGGGGTGGGCGGGGCGCAGACCAGGACATCCCGCAGCCGCGCGTACTCGTGGGGAGCCAGGTTGGCGGTGGCGGCGAACTCAGCCAGGCTGCCGAATCCGCCCCGCCGGTGCCGTTCGTCCAGCACGTGCCGGGCCCGCTGCGGGTCGAAGCCCGGCAGCGCCGCGAACTCCTCCATCCGAGCGGTGTTGACGTCGACCGGCCCGCCGGGCCGCGCCGCCTGGCTCGGCACCGGCGCGGCGACCGGGCCGGGGTTGACGTAGCCGCCGGGCGGCTGCGTCGCCATCGTCGGCTCGGGCGACGGCGGCGGGAACGCCGGCGCCGTGGGTGGAAAGGCCGGCGAGCCCGGGGCGTACGCCGGTGCCGCGGGCGGATACGTCGGCGGGTACGGGCCGGCCGGTGCGGCAACCGGGTGGCCGGGACCGCCGGGCGGCGGGGCGAGCGGACCCGGCGGGTAGGCGCCACCGGACCACGGCGCCGCGGCGGCCGACTGCGCGTACCAGGGGCGGTAGCCGGCACGCCAGCGCAGCCACGCGGAGTTGATCAGCGCGCCGTGCAGGATGGTGGCCGCCCAGACCGCGATCGCCGTACCGATGGCCCAGTTGTTGCCGGTGCTGCCCTGCTCGAATTCGCCGCTGACGAGGAAGGCCGCCCACCCCACCAGGGTGTAGACGATGCCGGAGATCCACCACGCCGGGCGCCGGGCGCGGAGCCCCACGTAGAGGAATCCGAAGCCGCCGAGGCAGCTGAGGCCGAGGATGGGCAGCAGCAGCCACCAACTGTGCAGGACCCGCCAACTCAGGCTCGCGGCCGGAGGCCCGGCGGGCGGATGCGGCCATCCCGGGTCAGGCGCGCTCGACATCATGTTCCTCCTGGTGCTCCAGCACGGTCGCGCGGGTGTGGTCGGCGGTGTAGGCGCTCTGCACCGTCCGGGCCGCCAGCAGGTCCTCCAGCACGGTGACGTAGTCCAGGCAGCCGTCGCCGAGCACGTCCCGGGTCTCCGCGCTGACCACGCCCTCGCTGGTGACGGTCACGACGATCCGCGGCTGTCCGCTCACGACGTCCTGCCCTCGACCGCGAACACGAGGCGGACGCTCGCGTCCTCCGTGACCTGCTCGGACTCGAGGCGGAGGCCGGCTGCCGGGGCCTGGTCGCGCAGCCGCGCCAGCACCGCGCGCTGCACCTGCCGCCCGTAGGCCGCGTCGACGGCCCGCACGATCTCGACGGCCCGCTGCTCGTCGGCCTCGCCGGTGAAGTGCGCCGACCAGATGCCATCCGCGCCGCGCTGGAAACTCGCCCGTACGCCCGCCCAGTCCGCGATGATCACGTCCGGCTCGGTCGTGACCACGGCCGCGGTGTCGTGCAGCGCGGCCGCGAGCAGGGTCTCGTCCCGCATCCGTGTCCGCACCTGACAGACGACGCGACCGTCGGCGTCCCGCCCGGCGGTCGCACCGTGTGTCGCGGCCACGGCGGCGATGGCCAGTGGCAGCAGTATCAGTGAGACGCTCATCCGGTCCCTCTTCCCGTCGTTGACGCACACCCTAGAACTCGACCGCCCGCCCGCCCTGCCGCCGCTGCGGCGGCGCGCCGGGACGGGCTGCCGCACCCGTGGCGCCGGGACGGCCGCCGAGGTCCCAGTCCTCCGCGGCGGTGGCGGCGACGGCGCGGGTGTCGGCCCAGGAGCGTACGGCGTCGATCCGCTCGGCCTGGGTGACGCTGAGCGGGACCATGCTGGCCAGGGCCCGGACCAGGTCGTCGCGGCGCAGCGGGCGGCGTTCGGAGAACGCGTCGAAGAGCCCGGCGACGACGGCCTGTTCGATCTCGGCCCCGGAGTAGCCCTCGCTGAACCCGGCGAGTTCGGCGAGCAGCGCGTCGTCGAGGGCGAGTTCGCCGGCCACGGCCGGGTTGCGCAGCCGCCGGGCGAGGTGGACCCGCCAGATCGACGCCCGCTCCACGCGGGTCGGCAGGTCCACGAAGAAGATCTCGTCGAAGCGTCCCTTGCGGAGCAGTTCCGGAGGAAGCGCCTCGATGTCGTTGGCGGTCGCGATGACGAAGACGGGGCGGGTCTTCTCCTGCATCCAGGTCAGGAAGGAACCGAAGACCCGGGCGGAGGTGCCAGAGTCGCCGGAGGCGCTACCGGAGAAGCCCTTCTCGATCTCATCCACCCAGAGCACGCAGGGTGCGGTCGCCTCGGCCGTCCGGATGGCGGTGCGCATGTTCTGCTCGCTGGATCCGACGAGCCCGGCGAAGACGCGGCCGACGTCCAGCCGTAGCAGCGGCAGGCCCCACGCCGCGGCGATCGCCTTCGCGGTCAGCGACTTGCCGCAGCCCGGCACGCCGGTGATCAGGACGCCCCGGGGCGCGGGCAGCCCGTACGCCGCCGCCTCGGCCAGCCAGGACCCGTCCCGCTTGGCCAGCCACCGCTTCAGGTTCTCCAGCCCGCCGACGTCGCCGAGGTCGACCGCGGCGTCGACGAACTCCAGCAGCCCCGACTTGCGGACGGTCTGCCGCTTCTCCTCGTGCACCACGTCGAGGTCGCGGGCGTCGAGCACCCCGTCGTTCACCATGGCGCGGGCGAAGGCGTTCTCCGCTTCGTGCAGGGTGAGCCCGAGCGCCGCCTTCGCGAACCGTTCCCGGCCGCGGTCGTCCAGCGCCATCCGGATCCGGCCGCTGGCGGAGTTGGCGGCGATGATCCCGTCCAGTACCTGCCGGATCTCCGCCTCGGTGGGCAGCGGAAAGTCGACGATCGTCACGTCCTTCTCCAGGTCGGCCGGGATGTGCAGCACGGGCGAGACCAGGACGAGGGTGCGCGGCACCGCGCCGGACTTGAACGCCGCCACCAGGTCCCGCAGCCGGCGGACCACCGCGGGACTGCCCGGCCGGTCGCCACCACCATGGGCCGGGTGCAGGTCCTTGAAGATCAGGACGCTCGGCTGGTCGACCCGGAGCGCGGCGTCGAGGGCGTCCTCGGCTTCGGTGGTGCCCTTGCGGGCGGCGCCGTCAGGCTGCACGAGCCCGGTGGTCAGCGACCAGGTCCAGACGGCGCGAGGCGTACGGACGAGGGCGGCGTCCCGCGCCACGGCGCTGACCTCGGCAATGACCCGCTGCTCCTCGGACGACTCGACGTAGAGCATCGGGAAGCGGGCCTTGAGCATCTGTGCCAGTGCGTCTCGGAACGCCGTCGCCACCGTCGGTTCCTCCCCCCGCAGAGCGCATCCGACCAGCGCGGACTCTAGCAGTCGACAAGATCAGAACGCAGGCTGCCGAATGGCCGATGGTCGCCACCGAACGTCCGGTGGCGGGGCCACTGTTCGGTCGCTCCAACCGCGGTAGGAGCGTGCCACGGGTGGCTGTCGGATGCCGGCGTTAGGCTGCGTGGCGAGCGGAGGGGGCGGTGTCGATGACCCGTTGGGTGGGCCTGCTGCGCGGGGTCAACGTCGGCGGCGTCCGCCTCGCGATGGCGGATCTGCGCCGCCTCGTCGCCGACCTCGGTCACCAGGACGTGCAGACCTACCTCCAGAGCGGCAACGTGGTCTTCGGCAGCACCGTCCGCGACGCCGACGCCCTGGCCCGTGGCATCGAGCGGGCGCTCGCCGACGAGTTGGGGCTCACGGTGCCGGTGCTGGTCCGCAGCGGCCGGGAGATGGCGGCGGTGGCCGGCGGCAACCCGTACGCCGACCGGGAGGACGACCCGACGCGGCTGCTGGTGGCCTTCCTCGCCGCCACGCCGGCGACGTCGGCGGTGGCCGGGCTCACCGTGCCGGGCGGCGAGACCGTGGCGTTCACGGTCACCGGGCGGGAGGTGTTCCTGCACTACCCGGACGGCGGCTACGGCCGGTCGAAGTTCACCAACACGTACCTGGAGAAGAAGCTCGGCGTCGTCGCGACCACCCGCAACTGGCGGTCGGTGCGCACGCTCGCCGAGCTGGCGGCGTAACGGTTCGGCCACGGGTGACGAGCGGTGGATGGATCCACAGCGCGAGCGGCTACCGGCCCGACGAGGACCTCGTCCGGCACCTGGTGCCGGCCGACCTGACCTGAGATGTCGCCCGGTTCTCCGGCCGGTGCCGGTGAGCCGGGCACGTTCGGCGGGTATGCGGCACGAATGGCCTACCCGATCCCGAACATCAGCTTGAACGACGGCAACACCATTCCGCAGCTCGGCTTCGGGGTGTTCCAGATCGCCCCGACGGACACCGTGCGGGCGGTGCGCACCGCCCTGGACGTCGGCTACCGACACATCGACACCGCCGAGATGTACGGCAACGAGGCCGAGGTGGGCCAGGCGGTCCGCGAGTCGGGGCTGGACCGCCGCGAGGTCTTCGTCACGAGCAAGCTCAACAACGGCTTCCACCGGCCGGACGTCGCGCGGCGGGCCTTCGACTCCACGCTCGCCGCCCTGAAGATGGACTACATCGATCTCTTCCTCATCCACTGGCCGCTGCCCACCCTTTACGACGGCGACTACGTGTCGACGTGGAAGACGCTGGAGGAGTTCCGGCGCGACGGCCGGGCCCGCTCGATCGGAGTGTCGAACTTCCAGGTCGCGCACCTGGAGCGGCTCGCCGCCGAGACCGGCACGGTGCCGGCGGTGAACCAGGTCGAGGTGCACCCGTACTTCGGTAACGAGGAGGTGCGCGGGTACGACCACGGGCACGACATCGTGACCGAGGCGTGGTCGCCGATCGCGCAGGGGAAGGTGCTCGACGATCCGACCGTGAGCGACATCGCTGAGCAGGTGGGGCGTACGCCGGCCCAGGTCGTGCTGCGCTGGCACGTGCAGCGCGGCGACGTCGTCTTCCCGAAGTCGACCACGCCCGCCCGGATCGAGGAGAACTTCCGGATCTTCGACTTCGAGCTGGACGACGCGACGATGGAGCGGCTCACCGGGCTCGACCGGGGGGAGGCGGGCCGGCAGGGCCCCAACCCGGACACGTTCGACTACGTGCCGGCCTGACCTGCCGTCCGGCGACCGGCGCGACCCGCGCCGGCCGGGCGGACCCGGCGCTGGTCGCCCAGGTCGGCCCGCCAGTCGTTGACGCGCATGGTGTGGCCCGGCGGGTACTCGAAGTCCGTCGCCCCGATCAGCACGAACCCGGCCCGCCGGCACACGGCGTTGGAGGCCGGGTTGTCCACCGACGGGTAGGCGTGCGCGTGCCGCCGGGTCCGCCGGGCGCGGGCCACGTCGAGCACCGCGCGCACCGCGGCCGAGGCCAGCCCCCGCCCCTGGTACGCGGACAGCACCGCCCACCCCATCTCGTAGACCTGCTCGCCGCGCCACTCGCGTTCCCAGTACCCGACGCTGCCGACCTTCGTCCCGTCGGGCAGCGCGATCGTGTACATGCAGCCGCCGCCGGTGGCGCCGAACCCGGCGTACCGTGCGTTGCGGGCCACCACCTGCTCGTCGGTCTCCGGCCCCCCGGTGTGCCGCCGGATCTCCGGGGCGTTCAGCTGCCGCAGCAGGTCGAGGTCGTCCGCCTGCCAGGGGATGATGCGCATGTCGCTCACGCGTCCAGTGGACCACCCGCCACCGACGGTCCGGTCCGCCAGATCGGATCTGGCGGACCGTCTGGCGCCCTCCCGGTGAGAGGAGGTGGAGTCATGACACCGCTGCGGCTCACCGTGATCATCGGCAGCACGCGGGAGGGGCGGGCCGGCGAGGAGGTCGCGCGCTGGTTCGTCGCGCAGGCCCGGCGGCGCGCCCAGCTCACCGTCTCCGTCCTCGACCTCGCCGACTACGACTTCCCGGCCACCTGGCCCGCCGAGGCGACGCCGGCGATGCGCTCCTTCGCCGGTGAGGTGGGCCGCGCGGAGGCGTTCGTCGTGGTCACCCCCGAGTACAACCACAGCTTCCCGGCGTCGTTGAAACAGGCGATCGACTACGCGTACGACGAGTGGCAGGCGAAGCCCGTCGGTTTCGTGTCGTACGGGTGCGGTTCCCTGGGTCTGCACGCGGTCGACCAGCTCCGCACGGTCTTCACCGCGCTGCACGCCATGACCGTCCGGGACGTCGTCGGCGTCGACCTGCTCTGCGGCGGGCCCACCCCGCTCGCCGAGGACCGGCTGAGCCGGGACGCCGCGGTCCTGCTCGACCAGCTCGCCTGGTGGGGCCTGGCACTGCGGGACGCCCGGGCAGCCCGCCCGTACGTCTCCTGAAGTTCCCCGAAGAGAGGTAGAGATCATGAGTACGCGCACCACCGGCCCGGCCGTGGAGGCCGAGGGCCTCCGCAAGGCGTTCGGGTCGACCCGGGCGCTCGACGGCCTCGACCTGCAGGTCCCGGCGGGCACCGTCTACGGCCTACTCGGCCCGAACGGTGCGGGCAAGACCACCGCCGTCCGGGTGCTGGCCACCCTGCTGCGTCCCGACGGTGGTCGGGCCCGGGTCTTCGGCCACGACGTGGTCGACCAGGCCGACGCGGTCCGCTCCCGGGTCAGCCTGACCGGCCAGTACGCCTCGGTCGACGAGGACCTGACCGGCATGGAGAATCTGGTGCTCCTGGGCCGCCTGCTCGGGCTGCGCAAGCCGGCCGCCCGCGATCGAGCGGAGAGCCTGCTGGCCGCGTTCGGGTTGACCGAGGCCGCGGGTCGGCAGGTGAAGAAGTACTCCGGTGGCATGCGCCGGCGCCTCGACATCGCCGCCAGCATCCTCAACACGCCGGATCTGCTCTTCCTCGACGAGCCGACGACCGGGTTGGACCCGCGCAGCCGCAACCAGGTGTGGGAGATCGTCCGGGCGGTCGTGGCGCACGGCACCACGGTGCTGCTGACCACGCAGTACCTGGACGAGGCCGACCAGCTCGCCGGCCGCATCGCGGTGGTCGACCACGGCCGGGTGATCGCGGAGGGCACCCCGGGCGAGCTGAAGTCGTCCGTCGGCTCCGGCACCGTCCACCTGCGCCTGCGCGACGCCGGGCAGCGGCCGGAGGCCGAGAAGGTGCTGCACGCGGCGCTCGGCGTCCCGGTGCAGCTGGAGCCGGACCCGGTCGCGCTCACCGCCCGCGTCGGCGGCGAGGGCTCCGACCTGGCGGCGAGCGAGCAGGCCGCCCGCGCTCTGGCCGACCTGGCCCGCGCCGGCATCGTCGTCGACGACTTCTCCCTCGGCCAGCCGAGCCTGGACGAGGTCTTCCTGGCCCTGACCGACCACCCCGCGACCCCGACGGACGAGCGGGACGAGCAGCTGGAGGCAGCCCGATGAGCGACACCGCCACCACCACGACCGGGCGGGCCCCGTCCGTCTACGTCCCGTCGACCGAGGCGCTGGCCACGGTCCTCGCGCCCGGCGAGCGACCGCCGAGGCCGGGCGCGCTGTCGGCGTCGCTGACGTTCGGCTGGCGGGCGCTGCTGAAGATCAAGCACGTCCCCGAGCAGCTGTTCGACGTGACCGCGTTCCCGATCATCATGGTGCTGATGTTCACGTACCTGTTCGGCGGCGCCCTCGCCGACAGCCCCCGTGCCTACCTGCAGTTCTTCCTGCCCGGCATCATGGTGACCAGCGTCGTCATGATCACCATGTACACGGGTCTCGGTCTCAACAACGACATCGAGAAGGGCGTCTTCGACCGCATCCGTACGCTCCCGGTGTGGCGGCCGGCCGCCCTGGTCGGGATGATCTTCGGCGACGTGCTGCGCTACGTCCTCGCCGCCGTGGTGATCCTCGGCGTCGGCCTCGTCCTGGGCTTCCGCCCCGACGGCGGCGTGCTCGGTGTGGTCGCCGGGATCGGCCTGCTGGTGGTCTTCTCGTTCGCGTTCTCCTGGGTCTGGACGTTCTTCGGCCTGGTCCTGCGCAGCGAGAAGTCGGTGATGGGGGTCAGCATGATGGTGCTGTTCCCGCTGACCTTCCTCAGCAACGTCTTCGTCGAGCCGGCCACGATGCCCGGCTGGCTCCAGGCGTTCGTCAAGGTCAACCCGATCACGCACCTGGTGGCCGCGGTCCGCGGGGTGATGGCCGGCTCGCCGGACGCGACGAACACGATGTGGCTGCTGCTGTGGAGCGCCGGCTTCGTGGCCGTCTTCGGCACCCTGACCATGTACCGCTACAACCGCCGCTGACCGCGGACCGGCGCGGGCGCCGCCACCTTCGTGGCGGCGCCCGCCCGGCGGCGTGCTTCCCGAGATCTTGGAAGAAGGTGGCCCTCGGGAGGGCCGTTTCCTTCCAAGATCTCGTGGTTCACGGGTGTTACAGGTGCCAGCGCGGGGGGTCGGGCGGGAGGTAGCGGCAGGAGCCGCCGGTGGAGACCGTCTCGCGCAGGTGCGCCGCGAGGGCCGGATGCCGGTCATCGAGGCGACGGAGCGTGTCGCGGATCCGGGCGGTGACCGCCTTGCGGGCGCGTTCGGCCTGGTCACCCAGGCGCCGGGTGCGTCCCGCCAGGCCCGCCGCCGCCCGCAACTCGTCGAGCAGGGCGGCACGCTCGGCGTCGAGGGCGGCGACCTTGCGCTCGTCGCCACGGGCGGCGGCCCGGTCGATCTCGTCGTCGAGCCGCTCCAGGTGGCGCCGGTAGCGGGCCTTGGCCTCGTCGTCCAGGACCGGGTCTGCACCGAGCCGGTGCGCGGCTACCAGGTCGGGCCCGGCAGCCGGGTCGAGCAACTCGACCGCGGCGACGTCCACACCGGGACGGCTGAGCAGCAGGTGCAGATCCTGAAGCCCCTTGGCGTCCGGAAGATGCGCCACCACGCCGCCGTAGACCAGCCGCCACACGTCACCGTCGCGCCGGAACTCGTGGACCTCCGTCGGCGGGCGGTCCTGCGGCACGGGCGGCGTTGCGCCGGGGGGCGACCACGGCAGCGGCGCCATCCAGTCCGGCCCGATCATCGTCGCCATGGCGGAACATCCCCGCGCGCCCGCCCTCGGCGAGCCCGGTTCTGCCGGTGTCGTCGACGAGCCGGGCTCCGGGACGGCCGGCTCGGTGGTCGGCGGGCCGGACCCGGGTGTGGGCGCCGGTGTCTCGCCGAGGCGTTGGAGCACCTGGGCCATGCCGAGCGCGGCGGCTTCGCGTACCGTCGCGGCGCGCAGCTCGGCGGCGGCGGTCGCGTCGCCGGGCTTGTCACGGCCGGTCAGCGCGACGACCAGACCGGCGCGGGCGAGCAGCGACCAGGGCCGGGCGCCCATCCGGTCGGCTGATTCGCGGGCGGCGCCGAAGCCGGCGACCGCGTCGTCCCACCGCTGCCGCGCCAGGTCGATGAGCGCGAGCCAGTGGTCGACGGGCCCACTGACGTCGCATCCGAACAGGGCCGCGAGCCACTGCCCCCGGTACGGTTCCAGCGCCTCCCGTGCCTCGGCGCAGCGGCGGGCGTCCCCGGTGCGGGCGGCGACCTGGGCACGCAGGCGTAGCCACAGCGGCGACACCGGCCGGGGGTACGGGGCACCGGCGGCCTCGATCTCGGTGACCAGGCGGACGGCGGTCGCCACGTCGCCGCGTTCGGCGGCGGTGATGCCGCGGACCAGTTCCAGGTAGGTGTGGTCGGTCGGGTCGAGCCCGTGCAGCAGCGTGTCGATCTCGTCGTACCGGCCCTGCAGCAGCAGCAGCGACCAGCGTAGGTGGTGCCCGAGATAGCCGTGCTCGGACTGGTCCCACTCGCCGAACCCGACCAGCTCGCCGAAGAGCGCGTCGGCCCGGGCGAAGTCGCCCCGGCAGGCGGCGATGATGCCGCCGTCGATGGCACCGGCCATCCGGTGCCGGTCGACGTCGGACCCGCGGCCCGCCGAGACGAACGCGGCGTGCTCCTGTGTGTAGCGGGGATCCCCGAGCTCCAGCAGCGCCACCCAGCGAAGGCTGGTCGCCCACATCTCGGTCTCGCGGTCGCCGCTGCGGCGGGCGACCTCGCGGATCTCGGCGGTGATCGTGGCGCGGTCGGCGGCGCTGCCGAGGCCCCAGGTGGTGTGGTGGCGGGCCCAGAGGCTGAAGGTGAGCGCCTCGTCGTCCCGGCCGCGGCGGGCGAGCGTCTCGGTGGCGGTGATCAGGTCGGTCACCACCGTGGCCGCCGGCAGCGTGTCGTCGGGCTCGCCGATGAGCCGCCGGTACGCCTCGCGCAGCAGCGCGTCCGTCTCGACCACCTGCCCGACGGGCGTCCAGCCGTGCCGGTGGACGGTGAGCGCGGCGCGGGCGAGCAGCGCGGGATCGTCGATCTCGAGGGCCAGTTCCGCCGCCTCGGCGAGGAGCCGTCGCGCCTCGTCCCGGCCGCCGGAGTGCGACAGCTGCTCCCCCAGCTCGGTCAGGATCCGGACCCGGCGGGGCGGGTCCTCGACGATCTCCAGGGCCCGGCGGTAGTGGACGGCCGACTCCTCCAGGGCCATCCGCCCGCTGGCGTCCCGCGCGGCGGCGACGAGCAGGTCGGCGACCCGGGACGGGTCGAGCATCCCGGCGCCGAGCCAGGCGTGGCGGGCCAGGTCGGCGGGGATGAGCCGCTCGGTCAGCGCCGGCTCGCGGTCGACGGCCCGGACGACCGCCGCGTGCCGGTCCCGGCGCTCGGCCTCGTCCAGCCCGTCGTAGAGCGTCTCCCGCACCAGGTCGTGGGCGAACGCGAACCGCCCGCCGCCGCGGGCGACCACGAGCCGGGCCGTCACGGCACGGTCGAGGAGGCGGTCGACCTGGGCCGCCGGGGTGCCCGCGCAGGCGGCGAGGACGGACCGGTGGAACTGCCGCCCCAGTACGGCGGCGACGGTGAGCGCGTCGACCACCACGTCGGGAAGCTGGGCGAGCCGGCGACGCACGGCCTCGCGGACACCCGGGGCGATCAGGTCGACCGCGCCATCGACCCGCCAGAGCCGCGCGGTCTGCTCGACGAAGAACGGGTTGCCGCCGGTGCGCCGGTGCACCTCGTCGAGGAGGGCGGCGTCCGGCTCCCGGCCGGCCGTCCGCGTCATGAGCGCCCCGACCTCGTCCCGGCTGAGGCCGTCGAGCGTGACCGTGGTCGCCTTCGTCACCAGCGGCATCAGCAGCGGGCGCAGCGGGTGGTCGGCCGCCTCGACCTCGGCGTCGCGGTACGTGCCGATGAGCAGCAGCCGCTCGAACCACGTGTGCTGGGCGGCGAACGCCAGCAGCCGCATCGAGGCCGGGTCGGCCCAGTGCAGGTCGTCGAGGACGACCACGACCGGCCGGCGCTGCGAGACGGCGACCAGCGCGGTCGTCACCGCGTCGTAGAGGGCGAACGCCTCCTCGTCCCCGCCGTCCGCGCCGGAGGCGGCCGTCCCGGTCCCGCCCGCTGCCGACGAATCCGCCCCGTCGCCCCGCACCGCCGGCGTCTCGCCGAGCAGGGCGGCGAGGCCGGGCTCGGCGGCGGCCCGGGCGACCGCCCAGTCGTCCGCCGAGCGGCGCAGGCCCCGGACGACCTGGACCCACGGCCAGTGGCCGGGGGCGCTGTCGGAATCCCAGCAGGCGGCGCCGAGCACCAGTGCGCCGCGCTGGCGGGCCTCCTCGGCCAGCGCGGTGACCAGCGTGGTCTTGCCGATGCCCGGCTCCCCGGTCACCAGGACGAGACCGCCGTGGCTGGCGAGGGCCCGGTCGAGCTCCGCGCGCAGCAGGCCCGCGGGGTGCTCCCGCCCGATGATGGCCTCGACGCGCCGCGGCTCCATGACCTCCGCACGGTAGTCGAAGCCACCGACACGGCGCGCCGGACTTTCCCCCGACCACGGCGCGCACGACCTCTGCTGCAACAGTGGCGGAACGATTTCCACCTCAGGGAGGCGCTGTGACGCGGCCGGAAGACATGGTTCGACAGCCTGGCCGCGGCCGGCGAGTGCTACCCGCTGGGCGAGGAGTACGACGGCCACTTCAGCCTCGCGATGGATGCCGAGGGCACGATCCACCTGCTCTTCGACAGCCAGGTCAAGCGGATCGGCCCCGGCGTCACCGGCCTGGGCCGGCTGCTGGAGGGCGCGGAGGCCCCGAAGGGGCGATGATCGGGTCGCCGCCGCGGCGTCAGGCCCGGACCAGCGGCGGTGGCGGCGCGGGTGCGGCGTCGTCGGTCCGGTCCCCGGACGCGGAGCCGACCGCCGCCAGGACCGCGCAGACGGCGGCGGCGAGGTACGCGGCGCCGGCCAGCCACGGCACGGCCGTCATCGAGGCACCCACTCCCTCCCCGGCGAGCAGCCCGACCCCGACCATCTGGAACGCGGCGAAGGCGACGAGCAACCCGGCGACGAGACCGTCGTACGCGCGCCGCAGCCCGGCCGCGAGCACGCCGGCACCCGCCAGTAGCAGCACGGCCAGCCCGCCGGTCACGACCGCGTACATCTGGTACCGAACCGCCTCGTACGGCTCCCAGTAGTCCTCCACGGCGGACAGCAGGCCGACTGCCGCCACCACGGCCAGCGCCGCCGCCAGCACGACCACGACCACCGCCACGAGCCGGGCCCAGCGCCGCCGCGCCGCCACGGTGCCGGCGAGCAGCAGTGCCACGTACGCCGGCAGCGGCGCCACCTCGAGGAAGTACTGCGTCAACGGGTTGGCCGGCTCCGGCAACTCGGCCTCCACGTACGTCAGGTCGAGGCCGATGACCACCTCGCCGTCGTCGCCGGCGAACCACGGCAGGAGGAACTGCACGAAGGCCGTGAGGGCGAAGAGCACCAGTCCGGCGCGGCCGGCGCGACGCAGTGTCATCGGAGTCACGGACCGCCACAGTAACCGTCCGCGCTTCGCCGCGCCGCCCCGCTCGGGCCGGTCACCCCGGGCTCGGCACACCGGCGGTCAGCCTGACCGTCCACCCACAGCTCCACCCCTCATCATCCTCCAACCTTCCCTATCGGCTACGCTTAGGGAACGATGACGGAAGAAATGTACTCGGTCGAGCAGGTGGCGGAGCGGCTCGGCCTGCACGTGCGGACGGTGCGCGGCTACATCCGGTCCGGACAACTACGGGCGGTGCGGATCGGCAAGCAGTATCGGATCGCCGCCCGCGACCTGGCCGCGCTGACCGGTTCCGCCGCACCGGCCGCCCCGGTGCCGCCCGCTGGGCCGGTGGAGGTGTCCAGCATCGTCCGCATCGACGGCGTCGACCGGGCCGCCGCCGACCGGCTCGGCACCCTCGTCCAGGCGGGGGCGGCCACCCGCCACGACCCGGGCCCCCCGCTGCGGCTCCAGACCATGTACGACGACGAACGGAACCGGATGACCCTCGTGATCCTCGGCGACCCGACCGCCACCGCGGACCTGCTGCGCCTGGTCGACTCCGTGCTGGACGGGGTGCTCGGCGGTGACTGACGACATCCAGGAGCGGGCCGGCGTACCGGTGCTGGTGGTCGACCCGGCCGGGCCGGTGATCGCCACCGAGCAGGACGCGCTCGACCTCATCGGGTCGGCGTTCCTCGGCGCGCAGGTGGTGGCCGTGCCGGCGAGCCGGCTCGACGCAAGCTTCTTCTCGCTGGGCACCCGGTTCGCCGGCGAGATCATGCAGAAGTTCGTGAACTACCGGCTGCGGCTCGCGATCGTCGGCGACATCTCGGCGTACCTGGCGGAATCGTCGGCGTTGCGGGCCCTCGTCCACGAGTCGAACCAGGGTGGGCACGTCTGGTTCGTGCCCGACCTCGACGCGCTGGATGAGCGGCTGCGCGAGGCGGCCTGACACCCCGCGCGCCGCGCCACTCCGTCGCCCTGGAACGGGTCATCGGGTGTCCCCGTCGCGTTCGGCTCATCGACGGGATGCGTACTGGCCGCCGTACCGGGTACGCGCGGCCCATGGGTAGCCACAAGCCGAACAAGCATGATCCCGGCGGCGAGTCGGCGCGCGGGCGCCGTCATCCCGGCAGCGGGGCACGCGGTCACCAGGGTTCTCCGGTCGAGCATTCGCCGAAGGCCCGGCACCTGCGCACGGCGACCGGAAGCTCCGGCAGCGAGCGGGACCAGGGCCGCGCGAAGGTCGAGGGCCGCGAGCGCGTCCAACGGCAGGGTACGGGCTGAGCCCGGCTGCCGCAGCGTCTTGGGGAGGTGCCGAGATGGCGAAGTTCCTGCTGAGGTCGACCTACACGGTCGACGGGATGAAGGGCCTGAGCAAGGACGGCGGCACCAAGCGTGCCGACGTCGTACGCACGATGGTCGAGAACGTCGGCGGGACGATGGAGTCGATGTACTTCGGGTTCGGCGCGGACGACACGTACGTGGTGTGTGACCTGCCGGACCACAAGACCGCCGCCGGGCTGGCGATCGACATCCGGGCGGCGGGCGGCCTGGACACCCGGGTCACGCCGGTGCTGACGCCGCAGGAGGTCGACGAGGCGACCCGGGAGAAGGTCGAGTACACACCCCCGGGCATCTGATCACGCCGGTCCTGCCCCGGCCGCGACCACGTGCAGCGGGCCGCGCGAGGGCCGCCGGGACGTGCCCGGCGGCCCTCGACGGTCGGCTCAGTGGACGACGACGGGCGTCTTCGGCTGCTCCCCCGGCTCGCCGGGCTGGTCGTCGAGCAGGTGCGACGGCTCACGCCGGCGGGGCAGGAACGCGGCCGGCACGAACGTCAGCAGCACCAGCGCGAACGCCACCCAGAACGTCGTGCCGAAGGAGTTGGCGGCGTAGTCGAGGCCGCGCTCCAGGAGCGACGGGTCGACCGGCATCTGCTGGGCCAGTTCCGGCTGCTGCTGGACGGCGATGGCCAGCCCGGCCTCGGTGACCGGGTTGCCCTGCGGGTCGGTCGCACCGGGGATCGGCCGGGAGCCGTTCAGCTCGTTGGTGAGGATCACCGACATCACCGCGGCGCCGACGGAGCCGCCGATCTGCTGGAGGATGTTCACCAGGGTGGAGCCGCGCGCCACCTCGTGGCCGGTGAGCGTCTTCAGCGCGGAGGTCATGATCGGCATCATCGTGCCGCCCATGCCCAGGCCCATGACGAACAGCGAGCCGCAGAGCAGCACGTACGACGTGTTCGGGTCGACCTGGGTGAAGGTGAAGAACCCGGCGACGATCAGCAGCAGCGCGAACGGCACCGTACGCCCGACCGGCACCTTGTCGGCCAGCATGCCGGCGATCGGCATGGTGACCATCGCACCGAGGCCCTGCGGCGCCATCAGCAGGCCGGCGTGCAGCGTCGACTCGCCGCGGATCTGCAGGAAGTAGCTCGGGAACAGCAGGCCGGCGCCCATGAACGCGATGATGAAGACGAACAGGGTCACCGCCGCGACGGTCAGCCGGCGGTTGCGGAACAGCCGCAGGTCGAGCAGCGGGTGCTGGGGCTTGAACGAGTAGAGGACGAACGCCACCACCAGCGCGGCCCCGACCAGCATGGGCCCCCACACCTCGGAATCGGCGAACGTGCCGGTCTCGGGCAGCGTGGAGACGCCGTAGAGGAACAGGGCGAGACCCGGCGAGAGCATCAGCATGCCGAGGAAGTCGAAGGACTCGGACGGCTCGGGGTTGTCCTTCGGGAGGGCCAGCTGCGCGTAGACGAGCGCGATGACGCCGATCGGCAGGTTGATCAGGAAGATCCAGTGCCAGCTCGCCACGTCGATCAGCCAGCCGCCGAGGATCGGGCCGCCGATCGGGCCGAGCAGCATCGGGATGCCGAGGACGGCCATCAGCCGGCCGATCCGGTTCGGCCCGGCCGCCCGGGTCATGATCGTCATGCCGATCGGCATGAGCATGCCCCCGCCCAGGCCCTGCAGCACCCGGTAGCCGATCAACTCGCCGATCGTGTCGGCGGTGGCGCACAGACCCGACCCGATCGTGAACAACGCCAACGCGATCATGTAGAGGCGTTTCGTGCCGAACCGGTCGGCGGCCCACCCGCTGAGCGGGATCACCGTGGCCAGCGCGAGGGTGTAGCCGGTCATCGTCCACGCCACGCGGGCGTACGACGCGTCGAACTCGTTCTGGAACGTCGGCAGCGCGACGCTGACCACCGTCACGTCGAGGATCGACATGATCGCACCGAGCACGACGACACCGGCCACCTTGAGGACCGCGGCGTCGAGCTTGTCCGATGTCGGGACAGGCTGCGGTGCCGCGACGGATTGCTGTGTCACGAAATCTCCTGAAGTCGGATCAACCGAACGGGTGAGCGGTGGTGGCGGCGCGGCGCCTGCCGGCGGGCCGGCGCGACCTGCGAGGGGTGAACGCTCGCAGGAAGATTAGCCCTCGCCACCGACACTCCGCCTTCGGATTTGCGGGCAGCAGAGCTGTGAGGACGGCCACGCCCGCACTGCTGCGGCGCTGGCGGCGGCGCGCTTCGTCGTCACCCGCCGGTCGAACGCTCCTGATCCGGCGGCGTCGCGGGCCGCGCGTCAACCGGCCGCCGGCTCCGCCTCCCTCGTGTCGGCCGCCGGTGGCATCCGCCGTCGCAGGAGCCGCACGCGCCGGGCACGGGCCATCTCCGACAGCCGGTTCGTCCAGGAGGCGAGCAGGAGCACCAGCATCCCCGCCCCGACGACCCAGGCCAGCCGATCGGCCAGGGTCCGCACCGCGGGCAGGGTGATCGCCAGGGCGAGCGTGGAGACGCCCGGGAAGATCAGACCCATGGCCGCCGCCTGCGCCAGGTGCCCGTCGTGCTTCCGCTTCCAGTAGAACGCCTCCCAGCCGAAGAGGGTTCCATTGCCGGTGTACTGGGCGATGGCCGGGCGCAGCACCTGCTCGATGTAGTCGCCCGCGATGCGGATGTCCCGGTACTGCGAGACGACGTTCAAGCCCAGCGCGGCGCTGACGAGCGGCAGGATGAGGAGCAGGCGCAGGTCGGCCTTCTCGGCGAGGATGAAACCGGCAACCGCCGCGACGACGGTGAGGTGCAGGCCGATGACGTTCTGGTTGTGGGTCGCCTTGCGTTCGATGGTGCCGCGGATCGCCGCGGCGTCGGCCAGGGCCGCCGTCAGGGCCCGGTCCGGCATCTCCCCACTCACAGGCAACTCCTTCGCGCGCGTCCCCTCCCGGTCTATCAGCCGCAGTCAACATGGTCTATGCGAGCCCGGGCATCCGCGCGGGTGGGACGGCGAGGCCCGCGCCGAAGACGTTGTCCGGGTCGGGTCAGACCACCGGGTCGTACGGGATTCATCGGTCCGGGTGCGGTGAGTTTCCCGGCGCCCGGCGGTCCTATCCGGGTGACGCCCCCCGCGATCTCCTTCGCCGTCGGCGCGACGCTGACCCGCGCGGACATCCCCGCCCGCTGCGATGACCTGGCCGAGGTGCTGCGCGGCAACGACGGTGGCGTGGTGGTCTGCGACGTGAGCCGGGCCCGCCCGGACGTGGTCACGATCGAGGCCCTCGCCCGGTTGCGGGTGACCGCGCGGCGGCACGGCTGGCGGCTGGTGGTCAGCGGCGCCGGCGCCGGCCTGCTGGAGCTCGCCGACCTGCTCGGCCTGACCGACGCGCTATTCCAGCCGGCCCGGCAACCCGAACAACGGGAACAGGCGGGCGGTGTCGAGGAAGTTGTTGACGCCCGCGATCCGCCCGCCTGAGATCTCCAGCACGATCAACGCCCACGGGTCGTGCCCGGAGCCGGAGAGGCTGGGGCGGTACTGCCCGAACGCCGGCAGGCCGCTCGCCACCACCGGCACCAGCCGGGAGCCGCGGCATCCGCAGCCCGTGCCGCCCATCCAGGTGAGGATGTCGCCGTGGCCGCGCAACCACAGCGGCAGCGGCGGCATCGACAGCGTGGCGTCCTCGTGCAGCAGCGTCGTGAGGGCGGTCAGGTCGTACGCTTCGAACGCTTTCACGTACCGGGCGAGCAGCGCCTTCTGCTCCTCGTCGAGCGGCCGGTAGACGTCGGCGGTGGTGTCGGCGGCGGCGAGGGTGGCCCGCGCCCGCTGCAGGGCGCTGTTGACGCTCGCCACGGTGGTGCCGAGGAGGTCGGCCACCTCCTGGGCCGACCAGGCCAGCACCTCCCGCAGGATGAGCACGGACCGCTGCCGCGGCGGCAGGTGTTGCAGCGCGGCGACGAACGCCAACCGCACGGACTCGCGGCCCGCGATCACCTCGGCCGGGTCGCTGCCCTCCGGCAGCACCCGGCTGTCCGGCACCGGGCCGACCCAGATCTCGTCGGGACGCGGCTCACCGGCGTGCGTGGCGTCGCCCGACCCGGCGGGCCCGAGGTCCATCGGCCGGACCCGGCGCTGCGCGCTGGTGAGCATGGTCAGGCAGACGTTGGTCGCGATCCGGTACAGCCAGGTCCGCAGTGCCGACCGGCCCTCGAACCGCTCGAAGTTGCGCCACGCCCGCACGAAGGTGTCCTGCACGGCGTCCTCGGCCTCGAAGGCCGAGCCCAGCATCCGGTAGCAGTAGCCGGTCAACTCCGAACGGTACGGCTCCAAATGCGACTCGATGGAGGTGCCGGTCGCCACGTCACTCACGCCGGCCAATCTAGCCCTCTCCCCCGACAATCCCGGGCCCGAAAATTCGTGTCTCCCGCACCGATGAGTCTCCGGCGTTCGCCTGGTCACCAGGACGTCAGCTCAGAACACGACGCGAGGGAGCACCGTCATGACCACCACGCAGTGGACTGCCGAGCCCACCACCACCGGCCGGTACGCCGACGTCAACGGCATCAACCTGTACTACGAGACGCACGGGCAGGGCCGCCCGATGATCCTGCTGCACGGCGGCCTGGGGTCGGGTGAGATGTTCGGGCCGATCCTGCCCACCCTGGCCGGCGGCCACCAGGTCATCCTGGTCGACCTGCAGGGGCACGGCCGGACCGCCGACATCGACCGGCCGCTCGACATCGCGCTGATGGCCGACGACATCGCGGCCCTCATCGACCACCTCGGGCTGGAGCAGCCGGACGTCGTCGGCTACTCCCTCGGCGGCGGCGTCGCGCTCCTGGTCGCCATCCGCCACCCCGACAAGGTGGGCCGCCTGGTGTCGGCGTCGGCGGGCATCCGCCGCGACGCCACGTACCCGGAGATCCTCGCGCAGCAGGGCCAGGTCACCGGCGCGGCCGCCGAGTTGATGAAGGAAACCCCGATGTACGAGCTGTACCAGCGGGTGGCGCCGCGTCCGGAGGACTTCCCCCGGCTGCTCGACAAGATCGGCGAGGCGATGGCGAAGGACTTCGACTTCACCGAGCAGGTCCGCGGCCTGCGGGTGCCGACGCTGGTGGTCGCCGCCGACGCCGACATGCAACCCCCGAGCCACTTCGTCGAGGTCTTCGAGCTGCTCGACGGCGGGCTGCGCGACGGCGGCTGGGCGGGCGAGGGGCGGCCGACGGGCGGCCACGCCCTGGCCATCCTGCCCGGGTTGACCCACTACAACCTCTTCTCCTCGCCGCTCTTCGCCGCGGTCACCCTCGCCTTCCTCGGCCAGGAGAGCTGACCAGGCGTAGTCGGGCGGGAAGCGGGTACGCGCGGCGCGCGCGGCCGGGCTTGCGGGGAGCGTGGGGGAAGGTGGTGCCAGCGTGGCGAAGTTCCTGGTCAAGGCGACCTACACCAGTCAGGGGATGGCGGGGCTGGGCAGGGAGGGCGGGACCGCGCGCGCCGAGGTCGTCCGGGCTCTCATCGAGAACACCGGCGGCCGGGTGGAGAGCCTGTACTTCGCGCTCGGCGACTACGACCTGTACGTGGTGGGCGACCTGCCGGACACCGTGACCGCCGCCGCCCTGGGCATCGCCGTCCGCGCGGCGGGCGGGGTGGACGCGCGGGTCGTCCCGCTGATCACCTCGGAGGAGATCGACGCCGCGGCCCAGCTCCCGGTCATGTACCAGCCGCCGGGCCGGTGACGGTGAGGCCGGCGGCGACCAGCCCCATGGGGGTGGCTGCGGCGGTCGACCGCCACCAGATTCGTCGGGGTTCGCCCTCAGGCTCGGGTGTCAGCGCAAACGCTGACTGGTCGACGGCTTGGCCGTCAGCCGAGGCTCCACATCCTCCGGCAGCTCAGCACCACAGAGCGCGCAGATGTAGTCGTCGTCGCGGACGAGGTTGCGTTCGCCGCAGTCGAGGCAGCGCCGGAAGATGACCGCCACGGTGAAGCCTTCCGGGCGGTCGATACCTGCCCGGTCGAGGGCGCCCGCCACCGCCACCCACGAGGTGGGATCGGGGCAGTAGCCGGTGGACTGGTTGGTCACCTCGGTCACGACCCAGCCGTCCCGCCCGCCAGCGAAGGCGATCTCCCCCGCGCCGAGGACTTCTCCGCCGCCGGCGCAGGCGACGTGCTCGCTGCGTCTCGGCGCGAGCCGCAACGTACCGCCGGTGTCGACGACGTAGGTGAACGGCTCGTCACGGTCGCGTGGATCCGCGGCCGCCAGGTAGGTGTCGAGGTCGACCGGTGATCGGATGGGCCAGCCCTCGGGAGCGTCGGCGACTGACGCCCGCACGTCGGCCGGACCGACGTACCGGTATCGACGCCCTTCCCCGTCCACGGCACCGACCCTACGCCCGTACGGCCGCCACCATGGACAACCGCACCGGTCCGGCAGCCCAGAAGCGGCGCGGCGCCGGTCAGGAGAAGTGCGTCTTCGGTCGGCTGAGCCGCTCGCCGTCGACGATCAGGTCGACCTTCTCGTTGTAGAAGGCGACCAGGCCGGCGATCGGCAGGAGCGCCGCGGTGGGGAAGGCGTACGACCAGGCCAGGTCCGGGTGGACGGTGTCGTCGACACGGACCGACCAGTAGTCGCTGGTCCGGCCCTTGTACGGGCAGGCGGTCGTCGTCGCGGACGGCACGAGATGGTGGACGTTCACGTCGGTGCGATTGAGGTAGTAGCGCGTCGGAAGGCCGGTCTCGAAGACGAGCACGGGCGACGTCGACTCGGCCAGGACGACGCCGTCCAGTTCCACCCGTACGCTGCGGGTGGACCGCAGCGCGTCGACCCGGGCATACGGGTTGCGGGGGTGCACGAAGACCTGCTCGTCCTCCTCGAACCAGCTGTCCATGGCGTCCCAGTCGAACCGGATCGTGTCCGCCAGCCCCGCCGGCGCGTCGTCGCCGTACCACCGCCCGCACGAACGACGGACCGTCTCCCCCACCCGCAGCCCGTGCAGCCGCGCAGCGCCGCGCCGCGACTCCTCCGTGCACTGCTCGTCGACCAGCAGGCTGCGGTTCACGTCGGCGATCGGGATGTAGTACTGGGGGTAGAACGACCATTCCCACACGTACCGCGCCCGCGTGGTGTCCAGCACCTGCTCCCCGGCGAGGAAGGCGCGGATCCGGCGGGGCACCGGCTCCATGCGGTCGACCATGGCGATGGCCTTCGGATACTCCGGCACCGTGTCCTCCTGGTCTCGCAGATCGGGTACCGATCTAACGATCAGTGCTGCCCAGCGGAAGTCGACGCTCGCTCTTTCCGGGTGGCCCTGCCCGCCGCGAGCATTAGCGGCGCGGCTTCGGCACCTGCCGGTTGAAGCGAGGCTTGAAGGCCAGGACCAGGCTCTCCTTCGTACCCTCCGGGTTGTCGGTCTCCTGCCAGCGGACCTCGCGCTGGCCCAGCCAGCCGGCGATGTCCTGCGCTGTCGCCACCGGGCCCTGCTTGTCGAGGAGCTGGCCGACCTGCTCGTGCAGCACCGACGACCCGCGGTTGCCGGTCAGGTGCTGCCGGAGGCGGTTGCGCAGGTTCCCGGTCCGGCCGACGTAGATGACCGTGCCGCCGTCGAGGACCACGTGCACGCCGGGCGCGCGGGGAGCGTCGGCGGCGGCCTCCATCGTGTACGGCGCGGGAGGCGTGAAGGCGGCCAACAGGTCGTCGATCAAGGGGTCGGGCATGCCCGGAGGCTACTCCCCCGTGCTCCCGCACGGGCCGTCGTGGTCGTTGCGACGTCGGCAGCGGCCGGCGCCGTCGAGCCTGGCGTCACACCAGACTCGGGTACGCAGGAACTGGCGGTCCTCCTCGCTGAGGGTGGTCTCGCCGAAGTCGATGGCGGTGACGTGGCCGAGGGATTCGCGCAGTGCTGCCGCCAGTCTCGTCGTCTCGTCGAGGCTGGTCAGCGTCGTGGGCAGGTGGATGACCCAGCGGGGTGCGGTCATCGTAACCACCTACTGTTCGGTGAACCGGGTGCGGTGTGGCGGCAGCCGGTGTGGCGGGACTGCCACTGGCGTAGGGCCTGGCGGATGCGCTCGGCTTCGGTGTTCGCGGTGGCCAACTCCCGGTGGAGGCGGTCGAGTTCGTCGGCGATCCGGTGGAGGTAGTCGTAGACCTGGTTCGGGTCGAGGCCGCGCCAGCGGATGTCGAAGGTGGCGGCGCGGACGTGGTGCGCCTGCAGGCGCTCGCCGGTCACGTAGATCATCGCTGCGGTACCTCCTGCTCGGCGATCAGCGCCTGGACCTGCCGGTCAGTGAGGCCGCGCTGGTCCAGGACGCGCTGGCCCCAGCGGTGCAGCCGACACGGATGCGGGGCGCGGTCGTTGCGGCAGCGCGGGCCGTCCGGCCACTGCTCGGGCGCGTGCACGGTCAGCGCCTTGACGGCGAAGCCGACGTCCTCGGCGGTGACGTACGGCGGCAGCGGCAGCTCTCCGAGCACCTCGTCGATCGAATCCATGTCCCTCCCTCGCTCTGGTAGGGCGCCGAGGCGGGCGGGGACGACCGGTACCGTCGCGCGCGCCTGCACCGATCGGAGCCCAGCACCCGCCCCGGGCCGTGTAGGGATGGTGTCGGCGATTCGAAGGAGGCAGAATGACCGACGGTCGATGAGGCGTATACGGATCGCTCATAGCTCCCACAACCTCAACGATTCCCATGCTGACGGACAGGACGCCTGAGGTGTTGAGTGCAGACCAACCGGGCATCACGCCGCTGTTCCTGTGGCGCAGGTTTGGCACGGGACAACCGGACGAACCAGTGCAGCAGTTGCTACCGGCGACAGAGCGCACGCCTGCTGACGCCACCCACCCTGCCGACCGGGTTCTGGGATACGTCCGAGCTACAGGCCGCCTTCGCTGACCGCCACATCGGACGCGTCATAAGGGCGTACCGGCATCATCCGCACCACGGAATGCGTCCGCTGCCGCAAGAAGTCGTCGCAGGTTGGATGGGGCAGACGCAGGCGCAGCTCAGCCGGCTGGAGAACGGCCTGCCCCTGCGCGACCTTGATCGACTCGCCGCCTGGGCAGCGCTGCTCGGTATGCCCCAGCAACTGCTGTGGTTCGCCTTACCCGCGGGAAGCCCAGCCGGCGATTCCCCGGCCGCACCGCGTGAGCCGGACCTGCGCCTGCTCCGCTCGCTTCGTTCAGCGGACCGGCGGGTGGGCGGCGGGCACCTCTACGCGACCGTGAGCAGCTATCTCGCCGAGCACGGAAGTTCGCTGACGAGGCACGGAGCCCGAGCCGCCGCATCTCCGGCGTTCCTCGCGGCCACGGCTTCCCTGCACGAGATGGCGGGTTGGATGGCGCACGACGCTGGCGCCGCGCCGACCGCCAGAGAACATCTGATGGCCGCAAGCTACCTGGCCCGCGATAGCGGCGACCAGCAGCTCAAGGCGCAGGTATTCGCAAGCCTCAGCCACCTCGCCAGTTATCAGGGCAATGCCAATGACGCGTTGACGTACTCGATCAGCGGATTGGAGGCGGCGCGGACGGCGCCTTCGCACGGTCTACTCAAGGCACGGCTACTGGCCATACAGGCCCGCAGCCTGGCCATCGCCGGGAAACCGGCCGAGGCGATGAGCGTGCTTGAAGACGCCGAACGCGCCCTGTCCGAGGAAACGGTCGTCGTCTCCAAGTGGCTGAGCCCTTTCGACGAGACCTCCTTCGCCATCGAAGCTGCACGCTGTTTCCTCCGCATAGGTGATCTCGCCGAGGCACACAGACGCTTGGAAGATGCCCTTACCGCGCGTGCCAGGGAGAGGGTGCGGAGCCGATTACTCGCCCAGCTCATGCTCGTGACGGCGCTACTGGGACGGGGACTGCTCGATGAAGCGTGTGTCGTCGCCCACCGCGTGCTGGAACTCACCACCGGCCTAAGCTCGGCTGTGGTCGTGGAACACCTCCGGCACGTGGAGATCCTGCTCAAGCCGCACGCCTCGCGCTCCGCCGAAGCACAGGCGACGATGGTGCGGATCGGCGAGGCCATCCGCGAGAATGCGTGGATCGGCATCATGGGGGGACTTCACTCGGTGATTAGTGCAGGTCAGGCGCATGCGCGATGACCGTCCGCTCTACGAGCGCGATCCAGAAGCATGGCAGGTCCATCTAGCTGAAGGCAACGCGAAGCAGCCCCGCAAGCGGGTCGGCGCGGACGTCCTGATCCGCAACGAGCAGGGTGAAATCCTGCTGGTCAACCCGCGATACAAGCCCGACTGGGACCTGCCCGGCGGAATGGCCGAGGCGAACGAGCCTCCGCACGAGGCCGCTGAGCGAGAGCTTCGAGAAGAGCTCGGCCTCGAACTTTGGATCCGGACCATGCTCGTGGTGGACTGGGTGGCGCCCCACGGCGCATGGGACGACAGCCTCATGTTCATCTTCGACGGCGGCGTCCTGAACAACCGCCAGCTCGCCGCGCTCCGGCCAATGGACGACGAACTGCTGGCGTGCAAGTTCTACCCACTGGGAGCGGCACGAGGACTCCTCCGCCCATACGTTCACGACCGGTTGACGCAAGCGCTCCTCGCCACCCAAGCCGCAGCACCGCGATATCTGCTCAACGGCACTGATCCTTCGAGCCGCTGAACCCGGCTGGAAAGATCTGCTCTCACGAGCTGCTATCGCCGGCTGATGGTGCTCCGGTAGGCCCGCCATCGCCGAGCGGCATCGAGAAGTGGCCCGTGGTGGGGACCGGGCGCGGCCCACTGCTTGCGTTCCCAGAGGCGCACCAGCCCGTCGGCGAAGGCGTTCACCGCCTCGTCGGATGCGTGCACCCAGGCCGGGACCTGCCGAGCCCATGCCTCGGCGGCGGCTGGTTCGTGGCCGGCGCGGATGAGGCGTACCAGCATGAAGGCGGTGTCGATCCACGCCGCGCCGCGCGCCGGGCTGGACCAGTCGACAAGTCGCAGCCGGACGGCGAGCAGGAAGTTCCGCGGCGTCATGTCGGTGTGCAGGAGCGTGTCGCCGTCGACCAGTTCGGCGGCGATGAGGTCCCGCCAACGGTCGGCGAATCGCTGCACCGGGATGGGCGGAGCCGGGGTCAGCTGACGGCTCAGTGCGCTCAGCAGCTGCGCCACCGGAAGCAGGTCGGGCGATCCGGGGGCCAGGTCGGGGTGGTGGCCGGCAGCGTACTCGAACCCGAGGAGCAGCCAGCCCTCCGCCTCGACTTCCGGCGAAGGCGAGGCACCACGTCGGGCAGGACCGGCGGCGACCGAGATGGCGGCGCGAGGATGGTCGATATACTTGGGGCGTATACCGCGAACCCTGGCAACGGTTTGAATGGTTAGGCTCGACAGAGCGCAATGGGCACAGCCACCCGGGAACGGCGAGGTTGCCGGTGACACCTGCGAACCGCTGCCGGAAATGGGGCGGGTGCGGTCGGGACGAATAACCGCGCTGCTGGCCGAAGTACGATCCGATCTTGCGGGTGCAGGCACTTCGCTCCCCCACGTCCGGAGTTCAACGACGCTTACGACGGGACACCGGCCTGATGCAGAAAGACCTGCGGCTGCGGCACTACACGGCTGAGGAGGCCCAGACGTTGGTTGACCAGCTCATCGACGTCTACCTGGACGCCCATGCGAACGACGGGCCGCTCTACAACACCGAGCGATACGGGAAGCAACTCGCCGCGCACATGCCACGCCCAGGCTGGTCGCTGGTGGCAGCGACGGTCGACGACCAGTTGGTGGGTTACATCTACGGATTCCCGCTGGCGCCGGACACCCGGTGGTGGGATGGCATCCAGGAGCCTGTGCCGGCCGGCTTCACCGAGGAAACTGACCAACGAACCTTTGCCGTCAGCGAGTTGTTGGTGCGCAGCGCGTGGCAGCGACGAGGCATAGCCCGAGCCCTACATGACGATCTGATGCGCAGCCGGACCGAGGAGCGCGCCACTCTGCTCGTCCGGCCCGACAACGTCGGTGCGCGTCGCGCCTACGACTCCTGGGGGTGGCAATGCGTAGCACGGCTCAAGCCAGCGTGGGAGGGCGCTCCGATGTTCATGGTCTTCGTTCGCTAGGTCACGTCTCGATTGGGGGTCTTCCCGCCCGCGACCTTTTGCAACGGCTCGCCACCGTCAGCTCCCTACTCCATGTGCCAGCAAATGAGCCAGGACGGACTGGTTGGCCTCCCAACCGTCGGGGAACTTGACCGGCACGTTCAGGTGCACCGGCTCAGTGCTCGGGTGGGCGTCGAGCAGCTCGGCGATCCCCGCCCGAGCCACCACGACGCACGCCTGCCGATGTCGGGACGTGAGCACGCAGAGCCGCCCCGACTCCAGGTGGAACGCGGTCGCGTCCCGCCGGCCCGAAAGCGGGTGCAACACGATCGTCACGTCGTACTCCCGGCCTTGAAGCCGGTTGGCCGTGTCGACGGTGACCCCGGATTCGGCCTCGCCGAGGTGGGCGCGAATGGCAGCGACCTGGTCCCGATGCGCAGCGCCGATGGCAATCCGGTCGGGGGTGACGGGCGCCCCACCAGGCTTGCGTTCGGATACGGCGACGGCCCCACGCTCCAGCAGCCGGCGTGCCAGGACGGCGCACGCCTCAGCAGCCTCGGCATCGGTGCGCAGCGTGTGCCGGGCAGGCAACTCGTAGAGCGCCCACCCGTTGGCCGCCGCCGTCTCCAGCGCCGCGTCGACCGGTCCGTGCCCGAACCCGGCCGTGGCGAACGACAGCGACCGCTCGCCAGGCCCCGTACCGGCCTGGAACCCGGTGAACGGGTAGAACGCCTCGGCGACCACCGGCGCCGCCGACGGCGGCAGCCGCCACGACACCGGCAGCCGGTGCACCGGTAGGTTCGGGTTGTGTCGCAGCAGGGCGGCGACCGCGGACTGCATCGGATCCCAGGTGAGGCCGACCCAGCGTTCGGTCTCGACGGTGGAGAACGGGTCGAGCTGGCCGGGGTCGCCGACGAAGAGCGCCCGCTCGAACCGGCCGGCCACCCGCAGCAGCGCGTCCGACCGCATCTGGTAGGCCTCGTCGACGATCGCCCAGGGCCAGCAGCCCTCCGACACCATCGACCACTTCGCGGCCGTACCGATGATGATCGAGGGACCGCCGAGGTCGGCGACCTTGGCGGCGACCCGGACGGTGGCGTACCGCTTGATCCGCTCGGTGGCGCTGTAGTCGTTCGCCGAGAGGCGGCCGATGTGCAGGTCCGGCGCCTGCTGGGCGAGCCGGTCGATCAGGTCGTCGACCTGCTCGTTCGTCTGCGCGATGACGATCAGTGGCTCGCCGGCGCGGGCCAGCTCGATGGCGGCGCGGACGACCAGGGTCGACTTGCCGGCGCCGGGAGGCGAGTCGACCACGACGCCCCGGTACTCGCGGGAGTGCAGGTCGGCCAGCACCTCGGCAATGACCTGCTCAGCTTGAGCCGACGGCGACACCGCCGGCTGTCGCGGAAGCAGCAGGTTGCTGACGGCCATGGACGTCACCGCGCCTCGTACTCGAACTGCTGCAGGCGGGTGCGCGCGACCTCCAGCTCGGCGGGATCGAACAGCCACTCGAACTCCGGCCTGGTCACCAGAGCCTCTACCGTCAGGTCGAGCCGGCCCCGCTCCCACAGCGCGACGAAGCCGTCGGACACCACAGAGCTGGCGAGCAGCTTCTTCGCGGTGGAGATGCTTCCGTGCTCGGCGAGCATGCTGAGGAAGAGCGTGGCGTTGTAGCCGGCCTCGTCGCGCGCCGCCACATACAGCTGCCGCATCGCCCGGTCGAAGTCGGCGCCCGTGCCGCCAACCGCGGCCTGCGCCGGCACGGTCGCGGACGGCGGGCCGGCCGCCAGCGCCGCGTCCTCGACGGTCGACTCGTCCGGGCCGATGTGGTCGTCGTCCTCCGACGGTCCGGCTGCCTGCTCGTTGCGCCGAGCCACGTAGCCGAGGAGCGCGTCCACCGAGGTGAACACCTCGTATCCGAGTTCCTCCATGCGCGGCAGGTCGGGGTTGGCGTCGAGTTCCAACACCACCGGGTTGCCGAGACCCGGCTGGAGGCCGTTTGGCCAGTACGCCTCGGCCACCCCCAGGACACGTCCCGTGGCAGGATCGGCGATTTCGCTGTCCAACGCGGGTTCGGCACAGCCGGCCGCGGTCAGCTCGTCGACCAGCGCCTTGATCTGGCGGGCGCGGACGTCGTCGTCCTCCTCGGCCACCACGACCACCGGCCGCAGCGGCTCGGTCGCCGGCTTGGTCCCGTCACGCAGGCTGGCGAGGAAGCCGTTGGCGGCCTCGGCCAACAGCTCCCGGCGGGCGGCCAGGAACTCGCGGTAGCGGTCGAGGCGCCAGAGCTGCGGGTCGGTGGGGATCCACTGTGACTCGAGCGCGCCCGGGTGCTTCTGCTGGGTCTCGGCGAAGTAGTCCTCCGGCGCCCGCTTGCCGATCGCCAGGTTGGTCTGCTGGGTCAGGAAGGAGAAGTTGGCGACGGCGTTGACCTCGGAGCGGCCGTAGCCGTGCTTGTAGAGCAGCGCCTTCGGGAAGATGTGGTGCACCTGCAGCGAGGTGAGGTAGCCGAGCATCTCGGCTCTGAGCTCGAGCCCGGAGCCGAAATCGCGGGCGCCGAGCACGCGGGTGAGCAGGTAGAGCAGCGGGTAGAAGCGCGAGCCGCGGCCGAATCCCTCGAAGTCCTGTCCGTCGATGACGAGGTTGCCGCCGCGCCAGCGGCTGAGGCTGGTGATCAGGCCGTTGATGCCGGTGCGGGCGACGGTCTCGTAGTCCTGAGTCAGGATCGTTTCGGTGGAGCCGGCGAAGCGTCCCCACAGCGCGGCGTGGATGTACCAGAAGAGCATCCGATCGCGCTGGGTGGCGTCGGCGAACGAGCCGCCGTTGAGGTGCAGGAAGCGGGAGACCACCGGGAAGGCGTAGCGACCCATCAGCACCCGGTCGTGGTCCAGGCCAAGCCGCCCGGAGATCACGTCGAGGAAGCCGCTGATGTAGTGCTCGCTGGAGGTCAGCGCCTGGGCGAAGTCGGCCGAGCCGACCCCCTCCAGGAACTCGAACTGGGCCCGGCCGGTCGCTACCGCGTTGACGTTGCGCAGCAGCCAGTCGAGGTTGAACTGAAATCCGGCCGTCGACCACGTGCTGAGGTGCTTGCGCATGGTCGAGCGCGCCTCGGGCCAGTCGGCGCAGATCTTTGCCAGCGCCAGGTCGCCCTTGGAGAGCTTGGTGCCGCCGGAATTGACGCGGTTGAAGATGTCGACGACGACCTCGACGCCCTTGTCCGCGCCGGTGATCTTCTCCTGGTGGAACTCGCGCTCGAGGATGTTGCGCAGCCGGATGAGCCGACCCATGTACGTGGCGAAGTGCGGCATGGTGGCCGGGTCGGCGGAAAGCTTGCCGATGTGCGGCTCGATGCCGTCGACGAAGAGCTCGGTGACGTCGACCCACGTCGGGTCGTCCTTCATCTTGGCCGGCGCGTAGAACTCGAAGGTCTCCTCTTCGACGTTGAACCGCAGCCCGGTGAAGGCGGCCGGATCGCCCTCGAAGAACGCCGGAGGCTTGCCGCGCACCACCCCGTAGAGGGAGGTGATCCGCTGCTGACCGTCCAGGAGCAGCTGCTTGATCCCGCCACCAGCCTTGCTGCTGCCCCGCACCGACCCATGGTCGGCTTCGGTCTCCCAAACCAGCAGGGCGCCGACCGGATAGCCGAGGTAGAGCGAGCGCATCAGGCCGCGGACCTGGTCGCGGTTCCACACGTAGCCGCGCTGGAACTCGGGCAGCAGCACCGTGCCCGAGTCGATCTGGTCGAGGATCGTGCCCAACTTGCTCATGTCAGCTCCCCCACGGATCTGAACGTCTGGTCGTTTGTTGTGCTGCGGTTGGACGGGCGAGGTCAGGACCACTCTTCGCGGGCGTCCTCGGCGGTCGGGGCGCCGTCGTCGAAGAGTGCCGGCGGCCCACCGTGGGTCCACGGCGTCTCCTCCCGCGTCGGGAAGGCGCCGGCCGGGAAGAAGGAGTCGGTCAGCGTGGTGTAGCAGAGCCGCTCCCCCACCTCCGGCACGCTGCCCGGCGGCGGGGTCAGCGACGGCCCCATCCCACCGGTCAGCTCCAGCACCACCTCAGTGGTTCCGTCGTCGTCGCGGGCGACCGAAACGACCTTGGCCTTCTGGTTGCCGGGCCGGTCGGGTGAGCACAGCGTCGTGCCCGGGGTGACCAGCACCGGGTCGGCCGTGGTCACCGTGATCCAGGGGCGCAGGACGCGGCGCTTGCCGCTGCTGTCCACCCGCGCCGGGTCGGCGGCCGTCACCTCGCCGACGAACGCCTCGCCGGTGAGCCGGTAGTCGGCCATCACCATCGGGTCGTCGTAGGCGCGCTGCACGTCGTACGAGGCCTGCGCCCGTTCCAAGCGGTGCAGTCGCTGCGCGGCGGCCACCGCCCCGTCGCGGCGGGGCTGCGGCAGGCCGCCGTCGTCGTCGAGGTACGAGCAGAAGTTGGTGTAGGCATCTCGGTCCTCGGCCCAGCGGCCGGCGACCCGCGACCCGGCCGGCAGGTCGTGCAGCAGCGCGACGGCCTGCCACATCAGCCGCCAGGTCGGCTCGAGCTGCCCACGCAGGAGGTCCTCCAGCTCGGCGCGCCGCCGGTCGACCAGCGAGTCGGTGGCTACCGCACGGTCGTACGCGGCCATCGCCGGCGCGAGGACCTCGTTGTCGAAGCTCGGGTCGGTGGTCGGGCCGGCCGGCGGCGAGGCGACCGGATCCTCCGCGAGAGCGGCCGCCTCCGGGCCGGTCATCCCGTCCGGCGGGGCGATCCACGCCATGAGGGCGGCGAGCTGGGCGTCCTCGAGAGGACTCTGGCCGGTGGCCCAGTGCAGGCCGAGCGCCTCGGTCATCGCCAGCAGCGCGGAGGATCCCGGGTGCTCGGCCCGGTCGGCGAACCAGGTGAGCCAGCGGCCGAGCAGCGGCACCGTCGGGTGCACCGGGTAGTCGCCGTCGGTGCGCCGGAACCGGGTGGAGCGGCCGAAGAGCCGGGTGAACGCGACGCCGCCGCCGTTCGGCACGAGCAGCTGGGGCGCGTTCGTGTACCGGACCCGGATGTCCTTGCCCCGGTTCGCCGCCACCGCCTCCACGTCACCGCGGAAGCTCTCGACGTACGGCAGGACCACGGCGGCCAGCGAAGCGGCGAAGGCGAAGCGCTGGTCGCGGTTCCGGGGCTGCGGCACAATCAGCAGCGTCGGGTCGTCCGGGTCGTCGCCGACCATCGCGGCGAGCGGCGCATTGGCCTCGCCGGCCATGGTGAGCGGGATGAACACCAGCGGACGGTCGGCGACGTGCAGGTGCCGGACCAGGGTGATCCGCTGCGCGCGTTCCGCGACGACGGCCTCGGCGCGGGCGAGGCTGGTGAGCGTACTCATCCGGCCACCCCGCTGAGCAGCTCGGCCCGCAGCCGGGCGGCGGCGCGCAACAGCTCCGCGGCCTCCGCCTGGTCCTCGGCGGGCGCCCGCTCGTCGCGGGCGATGGCCAGCGCCGTTTCCACCCGCTCGATGCCGCCGAGCTCCTCGCGCACGGACTTGCCGAGGGCGGCGGTGCAGCCGCGGGCTTCGTGCCGGCAGAAGTACGCCAGCTCGCAGGCGGCCAGGCACTCGGGCGAGTACCGCGCCTCGACCTCCTGCAGGGCGTCGATCAGCGACTGCGGGGAGCGGGTGGGTACGCCCGTGCCGTCGGCCGCCAGGTCGAAGCTCAGCGTGGCCGGCAGCTCCGCCAGCAGCGCGTCGATCCGGGTCATCCGGGACAGCTGCCGACGCAGCACGGCGAGCTGCTTGCGGACGTCGACCAGGACCGCCATCGGCTGGTTGGAGAAGTCGCGGGGGCAGACCAGCACGACGTCGTGCGAGACGACCTCCGGGTCGTGGCCGGCCTCTTCGAGCAGCTTCCGCATCGCCAGCACGTACACGGCGGACTGGATCGCGGCGGCGGCCACCTTGCCGGGGTCGGCCTGCCCGTCGATGACGGCGAAGCTCTTGATCTCGACGACGTGGAACCGGCCGGCGTGCTGGAACGCGATCAGGTCCGGCTCGAGGTAGGCCTGCTGGCCGGCGACGTCGAGCCGCAGCAGCGGGTGGTCGAAGAGGGTGCCGGCCCGGTCGGGCTCGGCGGCGGCGCGGGTGAGCAGGGTGCGGGCGCGGGCGTACCGGACGTCGTTGCCCTCGCGGCCGGCCACCGACTCCAGGTCGTCGTAGGCGACCTCCTGGATCTCCAGGTCGAGCAGCTCGCGCAGCAGCCGCAGCAGTTCGGCGCAGCCGTTGGCCTTGACCTGCGCCTCGAACGCGTTGCCGCGGGTGATGGCGAACCGGGACTGGCCGAACCGCGCCGGGTGGTCGATGTACGCGGCGAGGCGCTGCTTGTCGACGCCGGCGCAGTCCAGCACGGCGCGGCGGGCGCAGCCCGGGTTGCTGGTGAGGGCGGCGATGGTGCGGGCGTTGTGCCGGGCCGGGGCGACGCCGCCGCGGATGGTGGCCAGGCGCTGGGCGAGGTCGGTCATGCCGACCCCCGGATGACGCGCAGCCGGCTGCCGTAGAGCTGCTCCGCCTCGTCCAGCCGGCGGGCACGGTCGGCCGCCGCGGCGCGGTCGGCCCGGTCGGCGTCGGCGTGCACGGCCAGCTCGGCCTGGGCGGCCTTGATGACGATCGCCGGGTCGACGGCCTCGTAGCCGTCGACGGCTCCGGGGATGCTGGTGGCGAACCGGCGGAGCAGGCGCGCCACCGTGAGGGTCTGCTCCGGCATCCGAGCAGCCTGCTCCGCGACCTTGATAGTGGCTGTCAGAAAGTCGACACGAGGGCTCAGCGGCCCGATGATGCGCCGCTCCAGCGGCCAGGTCGAGACCGCGAGCAGGCCGCGGGCCGGCGCGAGGTGCTCGGCGGTCAGGGCGGAACAGAGATGGTACGGCCGGGAGTGCGGGGCGGTGCGGAACGAGCGCTCCTCGTCCCGGCGCAGGTGGGTCAGCTTGCCGGGGACAAGGCCGGGACCGGCGGCACCGAAGAAGGCGTTGTGCACCTCGGCGATCAGCTTCGGTGCGGCCGGGGCGGAGAGCAGGGTGAGGGCGTGGTGGACCTGATCGCGCATCGACACCAGGGGCGCCTCGACACGTGCGGGCCGGTTGTCCGCCTCTGTGCGGTCGGCGAGGTCGGTGATGGCCCGCTCCCACTCCCGCTCGGCGTCCCGCAGTTCGGCACGCAACGCCTTGACACGAGCCGCGTCCCGCGCCACCACCGCTCGTCGGACCGCCGCCCGCAGGTCGTCTATCCGACCTTCGATGTCTTCTATGGACTCCGCCACGACGAGCATGCTACAAGTTCCAGTGTTTCCCAGCAATCCCCCGTAACCAGGATTGTTGATAAGCGGAACACTACTTACGGTGACGCCTGGAAGGGAGACCCGGATGGGCTGGGACCAGTCTCTACTCGACCAGGTTTTCGACCGGTTGGCCGAAGACAACGTGTTCGATGCGGTGATCGACCTTGTGCTCGCGGCCTACGTGGGCGACGAGGCGCTCAGCGGCGTCCTCGCCGGCGAGTCCGTCGACCTGCCCGAGCGGGACCCGACCCAGCGGCCCCGCCCGCAGCCGCTCTACCTGGAATCCATTACCGTCGCCGGCTTCCGCGGCGTCGGTCCACAGCAGAGCGTCCGGCTGCAGCCGCACGCCGGCCTCACCCTCGTCGTCGGCCGCAACGGCTCCGGCAAGTCCAGCTTCGCCGAGGCCGTCGAGCTCGCCCTCACCGGCGACAGCGCACGCTGGGCCGACCGCAACAGCGTCTTCAAGGACGGCTGGCGCAACCTCCACCACGGGTCGCCCTGCGAGATCGAGGCCCAGGTCCGCGCCGAGGGGGCCAGCAAACCCATCCGGGTACGCCGAACCTGGCGCGACGACCACACCGACGCCAGCCAGGGCATCGGCAGCGTCCTGGCCGACGACGGGCAGCGCTACCCCGGGACGACGGAGCTGGGGTGGCGCAAGTCCTTGGACGCGTACCGGCCGTTCCTCACCGCGAGCGACCTGGGCCGGCTCATCACCTCCAAGCCCAGCGGTCTCTTCGACGCGCTCGCACCGATCCTCGGCATGGACCCGCTCGTCGACGCCGACGACCGCCTGATGCGGGTCCGCCGAACGCTGAACGACCAGATCAGCATGGTCAAGACGGCCCGCGCCGCCCTGCGGGACGCGCTGAGCCTCGTCGACGACGAGCGGGCCCGGGCTGCGTCCGCGCTCCTGGCGAAGCGGACCGTCGACCTCGACGCTCTCGACCAGTTGCTCGCCGACGCCGGCAGCGACACCACCGATCCGGCGGCGGTCGCCGCCCGGCGCCTGGTCGCCGCCGCCCTCCCCGACGCCGGGTACGCCGCCGAAGTGGCGGACGAACTCGCCGCCGCCACGGCGCAGGTCGCCGGCGTCGCCACCACCCGTGCCGGCACCGCCGACCAGGCAGCACAGTTGCTGCGGATGGCGGTCGCCTTCCACGACGACCACGGCGACGGCAGCTGCCCGGTGTGCGGCGCCGGGACGCTCGACGCCGCCTGGCGCGGTCGCGCGGAATCGACGCTGGATCAGCTGCAACGCGACACCGTGGCGGCCGAGGAGGCGCACCGGCGGCTGCGGGAGGCGCAGGCCCGAGCCGTACGGCTGCTCGACCTGGACCGGCGGGTCAGCGTCCACGACCTGGAGGCGATGGCCGGCGTGCTGGACCAGCCGGAGGCGGTGAAGCGCTACCGGGCCAGGGTCGACGACCTGTGCGCCGACGCCGCTTCGCTTCCTCCCGATCAGCTCGCGGCGCGCCTACGCACCACCTACCTGCCGCTGCTCGACGCCTTCACTGAACTGCAGGAACTGACGAGTGGGTGGCTGCGGCAGCGGCACGACGCCTGGCGCGAGCACGCCGTCGCTCTGCAGGGCTGGCTCGGCCAGGCGCGGGCCGGCGCCGAGAACGACGCGAAGCTCAAGCTGGTCAGTGCCGCCCGCGACTGGCTGAAAACCGCGCTGTCCGCTCTTCGCGACCAGCGGTTCGAGCCGTTCGCCCAGCGTTCCCAGGAGATCTGGGAGGAACTGCGTCAGGAGAGCAACGTCGAGCTGAGTGGCATGCGGCTCCACGGCTCCAACACCAGTCGGAAGATCTCCTTCCCGGTAAAGGTCGACGGTGCCACCACGTCCGCCATGGCCGTCATGAGCCAGGGGGAACTGCAGGCCCTCGGCCTGTCGGTGTTCCTGCCGCGCGCCTGCGCCGACGACAGCCCGTTCCGGTTCGTCGTCATCGACGACCCCGTGCAGAGCATGGACCCGTCGAAGGTCGACGGCCTCGCGCAGGTGCTCGCCGGCCTCGCGGAGACCCGGCAGGTCGTGGTCTTCACGCACGACAACCGGCTGCCCGAGGCGGTACGCCGACTGCGCATCGAGGCCACCATCTGGGCGGTCACCCGACGCGACGGGTCGGAGGTCGAGATCCGGAAGAACAGCGACCCGGTCGACCGGTACCTCGCCGACGCCACCGCGATCCTCAAGGCCGAGGAACTGGCGGACAATGCCCGCTACCCGCTGGTGTCCGGCTTCTGCCGGTCGGCACTCGAAGCCGCCTGCCATGAGCGGATCCGGCGGGAGCGCATCGCGCGGGGTGAGCGGCACGGCGACGTCGAGGAGCTCATCGAGAAGGCGCTGACGCTCAACCAAGTCACGGCGCTGGCCCTGTTCGGCGACATGCACCAGGGCGGCAAGGTGCTCGGCCGGCTCAACAGGTTCGGCGGATGGGCCGGTGACGTGTTCCAGGCGTGCAAGCAGGGCGTCCACGGCCCAGGAAAGTTCGACCTCGAGGTGCTCGTTCGCGACAGCCGCCGACTCGCCGAGGAGCTTCGATGACGACCAACGCGACAGCTACGTCGTCGCCGCAGGGCTGCCTCAATGCGGCCGACCAGCTGCTCACCAACGTCGTCCGCGGCGCTCGGGGCTCCTGGCCGCGCGCCTGCGCTTGGTTGCTCCGGCTCGCCCTCGAGGCGGCCATCGACGACTACTGGCGGCGCGTCAGACCCGAAATCGCGGCCCTGCGGGCCCGCTCCCCCCAATTCCTGATTCTCGACCACTACGCCGGCCGACAAATCGCTGCCCAGGCCGGGTACGCCTGGTCAGCGCTGTCCCGGGCAGGGCACCACCACTGCTACGAACTCGGCCTCACCGCTGGTGAACTACAGCGGCTGCGGGACTCGGTGGAGGTGGTGATCAGCGACCTCGCTCAGGCCGAGGGCTGATCTGTGCCTGTTGAGGTAGTCGGATGCAAAGTGACCGTCCGGCATCCGACATCTCACCGCCTCATTTGCTGGATACGAACGGACGTTTCATCACGGAAGGTGCGGCTGCCTGGCAGCCGACCGGATGCCACCTTCCAGACTTACTGGCTAGGGTGTTGGCTCCGCACCCATCCACCCTTTAGGACACACGTGGGAATCCTCAAGGAGATGCAGCGGGCGCACGCACGCCAGGTACGCGCCCAGAGGCAGGCTCAGGCTGCGGCGTATCGGCACCACCAGCAGCTGCGCCGCGAAGCCGAACGAGCCATGAAGGCAGCGCAACGTGCCGCAGCGGCGGATGAACGGGAACGGAAGCGGCTTTATACCGAGGCGCGTACTGCCGAGGTGGCGGCCGCCAACTCCGACCTCCAGGTCCGCCTTGAGGAGCTGGACAACCTGCTTGCTGCGACGCTCGATGTCGACGATCACATTGACTTCCGCCGGTTGAAGAAGACGGTCACCCATCCTTCCTTCAGCCCGGGAGCACTCGGCACCCCTTTGCCCCCGCCGGACTGGCGCCGCTTCGAGCCGCCCCCTCCGACCGGTCTCGCTAAGGTGTTCGGCGGGCAAGCCAAGTACCAGCAGCAGTTGGCCGGTGCGCAGCAGGCGTTCGCCCAGGCTCAGGCTCAATACGCAGCCGCCGAGGCCGACCGCCAGCGGCGGCTGGCCGCCGCCTACCAGAGCTACCAACAGCACTGTGCCAAGGTCGACGCGGAGGTTGCCGCGCACAACGCTGAGATCGAGCGGTTCGCTGCGGCGTTCGCCGCGGCGGAGCCGACAGCAGTCGTCGAATACTTCAGCATGGTGCTCGGCAACTCGGTCTACCCGGACGACTTCCCGCAGCATCACCGGCTGGCCTACGTGCCGGAATCTCGTCAGCTGGTCGCCGAGTACCATCTGCCGACACTCGACGTTGTCCCAGCGGTGCGGGAGTACCGCTACGTCAAGGCTCGTGACGAGATCACCTCGGCCGCCCGGCCCGTCAAGGAGGTCAAGGAACGGTACGCCAGCCTTGTCGCTCAGCTCACCCTGCGGACGGTCCACGAGCTGTTCGAGGCCGACCGCTCCGCTTTCGTAGAGACGATCGTCTTCAACGGCATCGTCGACACCACCGATCCGCGCACCGGAGCCGCCGTCCAGCCTTGCCTGGTGTCGCTTCGGACCACCCGTGAGGTTTTCGGCGAGCTCAATCTCCGCATGGTCGATCCCGGCGCGTGCCTGCAGCACCTCAACGCATCGGTGTCGAGGCGTCCGGCCGAACTCGCGCCGGTCCGCCCCGTGCTCGAGTTCGACATGGTCGACAAGCGGTTCGTCGACGAGGTGGACGTGCTGGCCGACCTCGACCAGCGGCCGAACCTGCTCAGACTCACTCCGACCGAGTTCGAGAGCCTCATCCAGAACCTGTTCGCGAAGATGGGGCTCGACAGCAAGCAGACCCGCCCCTCGCGCGACGGCGGAGTGGACTGTGTTGCCTTCGACCGTCGACCCATCTTCGGCGGCAAGGTGGTCATCCAGGCCAAGCGCTACCGCAACACGGTCGACGTCTCGTCCGTCCGAGATCTCTACGGCACGGTCCAGAACGAGGGCGCCTCGAAGGGCATCTTGGTAACCACCAGCGGCTACGGCGCCGCCTCGTACGAGTTCGCCTCCGGCAAGCCGCTCGAGCTGATTGACGGCGCCAACCTGCTGTATCTGCTCGCCGAGTACGCGGAGGTGAAGGCCCGAATTGACGCCAGCGAGCTGGACTGATCGATGGTGAATGAGACCAGCCGGCCCAAGCCGACGCTGATCATGCACTTCACGCACATAGATAACCTCCCGGCCATCCTGGCGGCAGGCCGGCTGCTCGCGGACAACGCCGTAGGACGGCGGCTCGCCATGAATGTCGGCGCCGCCGACATCAAGGCGAGCCGACGCGAGCGCGTCGTCACCTGTCAACCAGGGGGTGTCGTAGCCGACTACGTTCCCTTCTATTTCGCGGAACGCTCGCCCATGATGTATCGCATCGCGTGCGAGCATCGGGACGGCAAGGCAGGTTGCTACCCAGACGGGGATGATCCGCTGGTTTACCTCGTCAGCTCAGTGGAACGAGCCCATGAGGCTTGCCTCAGCTGGGTCGCAAGTGACGGCAACTGTGCACACCACTTGACCAACTTCTCCCGATCGCTCGACGAGCTGGCGGAGCTCGTCGACTGGCCACTGATGCAGGAGCGGATCTGGAAGAACCTTCCCGACGACCCGGATCGGATCAGGCGACGCATGGCGGAGTTCCTGGTCCATCGCGAGTTCCAGCTCGACCTGCTCCTCGGCTACGCCGTACGGACGTCACAGCGAGAGACACAGCTGAGGCGCGTCCTACAGACGGCTGGCATCATCGACGCGTACGTTCGTGTCAGACCGGACTGGTACTACGGGTACAGGCGGGAGGAGGCGGGAGAATGATCATTATCGGGCACGGCAACCTCCTAACGGCTGACACCGAAGCGTTAGTCAACACGGTCAACACGGTCGGCGTGATGGGTAAGGGAATCGCCCTCCAATTCAAACGAGCCTACCCGGCGAACTACGCGGCTTATCGACAAGCGTGCGCTGCTAACGAAGTCGAGCTGGGCAGGATGTTCGTTTTTGATTCAGCTCGCCTCGGCCCCCGCAGATATGTGATCAACTTTCCCACAAAGGGCCACTGGCGGGCCAACTCGAAGCTGTCCGACATTCAAGCCGGGCTCACCGACCTCGTCCGCGTCGTGCGCGAACGTCAGATCACGTCCGTAGCTGTGCCTGCTCTAGGCTGCGGCAACGGTGGACTCAACTGGGACGAGGTCAGGCCTGCAATCGAGCACGCCTTCGCCGAGGTTCCCGATGTTCGGGTACTGCTCTTTCCGCCGGAAGGGGCACCGAACCCGGCCGACATGCCGGTAGCCACCGAGAAGCCTCGACTCACCGCGGGACGCGCCACCCTGCTGCACGCCATCGAGCGTTATTTCCAACGCGCACGAGCACTCGAACCGCGCGACGGTGTCACCGTTCTGGAAATCCAGAAGATTGCCTACTTCCTCCAGGTGTTAGGGCAGCCGCTACGCCTGCAATTCGTTCGCGGTCGATACGGTCCGTACGCCGACAACCTCAACCAGGTCCTCGATCGGTTGGAAGGGCATTACCTCACCGGCTTCGGCGACAGGTCGGCACGAGTCGAAGAGCTTCAGCCCATTCGGCTGACTGTCGGTACGGCGGAGGCCGTTGTCACCTGGTTTGAGGCCCATGGCTCGGCGTCCTTTGACGCGCTAGAGCAGCTAGCTCGTTTGGTCGAGGGGTTCGAGGCGCCCTACAGCCTTGAACTGCTAGCCACGGTACATTACGCGGCTGCGACGCATCCGCCCACCAGTGATCTCGACGAGTTGACCGAGCGGGTTCGCCGGTGGAGTGGCCGCAAAGCTCGCCTTTTTACACCCACGCATATCAAGCTGGCCTACGAACGGCTGCAGTCAGCCAGCCTACTGCCCGCATTAAACGCTGCGTGAGTCGTCTGACACGCGCAGCCTCCCGCCACCTATCGCATGTCGCGGGGCAGCGGTGGGCGATGGAACTGGTTAGGTTTCCGGGGTGACGGATCTTGAGCGGGGCATGTATGAGCATCTCATCACCCGCGATCTTGCCAACCGCCTGCAGCACCTCGACCCGGCTCTTGTTCAGCATGCGAACCTCGATCCCGCAGACGCTCCCGACGCTCTCGCCCGCCACATCGCCACCCTGGCCCGCCGCGCCCTACACGCCATGTCCGGTGGTGGCGATGAGCTCACCCGCCAGGTCGAATTGGCCAACCGCATCGCCGAGGCGATCGCCGGCTTGAATCCGCAGGCAGCCACCGCGCAAGACAAGGTCGCTGACGCCAGGCGCCTCCTGCACGGAATCGCCTCACCACCCGCCCCACCCGCGCAGCCCACCTTCCCGCCACGCCCCACCACACCGCTCTCCACCGGTGCACTGCTGGTCAACGGGCGTCACCAACCGCGCATCGGCCACGAGGTCACCCACGAGATGGCCTCCGCCGACCAAGTCGACCTGCTGTGCGCGTTCATCAAGTGGCACGGACTGCGCATCATCGAGCCGGCCATCCGCGACCTCATCGAACGCGGCGGACGCCTCCGCGTCATCACCACGACCTACCTCGGGGCGACCGACCAACGAGCCCTAGACCGGCTCGCCGAGTTGGGCGCCCACATCAAGATCTCCTACGAGACCCGCACCACCCGCCTGCATGCCAAGGCCTGGCTGTTCCGCCGTCGCACCGGCACCACCACCGCGTACGTCGGCTCGTCGAACCTCTCCAAGGCGGCGCTGGTCGACGGCGTGGAATGGAACGTCCGCATCTCGAACCTGGAACAGCCGCACGTCATCGACACGTTCACCGCGACGTTCGAGGACTACTGGAACGACCCGGCCTTCGAGGACTACGAGCCGGGCAAGGACGCCGACCGACTCCGGATCGCGCTGCGCGGGGAGCGCCCCGACGAGGCGCCCACCGAGATCGCGAACCTGGACGTGCGGCCGTACCCATACCAGGCCGAGATCCTGGCCGACCTCGACGCCGAGCGCAAAGTTCACGGCCGCTGGCGCAACCTCGTCGTCATGGCCACCGGCACCGGCAAGACGGTGGTTGCAGCGCTCGACTACCGCCGGCTACACCGGGAGAAGACGGTCGACTCGTTGCTCTTCGTCGCCCATCAGGAGCAGATCCTGCGGCAGAGCCTGGCGACGTTCCGGCAGGTGATGGGCGACGGCAGCTTCGGCGAGACGCTCGTCGGCGGTCGAGAGCCGCAGCACTGGCGGCACGTCTTCGCCTCCATCCAGTCGCTGCACCGGCGGGAGATCAACCCTGAGGCGTACGACATGGTGATCGTCGACGAGTTCCACCACGCGGAGGCGCCGACGTACGCCCGGTTGTTGGAGCGGCTGCGGCCGCGCGTACTCCTGGGGTTGACCGCGACCCCCGACCGCAGTGACGGCGGCGACGTGCGGCGGTGGTTCGACGGCCGCGCCGCCGTCGAGCTGCACCTGTGGGAGGCCCTGGAACGGCAGTTGCTGGCGCCGTTCCAGTACTTCGGGCTGCACGACGACGTGGACCTGTCGCAGCTGCGGTGGAAGCGCGGGCAGGGGTACGACCCCTCGGACCTGGACGGCGTCTACACCGGTAACCACGCGCGGGCGCGGATGGTGCTGCGGGCGGTACGGGACACCGTCGACGTCGGGCGGATGCGGGCGCTCGGATTCTGCGTGAGCATCGGGCACGCCGAGTTCATGGCGGACTGGTTCACCAAGCACGGCGTGCCGTCGGCGGCGATCACGTCCGGAGTCGGCCCCGCGGAGCGGCAGACACTCATCAAGGACTTCCGAAACGGCACGCTGCGGGTGTTGTTCACCGTCGACCTGTTCAACGAGGGTGTCGACCTGCCGATGGTCGACACGATCCTGATGCTGCGACCGACCGAGAGCGCCACGATCTTCCTGCAGCAGCTCGGCCGTGGCCTGCGCCTGGACGACGACAAACCCTGCCTGACCGTGCTCGACTTCATCGGCGGGCAGCACGCCAACTTCCGCTTCGACCAGCGCTGGCGGGCCCTGACCGGGGTGAGCCGGCGGGCGATCACCGAAGCGGTACGGGATGACTTCCCGTCGCTGCCGAGCGGCTGCCACATCCAGCTCGACCGGGTGGCGAAGGGCATCGTGCTGGCCAACCTGAAGTCGGCCATGCCGACCTCCAAGACCGGCCTGACCCGAGAGCTGCGGCTGCTCGGGGACGTGAGCCTGGCCGAGTTCCTGCGCGAGGCCGGCGTGGAGATCGAGGACGTGTATCGGTCGGCGAGCATCGGTGGGTGGGCCGGGCTGCGGCGGCTCGCCGGGCTGGAAGTCTCGTCGGGCGGGCCGGACGACCGTGAGTTGGGCAGGGCGATCGGGCGGATGCTGCACCTCGACGACCCGGACCGGCTCGGCCTGCTGGCTCGGGTGGCGGCCGGCGAGCGGCCGGAGGTCGGGCGGCTGTGGGACCTGCTGCACTTCGACCTCTGGGGGCCGAACGCGCCGCTCGCCGAGCGCGCGGAGCGGCTGTCCCGGCTCTGGGCCGAGCCGGCGCGCTGCGCGGAGCTGCGGCAGGTGGCCGAGGTGCTGCGGGACCGCATCCACCGGGTCACGGCCCCGGTCGACGGGCTGCCGCTACACGTGCACGCGCGGTACAGCCGCAACGAAGCGTGCGCCGCCTTCGGCATGCCCAACCCGGGCTCACTACGCGAAGGCGTCAAGTGGCTGCCGGACGCGCAGGCCGACCTCTCCTTTGTCACCCTGGTTAAGTCCGAGGAGCACTACTCCCCCACCACCATGTACGCCGACCGGGCCATCACCGAGACGCTGTTCCAGTGGGAGTCGCAGAGCACCACGTCGTCGGCGTCGGCGACCGGTCAGCGCTACATCAACCACGAGAAGCAGGGGTCGACGGTGCATCTCTTCGTGCGGGAAACCAAGGTTGCGGACCGTGATCTGGGAGCACCGGCTTACCTGTATGCCGGACCGATGACCTACCAGGAGCACAGCGGCGACCGACCGATGCGCATCATTTGGAAGCTTGCGCATGCGCTTCCCGCTGACGTCTACGCCGCCGCCCGCGCCATCGCCGCCTAAGGGGCGCAAGCTCGGTCACTACCGGTTGAGGCATGACCGGTCCACCGCCGCTATGCCTGCGTCACGCTCGCCGGTTCCGGCGGGGTGTGCGGCGCTGGCCGCTCGTCCCCATGCCCCGGCCACCACGCCTTGTGCCCGATCAGCGCCGTCAACGCCGGCACGAAGAACATCGACATGACGAACGCCGACAGCACAATGCCGATTGCCACCGCAAAGCCCATCTGCTGCAGGAACGAGATCGGCGCCAACATCAGCACCGCGAACGTCCCGGCGAGAATCAGTCCCGCCGCAGCCACCGTCGGCCCCGCATGCTCCACCCCGATGGCGGCGGCCCGGCGCGGCTCGTTGCCCTCCCGCGCCTCCTCCCGCAGCCGGGCGATCATCAGGATGTTGTAGTCGGTCCCGATCGCCACCACGAAGAGGTACAGGATGATCGGCAGTTGGAAGGTCACGCCGGGCTGGTCCTGTAGTCCCTGGAAGACGTAGACCGTGGCGCCCAGGGTGGCGGCGAAGTTCAGCAGCACCGCGATCACGAGGTAGATCGGCGCGACCAGGCTGCGCAGCAGCAGCGCGAGGATGAGCGCGATCAGGCCGGCCGCCACCGGCAGGATCACCGACAGGTCGCGGTTGTTCGCCGAGTTGATGTCCGCGAAGATCGCGGTGGTCCCGCCGACCAGCGCCCGGGTGCCGGGTGGGGCGGCGGCGTGCAGGGCGTCGCGCAGGTCGTCGCGGACGAGTGTGATCGCCTCGTTGGAGACCGGGTTCTCGTCGAGCAGCAGGCTGATCCGGGCGACGCTCGGGTCGCTGCCGCGCTCCGGGGGCTGTGCCTGACCCACACCCGGTGCTTTCGCCGCGGCCGCCGCGAAGTCGGTGACCTGCTGGTCGGTGAGCGGCGTCCCGTTGCCGGTGGTCAGGTAGACCTCGGTGGGGGCGAGCGCACCGGCGGCGAACCCGCTCTGCAGGTCCTGCGCGGCCCTCGCCGACTCGGTGTCCTGCGGGAAGCCGGCGCTGAAGTCGTAGTCGGCCTTGTAGCCCAGCACGCCCGCGGCGAGCGCGACCAGCAGGGCGCCGGAGGCCGCCGCGACGAGCGCCGGCCGGCGCCCGATGACCGTCCCGAGCCGGTGCGAGATGGTCGCCTTGGGGGGACGCTGCCATGCCTTGGACGGCCAGAAGACGTACCGGCCGAGCAGCGAGACGACCGCCGGGATGAGCGTGAGCGAGGTGACCAGCATGACGCCGACGCCGATCGCGAGCGCCGGGCCGAGGGAGCCGAAGAAGCCCAGCGAGGCGAGGAGCAGCACGAGGAACGCGACGATGACCACCCCGGCGGCCGACGTGATGACCTCGCCGACCCGCTGGACGGAGACGACCATCGCGGTGCGCTTGTCGTCACCGGCGCGCAGCCGCTCGCGATAGCGGAAGAGCAGGAACAGGATGTAGTCGGTGCCGATGCCGAACAGCACGATCAGCAGGATCGTCTGCAGGTCCTGGCTGACGTTCAGGTCGAAGGCCTTGCCGGCGGCGGCGACGAGCCCGGTGGTGACGCTCATGACCACGCTGATCACCACGATGGGCAGCAGCGCGGCGATGGGGCTGCGGAAGATGATCAGGATCAGCCCGATGATCAGGATGATCGTCGCGATGCCGACCACGGAGAAGGCGTCGTTGAAGGTGTCCTCGTTGTCGACGAAGCTCGCCACGTCGCCGGCCACGCCCGCGGTCAGCCCGCTGCCCTGAAGCTCCGGCCCGATGGCGGCCCGCAGGTCGCGTACGGCGTCGAGCAGGGCCGGGTCGTCCGGGGCGGGGGCGTCGAGCCCGACGTTGATCACCTGCACGGACCTGTCGGGCGCGACGGCCTGCGGGCCGGTCAGGTAGCCGGACGTGTGCGGGATGTTCTCGGCCTTGAGCGACTCGGCGAGCTGGCCCACCTTCGCCTGGTCCGCCGGGGTGAGCGGCTGCCCGTCGGCGCGTTTGACCACGATGATCGCCGTCGCGGTGGCCGCCTGCGGGAATGCCTTCTGGCCGAGTTCGGTGGCCTGCACGGACTCGTAGGAGCGGGGCAGGAAGCTCTCCTGGTCGGCGGAGGTGATGTCGCCCAGCGACGGTGCGGTGAAGATGATGGCGAGCGCCGCGAGCAACCAGCCGGCGATCACCCACCACGCCCTGCGCACGACGAATCTGCCCAGCCGCTCGAACATGGAATCCCCCGTGTTTCGGCCCAATCGACGTTCGGGGCCCCTTGGGCGCCCGCCCGTCACGCTGCCGGGCATCCTTCGCTACTCGCTGTGCAGCCTACCGCCGCCGGGCAATCCTTTTCGGACGCCGGAGGAACAGCGGGTCGGGCGGGTATCAGCCGTCAGGGTGGCAGGCGGCGGTGAAGACGGCCAACGGTGATCGTCGGTGTCACGCGTGAGTCGGTTGGCTGCCTCCCGAGACCGGTAGCCGCGCTCGATGAGGGCGGCTGGCAGACGAGGGTCCGCGATGACGGTGGGCAACGCGGCGAAGTCCGCATCAGCGGTCTCGCGCAGTGGCACCTGCGCGGAGACCCCGTGCAGCGCCACGAGCAGGGTGACCATGTGCCCACCGACGATCCGGTAGTCCAGGTCAAGAGTGGTGGTGATCTGCGCCAGGTCGGCAAGCGTCAGAAATCCGGCGTCTGCGGCCCGGCTGGTGGAGATGAGCGAGACAGGTCGCGGCTCGGCCGGGACCGGACTCGCTGGCATCGGCCCGGTCATGCCGCGTACCCCCGATCACGGTGATCGCGGCGCAGCAGGTCCCACACACGCTGCGCCGCGTCCTCGCTGTCTGAGCCCGGCGAACGCCGCACGTCCCAGAGGATCTGGATCGGGTCGGCAAGGGGTAGACCGTCCGGTATGAAGCGTTCCGCCATACCGGACGGCTGCCACAGACCCGGGTCTCTCGGCACGGTGAATTCGAGCGTTGCCTCCTCCGCGCCGGCGGGGATGAAGCCCTCATCGGCCAGGTTCACGCCGGTGCTGGCATAGAGGATGGCGCGGGTCGGGGCACGCCAGGGAGCGATGATGTCGGCCGCGACATCTCCGGAGACCGCGACGCCATGCGGGTCGGGTGCCGCGACCATCTCGACGACCGTCCGGGCCTGTTCGACCGCTGGCGCCAAGCCATACCAGTACGTGCTGATGCCTCCCGGTCCCGGGTAGTTCTCCAGCCACCACCGGATCGCCTCATCGAGGTTCCGGAGCGTCCACCCGCTCGACGTGCGCTGCACGACGTCTTGATCGGCGAGCGTGCGCAAGGCCTGGGACACCCGCGGCTGGGAGACGCCAACGAGGACGGCCAGTTCCTGCTGGGTGGCGTACGGGCGCTGGACCATCCGACGAAGCAGGGTGAAGGTTCCCCACGGCACCGGGCCGCGCTTGGCAGGTCGCTCAGCCGCTTCTACCTGAGGCGGGGTCGGGGACGCGACGACAGTCAAGGTGGCGCGGGCGTCGGCGTAGCTCAGCTCGACGCGGTCGGCACCGCGTGGGATGAGCGCGACGCCAGCTTCGGTCAGCATGCGCCACACAAACGTCGATATAAGCGTTACCTGGCCTCCATGAGTAATACTTATACACCCTGTTGGCCGGCGAATCAGCCGTTCAGGTACGCGAGCACCGCCAGCACCCGCCGGTTGTCGTCGTCCGACGGCGGCATGCCCAGCTTGCTGAAGATGTTGTTGATGTGCTTGCTGACCGCCTTCTCCGTCACGAACAACCGCCCGGCGATGGCCGCGTTCGACCGCCCCTCCGCCATCTGCCCCAGCACCTCCCGCTCCCGAGCGGTCAGCTCCCCCAACCGGTCCGCGCCCGCGTTCCGCGCCAGCAGCTGGGACACCACGTCCGGGTCCATCACCATCCCGCCGTCGGCCACCCGGCGTACCGCGTCGACGAACTGCCCCACGTTCGACACCCGGTCCTTGAGCAGGTAACCGACTCCCCCACCACGGTCGGCGAGCAGCTCCCGCGCGTACAGCTGCTCGACGTGCTGCGACAGCACGAGGATCGGCAGCCCCGGCATCTCCACCCGGGCGGCGAGCGCCGCTTGCAGGCCCTCGTCGGTGAAGGTGGGCGGCAGGCGTACGTCGAGGACAGCGACGTCGGGCCGGTGCCGGGTGAGCGCCGGCAGCACCGACGGCCCGTCCGCGACCGCGTCGACCACCGTGAAGCCGTACGCGTCGAGGATGCGGGTCAGCCCGTCCCGGAGGAGGGCGAGATCCTCCGCGATGACAACGCGCACGGCAGCTCCATGGTCACGACGGTCGGTCCGCCGGGCGGACTCGTCACGGTCATCGTGCCATCGAAGGCCGCCAGCCGGCGTCGCACACCCGCCAGACCGCTCCCGCCTCCGAAAGGCGCGCCACCGCGCCCGTCGTCACCGACCTCGATGCGCAGGGCACCGTCGCGATAAGAGAGCCGCACCCAAGCCCGACCAGCCCGACTGTGCTTGGCCACATTGGCCAGCAACTCGGCCACCGCGAAGTACGCCGCGGATTCGACCGCCGCCGGCGGGCTGCCGGGCAGGTCCAGGTCAACGTCCACCGGCGGCGTGACGGTGAGGGCGAGAGCCTGGACCGCGCCGTCGAGGCCGCGCTCGGCGAGCACCGGCGGGTAGATCCCGCGTACGAGGTCACGCAGCTCGACCAGCGCCTGGCCGCTGGCCTCCTGGGCCTCGCTGAGCAGGCGCGCCGCCCTCGCCGGGTCGTCGGCGAGGAGTTCCTCGGCCAGGCCGATGCTCATCCGCAGCGCAACGAGCCGGGCCTGCGCGCCGTCGTGCAGGTCGCGTTCGATGCGGCGCAGCTCGGCGGCCTGGCTGTCGATGGTGTCGGCGCGGGTGGCGGCGAGGTGCCGTACCCGCAACGCCAGCTCCTGGGCCTGGGTGGGCGCGAGGAAGAAGCCGGCGAAGCGGAAGTGCAGCCACACCAGCCAGGGCGCGACGGCCAGCCCGCCGCCGAGGAACAGCCAGCCCTGCGGCATGGACAGCCACGCCTCCAGGAAGTTGTCCATCGGCCAGAACACGCCGTAGCCGTACCAGTCGACGGTGAGGTACAGCAGCAGCGGCACGAGCAGGACGCCTTCGAGGCCGTAAACGGGCAGCGCGAACGCCAGCAGGCACGCGCCGCCGGTGATCGCGCCCGGGATCAGCCAGGCGAAGTCCCGCCACGTGGCCGTGTCCGAGACGATCCAGCGGAACCGCTTCCAGGTGCCGAGCGACGCGCCGGCCGGGACCGGCTGGTACGGCGACGCGATCGGCGCCCGGCTCCAGCGGCTCAGCCGGCGTTGCAGCCCCACCGACAGCCGCACCAGCACGGTCACCGCCGGGAAGAGCGCGAACCCGATTCCGAACACGGGAATGAGGGCGAGCGACACCACCGACAGCACGAACAGCGCCGTGTTCGTGACGAGGCTCAGCAGCGCCACGGCCAGGCCCTGCCCGGCGGCGACCGCGCCGGGCCGCACCAACTGCCACACCACGGCGCGTACGGAGCTGTCCACGGCGCTCATTCTCCGCCCCCGGTGCCACGGATTTGCGTGGTGCTACCACCACCTCCGAACGGGGCCTGGCACTCCTGTCCTCGACCCGGTCCGCTCGAAGGATCGAGGGCATGACCAGGAACAAGAGAACCGGCCTGGCACCAGGCCGCCGCAGCAAGTACGCGATGCTCGTCTTCTGGCTCGTCCTCATCGCGGCGGCCGGGCCCCTCGCCGTCAAGCTGACCGAGGTGCAGGACAACGACACCCTCGGCGCGCTGCCCGCCACCGCCGAGGCCAGCCGGGCGTTGCAGCGCGCGGAGGAGGCGTTCCCCGACTCGCGGAAGCCCCTGGCCGTCGCGGTCTACGTCCGCGCGGGCGGGCTCACCGACGCCGACCGCGCCAAGGCCGAGGCCGACCGCACGGCCTTCCTGGGGTACGCCGACAGCGGCCAGGTGCCCCCGCCGGTGCCCAGCGAGGACGGGCAGGCGCTGCTGCTGTCCTTCCCCGTCGCCGGGGACGCCGGCCAGCGGGCCGACGCGGTCGCGGACATCAAGGCCCAACTGGAGAACGCACCCGCCGGACTACGAACAGCGTTGACCGGTCCGGCCGCCGCCGAGGACGACGTCTTCGACGCGTTCGCCGGCATGGACGCCACGCTGCTGCTGGCCACCGCCGCCACCGTCGCGCTGCTGCTGCTCGTCACGTACCGCAGCCCGGTCCTGTGGTTGATCCCGCTCGTCACGGTAGCGCTGGCCAACCAGCTCGCCAGCGCGGTGGTGTACCTGCTGGCCAGGCACGCCGGCCTGGCCGTGGACTTCCAGAGCCAGAGCATCCTGACCGTCCTCGTCTTCGGGGTCGGCGTGGACTACGCCCTGCTGCTCATCGCCCGCTACCGGGAGGAGCTGCGCCGGCACGCCGACCGGCACGCGGCGATGGCCGTCGCGCTGCGCCGGTCGTACGGTGCGATCGGCGCCTCCGCGGCGACCGTCGCTCTCGGCCTGCTCTGCCTGCTCGCGGCGGACCTGCCGTCCACCCGGGGCCTGGGGCCGGTCGGCGCGGTCGGCATCGCCGCGGCGTTCCTCGCCATGACCACGCTGCTGCCGGCCGTGCTGGTCATCTTCGGGCGGTGGCTGTTCTGGCCGTTCGTCCCGCGCTACTCGCCGGACGCGGTGAAGCTCGACGTGGCGGCCGAGCACGGCGTGTGGCGGCGGATCGCCGGGTTCGTCGGCCGGCGGCCCCGCCCGGTGTGGCTGAGTACGGCCGCGGCGCTGGTGGCCCTGAGCTTCGGCATCGGCAACCTGAGCATCGGCCTGCCCGGCGACGAGACCTTCACGACGGAGGTCGGCTCGATCACCGGCCAGCGGATGATCGAGGCGCACTACCCGGGCGGAACCGTCGCACCGGCCGAGGTCCTGGCCGCCGCCCGCTCGGCCGACCAGGTGGTGGCCGCCGCCCGTACCGTGCCGGGGGTGGCCGAGGTCGGCGAGCCGGAACCCTCCCCGGACGGCCGGTGGGTACGCGTCGCCGCGGTCCTGACCCACCCGCCGGACAGCGACGAGGCGCTGGCCACCGTCGATCGGCTGCGCGACGCGGTGCACGCCGTGCCCGGTGCGCAGGCCCTCGTCGGCGGGGACACCGCGTACCTGATCGACGAGGAGCGGACTGTCGGCCGCGACAACCGGATCGTGGTGCCGCTGGTCCTGGCGGTCGTCTTCGTCATCCTGGTGCTGCTGCTGCGCGCGCTGGTCGCACCGCTGCTGTTGCTGGCCAGTGTGGTGCTGTCCTATGTGGCCGCGATGGGCGCGGCCGGGCTGATCCTGGACGCGATGGGCTACCCGAAGCTGTTCGTCGGGATCCCGTTGCAGACGTTCCTGTTCCTCGTCGCCCTCGGCGTGGACTACACCATCTTCCTCGCCACCCGGGCGCGCGAGGAGACAGCGCGGCTCGGGCACCGGCCGGGCGTGCTGCACGCACTGGCCGTCACCGGTGGGGTGATCACCAGCGCGGGCGTGGTGCTGGCCGCCACGTTCGGGGCGCTGAGCGTGCTGCCGCTGGTGCCGTCCGTGCAGACTGCGGTCATCATCAGCGTCGGCGTGCTGCTCGACACGTTCCTCGTCCGGAGCCTGCTCGTCCCCGCGCTGGCCCTGGACCTCGGCCCCCGCACCTGGTGGCCGAGCGCCCTGGCCCGCTTGGCGGGCAGCCGTCCGGAAGACGGGATCGACGCTCAGCTGAAGCGGCGGCCTTCGTCCCGCCGGAAGGCCCAGACCGCGATGCCGGCCAGCACGACGATCCAGACGCCCAGCATGACGATCGAGGTGGGTCGCGCCGAGTAGTCGCCGACCGCGCCCCACATCAGCTCCACCGCACCCCGGGTGGGCAGGTACGGGCCGACCGTCTCGATGAAGCTGGGCGTCTGCTCGGGCCCGCCGAAGAACAGGCCACCGCCGAACGCGAACGAGAAGAAGACGATCTGCGCGACGGCGATCGCGGCCTTGCTGGGCAGCGAGTAGCCGATGGCGAGGCCCATCAGCGTGAACGGCACCGAGATGACGAGGACCGTGCCGAGCGCGGCGAGGAGGGCCAGCGGGGTGATCCGGGCCTCGGTGAGCACGGCGGCGATGACGACGACCGGGAACAGCGAGAGGAACGTCATCGCCAGGCCGGCGAGGATCCGGCCGGCGAACCGGGGAAACGCACCGGCCGGCAGGGTCCGCATGTACGGGTCCCACGGTTGCTGCCGGTCCTCGGCGACGCCGATCCCGTACTGGAAGATGTTGGCGCTCATCACGGCGAAGGTCACCATCGACGCGGTGGCGTAGGTGGCGACGACCGGGTCACCGCCGGCGAACGGTACGACGAAGAACAGCATCGACGCGGCCGGAAAGAACGCGCTGCCGATCACCGCGATCGGGATGCGCAACGTCTCCAGGAGCTGGTACCTGGTGTGGACGAGGGTGAGCTGCATGAGGGGGCTCCCTGGCGGGGGTCGGCGGCGTCAGGCGGCGATCGGGTTGGTGGCGGCGTCGGGCCCGGCGGCGGTGATGGTCAGGAAGGCCTCCTCCAGCGAGGTCGGCCGGATCTCCAGACCGCTGAAGGCGACGCCCGCGCCGACCAGTTCGCGGACCAGCTGGTCGGAGTCGGTGGTCAACAGGTGGATGCGACCGTCGTCGCGCTCGGTGCGGACCACGTTGGACAGCTCCGGCAGGTCGTCGGCGACGAGGCTGACCCGGCGTACGCCGACCACGTCGCGGACTTCCTCGACGGTGCCGTCGGTGAGCAACCGCCCCTGGCCGATCACCACGACCCGCTTGGCGAGGGCCTCGATCTCCTCCAGGTAGTGGCTGGTCAGCAGCACTGTCCCGCCCTCGGCGTGGAAGGCCCGGATGGCGTCCCACAGGGCCCGGCGGGCCTCCACGTCCAGGCCGGTGGTCGGCTCGTCGAGGAAGACCAGTTGGGGCCGGCCGACGAAGGCCAGCGCGACCGCCAGGCGCCGCTTCTGCCCGCCGGACAGGCCACCGGTCTGCCGCCTGACCAGGTCGGCGATGCCGAAGCGGTCGAGCAGTTCGCCCTTGCCGAGCGGGTTCGGGTAGTGGGCCGCGGTGAAATCGACGACTTCACCGACCCGCAACGTCGGGGGTAGTCCGGTCTCCTGCGGGGTCACCCCGATCCGCCGCCGCCGCTGCGGGTCGCGGGGATCACCGCCGAACAGTTCGACCCGACCCGAGGTGGGCCGGCGCAGCCCGACCAGGAGGTTCAGCAGGGTGCTCTTGCCGGCGCCGTTCGGTCCCAGCATGCCCACCAGCTCGCCGGCCTGGATGTCGAGGTCGACGCGGTCGAGTGCGACGACGTCGCCGTACCGGCGGGTGGCCTGCGCGGCGCGGGCGAGAATCATGACGACTCCTTGCTCTGCGGTGGGTTGGTGGTGCCGGTCGTGGCGGGTTCGAGCAGGGCCCGCAGTGCCGCACAGTAGTCCCCGCCGGCTCGAAGGGGTGAACCTTGCTAACGCCGCGCGGCTCAGGCACCGGCAGGGCGCGCCGGGTGCGGAGTACCGGACGTCGGAACCAGGGAGTGGAACGCGGACCGGTAGGCGGTGGGGCTCACGCCCACGTGCTTGTGGAAGTGCCGACGCAGGGTGGTCGCGGTGCCCAAACCACAACGGGTCGCGATCTGCTCGACCGACGCGTCGCTACGTTCGAGAAGCTCCTGCGCCCGGGCGATCCGCTGCTGGTGCAGCCAGGCGAGCGGGCTGAGCCGGAGTTCGGCCCGCATCCGGCGGGCGAGGTGGCGGCTGCTGAGCCCGGCCTCGCGGGCCAGGTCCGGCACGGTGAGCGGCTGGTCCAGACGGCTGCGGGCCCATTCCAGCATGGCGCCGAGCCGGTCCGGGTTGTCGGGCGCGGCCGGTGGGGCGATGAACTGCGCCTGGCCGCCGGCCCGGTGTGCGGGTACGACCATCCGCCGGGCGAGGTTGTTGGCCGCCGCGGTGCCGAAGTCGCGGCGGACCAGGTGGAGGCAGAGGTCCAGGGCTGCCGTCTTGCCGGCGGAGGTGAGCACCTGCCCGTCGTCGGTGTAGAGGACGTCGGCGCGTACGTCGACCAGGGGATGCTGCCGGGCGAGGTCGTCGGCGTGCATCCAGTGGGTGGTGGCGCTGCGACCGTCGAGCAGGCCGGCGGCGGCGAGCACGAAGGCGCCGGTGCACAGCGAGGCGATCCGCACACCGCGCCGGTGCGCCCGGGCCAACGCCTCCAGCAGGCCCGGGTCCGGTGGTGCGTCGGGGTCGTCGGTGGAGGGGACGACGGCGCTGTCGGCGCGGACCAGTTCGTCGAAGCGCGCGGTCCGCGCGTCCGGGAGCCACCGGTTCGGCCGCCCGTCCGGGGTGCACACGACCAGGTCGTACCACTCACCGGTCGGTGAGAGCTCGGACCGGTCCACGCCGAAGATCTCGGCGGCGATGGCCGCCTCGTAGAGCATCGTGGTCTCGTGCAGGACGAGCGCGACCCGGTGCATGTCCGAAACTGTACGGCAGTCGTCAGATCGGACGCTGGTGGCACCCGTCCCAGATGTTGACCATGGAGACATGAACGAGATGGGACGGGTGCTGGTCTACGGCGCCAACGGTCACACCGGCCGCTTCGTGGTCGACGAACTTCTCCGCCGCGGCCTGACGCCGGTGCTCTCAGGTCGCAACGCACCGGCGCTGGAGGCGCTCGCCCACGAGTACGGTGGGCTCGAATGGCGATCGTGGTCCCTGGCGGACGGCGCGCCACCGTCGGCGCTCGACGACATCGATGCGGTCGTCAACTGCGCCGGGCCCTTCCTGGACACGGCCCTGCCGGTGGCGACCGCGGCGGTGGCGGCGGGTGCCCACTACCTGGACGTGACGGCCGAGCAGGCGGCGGTGCAGGCGGTGTACCGCGAGTTGGCCGATCCCGCCCGCTCGGCGGGGGTCGGTGTGGTGCCCGCGATGGCGTTCTACGGCGGTCTCGCCGACCTGCTGGCCACGGTCGCCACGGACGGTTCGGCCCACGATTCCGCGCCGGTGGACGAGATCACGGTCGCGATCGCGCTGGACCGGTGGTGGCCGACCGAGGGCACTCGCGCGACCGGCCGGCGCAACACCGTCCGTCGACTGGTCGTGAACGACGGACGGCTGGCGCCCCTCGCCGAGCCGGCGCCGGAGAGCACCTGGCGGTTCCCGGAGCCGTTCGGGGAGCAGCGCATGGTCGGCCTGCCGTTCTCGGAGGTCGTCACCATCGCCCGTCACCTTCCGGTGGGTGCCCTGACCTCCTACCTCAACACCGCCTCGCTCAGCCACCTGCGGGACCCGGCGACACCGGCACCGGTGGCCACCGACGAGTCGGGACGATCCGCCCAGCGGTTCGCCGCCGAGGTGGTCGTGCGCCGGGGTGCCCAGGAGCGCAGGATCGCCGCGTCCGGCCGCGACATCTACGCCGTCACCGCACCCATCGTCGTCGAAGGCGTGGTCCGGCTCCTCACCGGTCGTACGCTCACGACCGGCGTGGCCGCCCCCGGTGAGATCTTCGACGCCGGGGAGGTGCTGGGGGTCCTCGCCGCCGGTCCGCTCCGTATCGCGGTCAGTGACACGCCCGCAGTGCCGTGACGCACGACGCGACGTGACGCGTCGGTCGCCGCTCAGATCCGACAGACACGCTCGCACCGTCATGCGATTCTCTCCACGGCGACCCTCACGAGGATCGAGGTACGGGCGTGGAGCTGCACAGAAGCCGCGATCTGCTGGTCATGGGCGGCTGGTTCGCCGCATGCAGCGTGCTCGTGCTGGTGTGCGGCTCCGCCGCCGGGTCCGGCACCGCGGCGATCCTCGGCGGCCTCGGGCTGGTGATCAGCGGCGCGATCGCCGTCCGCGAGCTCAGGCCGTTCCGGTTCCACATCGGCACGGAGGGGCTGACCCTGCGGGTCGCCGGGCTCAACCGGCTGGTGTCCTGGGCCGAGATCGACGCGATCATTCTCGACGCGCCGGTGCCGACCGCCGATCAGAACAAGCCGACCCCTCCGACGTTGGTGCTGGTGCCGGCCGGGTCGACCATCGATCGTCCGCTGGACGGCACGAGCCCGCTGGACGGGCGGAGGGCTCTGGTCCTGCTCGGCCTCAACCGGGTCCGTGAGCCGGCGGACGAGGTGGCGACAGCCCTGGCCCGCTTCGCCGGAGGCCGGTTCACGGATGCGCGGCAGCTCCGCCGGGCGCGCGAGGGTACCGAGGCCCAGTAGGGCAGGGGGAGCCGGCCATCACATCCGGCTCCCCCGCGTACGCCCTTGTCAGACCGCCTTCGGTCCCTCGTACGCCCGGCGGACGTCGACCTCGACGTCCAGCCCGAAGTCGGTGAAGATGCCGGCGAACCGCTTCGACCACTCCACCGCCTCCTCCTTCGACCGCACCTCCAGCAGGGCGAAGCCGGCGATCAGTTCCTTCGTCTCGGTGAACGGGCCGTCGGTGTAGCGCATCTCGAACAACCCTTTCAGGGCAGGTCGGCGCGGAGGCGGGCGGACACGGCGGTGAGCCAGCCGAAGATGAGGGCCGAACCGACGGCCATCCGGACGCTGATGCTGCCCTGGTCGGGCCAGGCCATCACGACGATGGTGGCCAGCGCGACCAGCACCGAGAAGGCGGCCCAGCGACGGCCGAGGCGGGGACCCAGGACCAGGCAGGCGATGGTGAGCGACCCGAAGGACAGCATCGCCCCGACGCCGTGCCCGACCGAGTGCCAGCTCATCGTGTCGGGCGAGCCTTCGGGAGCGCCCGCCGGCCAGCCCATGCTCGGGTCGGCGGTCAACACCCCGGCCACGACCATGCCGACGCCGGCCACCGCCACCAGCGCCGGGCCCCACGTGCCGCCCGGGCGGCCGCGCAGGGCCCGGCGCAGGCCGGCGGCACCAGCGAGGGCCAGCAGCCCGGCGAGGACGAAGTTGGTGATCTGGATCCAGCCGTGGTCGCCGAGAGCGAGCAGGCTGAGCGGTTGCCGGCTGAAATCGAAGCCGTCCCGGGTGAACACCTGGGCGAACGACACGGCCAGGAAGAACGGCCCGGCCGCCATCCCGGCGGTGAGCAGGGTCGCGGTCGGGACGCCCGTCCCGGTCCACGTCAGGGTCGTACTGGTCATCGCGATCTCCTCGTCGGTCGGTTCTCACTGACGCGTCGACCGGGCCGGTCGCGATCCGACATCCCTCCGCAAGATTTTTCCGGTGCGCTTGTGCCGCCGTGCCATGCTTCCCACGACGGCCCCTCAGGAATCGAGGTACCCGCGTGGAACCGCCCCTGGACCGACCGGTGTTCGAGACACCGACCTTCACAAGCGGATTGCGTGGGTACGACAAGCGCCGGGTGGACGAGCTGATCGGGCGATGCGTGGACGCGCTGAACTCCGACCAGGCATCGCGTATCGAGCAGGCCAAGACGGAATTGGACCGCGAGCGCGGCAAACTGCCCTTGGCCCTGAGGGGATATGACCGCGGTCAGGTCGACGGGATGCTGGAGCGGCTCTCGGCCGTACTCGGGCATCTTCTGCCCGACTCGTGACAGGGGTGCGGACGCGACCGTCCGCACCCCTGCACGGTCATCCCTCCGGGAACTCGAAGACCCGGCGGACGTCGACCTCGACGTAGACACCCTCCTCGATGAAGAGGTTGACGAACCGCCGCCCCCACTCCATCGCCTCGTTCTTGTCGCGTACCTCCAGCAGCGCGAACCCGGCGATCAGCTCCTTGGTCTCGGTGAACGGCCCGTCGGTGACGGTCACCTTGCCCTTGTCGGCGGTGATCCGGCCGGACTCCTTGCTGCTCTTCTCCAGGCCCTCACCGGCGAGGAACACGCCGGCCTTCTGCGCCTCCTCGATGAAGGCGCCCATCCGCTCGATGAACTGGGGACTCGGGTCGAAGGCGAGGGGCTCGTTCTCGTCGAGCTTGTGCATCAGCATGTAGCGCATCTCAGGATTCCTTCCGGTTCTCGGACACCATCTCGGGCTTTCACTGACGCGTCGATCGGGTCGGGCCGGATCCGACATCCGCTGCCAAGATTTTTTACGAGCCGCACGCGGCGGCCCGGTCGAGCAGCAGCGCCCGCTCCCGGGCGTTGCCGGCGAGCGAGGCCGCGCGCTCGAACTCCCGCCGTGCCTCGCCCTGCCGTCCCAGCTTGGCGAGCAGGTCGCCGAGCACGCTCGGCAGCAGGTGGTACTGCGCCAGCGCCGGCTCGTCCGCCAGCGCCCGGGCGATCTCCAGGCCGGCGGCGGGCCCGTCGGCCTGGGCGACGGCGACCGCCCGGTTCAGCTCCACGACCGGCGAGGGCACCAGCCGGGCCAGCTCCGCGTAGAGGGTCGCGATCCGCGCCCAGTCCGTCTCCCCGGGGGTACGCGCCCGCGCGTGACACGCCGCGACCTCGGCCTGGATGGTGTACGGGCCGGGCTGGTCGGGCGCGCCGCCGACGGTGCCGGTGCCGGGCGAGCGGGCCCGGTCGAGGGCGGCGAGTCCGCGGCGGATGAGCAACTGGTCCCAGCGGGTGCGGTCCTGGTCGTTGAGGAGGATGGGCTCGCCGTCGGGGCCGGTGCGGGCGTGGACGCGGGACGCCTGGATCTCCAGCAGCGCGGCGAGGCCGTGCACCTCGGGTTCGTCGGGCATCAGCCCCTGGAGTTGCCGGGCCAGGCGCAGGGCCTCCTGCACGAGGGTGGGGCGCATCCAGTCGTCGCCGGCGGTGGCCGCGTACCCCTCGTTGAAGATCAGGTAGACGACCTCCAGCACCGAGCCGAGCCGCTCGGCGCGCTCGGCCGGGCCGGGGACCTCGAAGGGGACGCGAGCGGCGGCGAGGGTGGCCTTGGCGCGGGTGATCCGCTGGCCGACGGTGGACTCGGTGGTGAGGAAGGCGCGGGCGATCTCGCCGGTGGTGAGGCCGCCGACGAGCCGCAGGGTGAGCGCGGCCCGCGCGATCGGCGAGAGCACCGGATGGCAGGCCACGAAGATCAGCCGGAGCAGGTCGTCCTCGATGCGGTCCTCGAGCGCGGCGTCGAAGTCGGGGGTGACCTGCTCGTCGAGGTCCCGGCCGAGCGCGGCCACCACCCGCTCCCCGGTCTGCCGGCGGCGCACCGCGTCGATCGCCCGGCGCTTCCCGACGGTGGTCAGCCAGGCGCCGGGATTGGCGGGTACGCCCTCGCGCGGCCACGATTCGAGTGCGGCGACCAACGCGTCCTGGGCCAACTCCTCGGCCTGGCCGACGTCGCGGACGATCGCGGCGATGCCGGCGACCACCCGCCCGGCCTCCAACCGCCACACCGCCTCGACGGTGCGCCGTACCTCGGACTCGCTCATCCGCACATGACAGCAGTCGGGGCCGACGTGACGCCACCATCCCCCGGCGCGTCGGCTGTCAGCGATCACGCGGAAGCGGACGTCAGGCCCCTGGCGAAAGGACCGGAATGGTTGCCTCGCGGCGATTCAAGTTTCGCTTAGCGAGCCTGCCCACAGCTGGGGAAGATCGGTACAGCCCGGTGGCAGGTCTCGCCGAGACCGGGTCCGGCGCCGATCTCCCGAAGCGGGTCACGCAGTCGGGCAGCCCGTAGTCGTCGTAGGCGTTGCGCATGGCCAGCCCGGTGGCGGCCATGAACGCCCCGAGGACCGCGAGCGCGGCCACGGCGAAGAACGCCTCTCGGCGGTGCTTCCGCCAGGTCAGCCAGATCATGCCGGCACCCCCACGCCTCGTGGCTGGCCTTCGTGTCGCCGTCGGCGAGGTGCGCCAGGATGACGTCCTCCAGGGTCACGTCGTGCTCCGTCCACCGCGGATCGGTGACCGGCCCGTCGATGCGGACCAGCAGGGTGGACTGCCGGTCGGTGTGGCTGGCCCGGACGATTTCCGCGACACCGGCGACCGGGGACCCGTCGTGTCGGGGGCCGACCAGCCGCCGGTGCGCGACGACCAGGTCGTCGACCGGGCCGGCGAGCCGCACCTGGGCCGCGTTCAGCACGATCACGTAGTCGCAGACCCGCTCCACGTCGGCCAGCAGGTGCGAGGAGAGCAGCACGCTGGTGCCGGTGTCGGCGACGCTGCCCATCAGGGTCTGGAGGAACTCCCGCCGGGCGAGCGGGTCGAGGCTGGCCACCGGTTCGTCGAGCAGCAGCAGCCGGGGCCGCTTGGCCAGGGCCAGGGCGAGCGCGACCACGCCGCCCGGATCGCGCGCTCGACCTCGGCCAGGGACGTCAGAACCATGGCGCGATGCTGCCGGGCGGGTACGACAGGCTCAGCCCGGCCGGTCAGCGGTCGGGGTGGCGTCAGCGCCCGGGCCGCTCACCGGACCGGTCATGACGGCGCCCACGATGCCGACCAGCGCGGCGAGCAGGATCGCGCCGAGCGCGATGGCGACGCTCAGGAGGATCTTCCGCGGCCCCCGACCGCCGCCCTCGTTCCGCCGGCGGGTCCGGGTGCCGGCGGCGGACCGGGCGGGCGCGGGCCGGGGCGGTGTCCGCACGAACGAGGGCCCGGCGACGCCGCTGCCCGGCGGTCGGCGTACCCGGTCGCCGAGCCCGGACGCTGCCGGCGGGCCGGGAGCCGGCTGGCCGGGGTCGCGGCCGGGGAAGGCGACGAAGCCCCGGACCAGCGAGGCGCTGCGGAAGTGGTCCTCGGCGGCGCAGTGCAGGCACACGTCGTCGGCCGTGGACCGGCCGCAGCCCGGGCACTGGCCGGCACGAACCCCTGCCCCGTCCCAGCCGGGGCGGCTGTCATCGGTGGAACCGGTCACCTCGTCCTCACCAAACACGGGCCCGGGACCGTCCGGCACGACCCGCTCGTCCCGCGTACGGTACTAAGACCGGTGTCCCCTCGCCACGCGTGAACCGGCATCCGGGACCGGCGCCGCCGGGCGGTGGCCGGCCGAACCGCCACCGTCCAGCATGTGCGCCACGGCTACCGCACGGCGGCCCAGCTCCCTACCGTGTCGATCGTGAACGTCTTCGACGAGGTGGACTGGGCGGCGCGCCGGGCGGGCCGGTACCGCGGCCTGCACCAGGAGCCGGGCGGGCTGGGGCTGAGCGTCGGCTACCTGATCTTCTGCGGCGTCGGCATCGTCGGGTACCCGTACCTGTCCGACGCGCAGAAGATGGTCGACTTCCTGGTGCTGTCCTTCGCGACGGTGCCGGCGGTGATGATCGGGCTCAACCGGACGCCCGCCGGGCACCGGAAGCCGTTCTGGTTCCTGCTCGCCGCCCTGGTCAGCTTCAACGCCAGCAACGTGGCCTGGTACTGGTACGTCTTCGCGATGCGCCTCCCGAGCGGTGACGGCGCGGTCGTGGGGATCTTCGCGGCGCTGGCGCAGGTGTTCATGTTCGCCGGGGCGATCACGATCGTCGTACGGCGCGGGCGCGACGACGTGGGCGGGCTGATCGACGCCACGATCGTGTCCATGGTGGCCGGTGGGGTGCTGTGGAACTTCCTGCTCCTGCCGCACCTGCGGGACGTCGACGCCCCGGCCATGACGCAGATCTCGACCTGCGTGATGGTCTTCATGCTGACCGGCATCTTCGGGTGCCTGGTCCGGCTGCTGCTGACCGCCCGGGAGTTCATCCCGGCGCTGTGGTTCCTGCTCACCGCGATGGGGTTCTCCCTCGTCGGGGTGGTCAGCGTCGCGCTGGTCGTCGTCCCGGGGTCGAGCGACCGGCCGGCGTACACGGACATGGCGTACCTGGCGGGCTACACGGCGGTCGGGTTGACGGCGCTGGCCCGGTCGGTCGTCCGCCTGCTCCAGCCCGGGCCTGCGCCGACCGACGAGCTGAGCAAGGAGCGGTTGGTCTTCCTCGGGCTCGCGCTGTGCGCCATGCCCGCCGTGGGCAGCGCCAGCGAACTGCTCGGCCGGGACGTCGACACGGCGCTGCTCGCGGTCAACACCGCCGCCGTGACGCCGCTGGTCATGCTGCGGATCTGGAACGTGTGGTCGGAGCGGGTACGCGTCCTGCGCTACCAGGCGAGCGTCGACCCGGTCACCAACCTGCCGAACCGGGCGGAGTTCCTCCGCCGCCTGGACGCCGCCCTGGCGGCGGGCCGCCGGGTGGTGGTGCTCTTCTGCGACCTGGACGGGTTCAAGACCGTCAACGACCGGTACGGCCACGCCACGGGCGACCAGGTGCTGGCGGACATGGCCGGGCGGCTGCGCGGCTGCGTCCGCCCCGGCGACACGGTGAGCCGGTTCGGCGGCGACGAGTTCGTCATCCTCGGCCTGGACGCGCAGCGGGACGACGCGACGGAGCTGTGCCGGCGGATCGAGCGGGTCTTCCGCCCGCCGTTCATCGTCGCCGGTGGGCCGGTGCGCCTGGGCGCGAGCATCGGCGTGGCGTGGAACGACCGGCCCGAGGACGGCGAGCGGCTGATCCGGCGCGCGGACGCCGCGATGTACACCGCGAAGCAGGACCGGCGCGCCGGCCCCGGCCTGCAGATCTGCCTCGCCACGTCGGAGCGTGTCACACCCCGGTCGTAGCGTGCGCCCGTCAGTCCCATCGCCGACGAGGAGCCGTCATGCTCGACCACCTAGGGATCCAGGTGCGTGACCTGCCCACCAGCCTCGCCTTCTACGACGCCGTCCTGGCCCCGCTCGGGGCCCGCCGGATGATGGAGTTCCCGGGAGCGGTCGGGTATGGCAGCAGCGCCCCCGACTTCTGGCTCAGCCCGCTGGACGGCGAGGCGCAGGGCGTCGAGGCGCACATCGCGTTCACCGCGGCGGACCGCGCGGCGGTGCAGGCGTTCCACGACGCGGCCGTGTCGGCCGGCGCCGAGGTGCTGCACGCCCCGAGGCTCTGGCCGGAGTACCACGCGACCTACTTCGGCGCGTTCGTGCGCGACCCGGACGGCAACAACCTCGAAGCGGTCTGCCACAAGCCGGAGTAGGGCGGGTCTCCCCCGCCGGTGCGGCGGCCAGGAACGCCGCCGGTGTCGCGGCGGACGTTCCTGGACACCGACTAGCGCGTCGACGGCGACCGCCGGCCCGGCTGAGGCGTGAGCGTGGTCGGCGTCGGCGGACGCTCGACCGGCCCGGGCGACGACGTCGGCGTCGGCGAGCCGTCGACCGGGCCGGTCACGTCGCTGACCACGACCGGGCTCGGTGTCCCGGCCGGGACGGTCGGGGTGAGCGTCCGGCCGACGGCGAACGTGACGGCGACGACCGCCGACGCGGCCAGCGCCGCCGCGGCGGCGGCGAGCCGGCGGTCGTGCAGGCGGGCGGTCACCGGCGCCTCGGCGGGTGCGGCGGGCGGCGGCGCGACCGGTCGGGCGCGCAGGTGGGCGGCGACCAGGTCGTCGAGGCAGGCGGCGACGGCGTCGCGGTTGCCGAGACCGTCGGCGAAGGCGAGAGTGAGGTAGAAGCGCAGGTTCAGCGCGGCCGGCGGCGGCGCGAGCAGCCCCGCCAGCGGGGTCCCGTCCGTCGTGTGCAGCAGGGTCAGCGGGGCGCGCGGGTGGTGCGCCGGGCCGGCCAGGTCCGCGTACCACCAGATCCGCTGGCGGTGCCGCCCGAGGAACGCCACCCGGCGGTCGGTGACCACGGCGGTGCCGGCGTCGACCACCCGGAGGCCCGGCGGCAGGGGGTGGCCCGGCGCGTCGGTGCCGGCCGGGTCGACGGCCAGGCCGGGTGCGGGCAGGCCGGCGAGGTTGCGGGCCGCGACCTCGACCAGTTCCACCTTCGGGAGTATGCGGTAGACGACCTCGCCGCGGCCCAGGTGCACGACGGGCGGGTCCGGCGGCAGGCTGCACCCGAGGAAGCAGGTCGCCTCGACCCGCAGCCGGGTCAGCTCGTCGGCACGGCGACGCCACGCCTCGGCGTCACCGGCGTGGGCGCGCCGCCGCCGGTCGTTCTCCCGCTCAGCCCACCGGACCCGCCACGGCGGTCCAGGAGCAGCAGGGGGTGAAGTCGCCGTCACGCACGGTACAACGTTTCACATCCCGCCCGGACACGCCCACCGGCCCGCTGCGGCCGGTCAGCGGACCGGGTCGTGGGTGCCGCACGGGACGTCGGGTCGGCAGCGCCGCAGCCGGTCGGCCGCCATCCGCCCGCCCACGGCGAGGCCGTACCGCTCGACCGCGGCCAGCCCGTACGCGCTGCACGTCGGGGTGTAGCGGCACCGCCCGGTCCAGCGGTGCGACAGCCAGCGCCGGTACCCGAGGATCGCCGCTCGCCCCGCCCTGTCCACCAGCGACAGTGGCCGGCCGGCAGCGCCGTGCATGGGAGCGGTCGCGGGCGCGCCACCTCCCGGCGGATCAGCGCCGGAAGGTACGGCGGACGCCGCCGTACGCGCGGCACGCCCGGGGGCTGCCGCCGGCGAGGCTGACCGACCCGTCCCGGCACTGCACGAGGTACCCGCGTCCGGCCCAGAACTCGGGCACGCAGTCGAACCAGTCGCACACCTCGGCCGCGGGCCGGCGGATGCGGGTGCCGCTGCAGAAGCCGTACCCCATCGGGTTGGCCGGCGCCCCGCACAGCTCATCGTCCGACGGCGGTGACGAGGGAGCGGGCGGTGACGAACGCGCGGGCGACGGCGGCGCGGGCGACGGGTCCTCGCGGCGCGGCGTCGGCGACCCGGCGGCCTCGACCGGCGCGGCGGTGGTCATGGTGGGTGCCGGCGTGGCGGCGACCGCGACCTCGGAGCGGCCCGGATCCGACGGGTCGGTCTCCAGCAGCGCCACCGGCACCAGCAGCGCGATGCCGGCGGCGATGGCCACGGTCCGCCGGCCGCCGGGCACGAATCCGCTCAGCCGCGCCTGGGCGGGCGTGGCGATGGCCGGCCGGAACGGCTTGAGCTGCTCGTGCTCGGCGATCGCCTCGTCGAGCTGGGCGATGACCGCGCCACGCTGCTCGATCGCGTCGGCGAACGCCAGCGTCAGCGTGAACCGGAAGTCGGCCGCCACGTCGACCGGGAGCAGCAGCCCGGAGGCGCGGCGCCGGTCGAGCACCTGGATCAGCGTGACCGGCGCGGTCGCGTCGTGGGCCAGGCCGGTCATCTTCCCGTACGTCCAGTCGCGCCGGCCGCGCCCGCCGAGCAGTACCAGCCGGCGGTTGGTGATCACCGCCATGCCGGCGTCGGCGACCCGGATGCCGTCGGGCCGCCGGTTGCGCAGCGACGTCGGCCGCGGCGTGACGGTGAGGTCGGGCGCGGGCAGCACCGCGGTGTGCCGGACCTCGACCAGTTGGGCGGCGGGCCAGGCCCAGAAGACCACCTCGCCGGGGGTGAGCTCCAGGGGGAGGCCGGAACCCGCGTCGGTCGAGCCCTCGAACTCCTCGGCGAGGGTACGCAGCCGGCGCAGTTCCTCGTCGCGCCGCCGCCACGCCTCGTCGGCGTCGCGGAAGACCCGCTGCCGCCGTTCGTTCTGCCGGTGTGCCCACCGGTACCGCCACGTCGAACCGGTCGAATCAGTCATTGCCACGCCGACTCCTAGGCCATGGGCCACCAACCGGGGTGTCACATCTGTTAACCGCGGTGGGGCCCGGTCGGGGACGGGTTGCCGGGTGCAAATTACCCGATCGGTGGAGCAACCCGGACGATAGGGCGGTTTCGCTGCGTCGATTCATGCCGTGCGGGCGTGTCGCGCGACCCGAGGTCCGGCGGCGGGCCCGCACGACACGCGGCGCGACCGCACGCCGAACCGCGCGCGCAACCGGATTCGCCGTCCCGCCCGCCTTCGGCTCGGTAACGTCAGCGGCGGCCGGGGGCCGCGCACGGCGAGGGGGTGGGGCCGGTGACCGACAGGGCCCTGGGCGTCGTGATCGGCGTCGACGTCGGCACCACCAGCACGAAGGCCGCCGCGTACGACACCCGTGGCCGGCTGGTCGCCCACCACTCCGCCGGGTACCCGCTCGACGAGCCCCACCCCGGATACGCCGAGCAGGATCCGCACCGCATCCACGCGGCGGTGATCGAGGCGGTCCGGGGCGCGGTGGCCGGACTCGACCGACCGGTCACCGCCCTCTCCCTCTGCAGCGCGATGCACAGCCTGATCGGGCTCGACGCCTCCGGCACCCCGATCACGCCCTCGATCACCTGGGCCGACTCGCGGTCCGCCCGACAGGCCGAGCGGCTGCGGGCGGTGCCGTCCGGGCTGACCCTGCACCAGCGCACCGGCACCCCGATCCACCCGATGGCGCCACTGCCGAAGCTGCTCTGGTACGCCGAGGTGGAGCCGGAACTCTTCGGCCGGGTGGCGTACTGGGTGGGCATCAAGGACTGGCTGCTGCTGCGGCTCTGTGACGCGCTGGTCACCGACCACTCGATGGCCTCGGCGACCGGCCTGCTGGACATCCACCAGCTGGCCTGGGATTCCGAGGCCCTCGGTATCGCCGGGATCACGTCGATGCAGCTGCCCGAGCTGGTCCCCACCACCCACGTCCTGCCGGGCGTCACCGCCGAGGTGGCCGCGGCGACCGGGCTGCCCCGGGACACGCCGGTGGTGGTCGGCGCCGGGGACGGGCCGCTGGCGAACCTGGGGCTCGGCGTGGTCGCCCCGGGGATGGCGGCCTGCTCGATCGGCGCGAGCGGCGCGATGCGGGTGATGGTCGAACGGCCCGGCGTCGACCCGCTGGGCGGGGTGTTCTGCTACGCGTTGACCGAGCAGCGCTGGACGGTCGGCGGCGCCATCAACAACGGCGGCATCGTGCTCGACTGGGCCGGCGAAGCGCTCGCTCCGGAGCTCGGCCCCGACGCCGAGGACAAACTGCTCGCCGAGGCCGCCCGGGCGCCGGTCGGCTCCGGCGGGCTGCTCATGCTGCCGTACCTGCTGAGCGAGCGGGCCCCGAACTGGTCGGCGTTGCCGCGCGGCGCGTACGTGGGGCTGACCCACGGGCACCGCCGCCGGCACCTGGTCCGGGCCGCCCTGGAGGGGGTCTGCCAGCAGCTCGCGCTGGTGCTCGGCGCGATCCGGGCGGCCGGCAACGAGGTCCACGAGGTCCGGGCCAGCGGCGGCTTCGCCCGCAGTCCGCTGTGGCGGCAGATGCTCGCCGACGTGCTCGGCATGCCGGTGCGCTTCCCCGCGGGCCGCGGGGGGTCCGGCTTCGGGGCCGCGCTGCTGGGCATGGAGGCGTTGGGCCTGGTCGCGTCCATCGACGTCGCGGCCGAACTGGTCGACATCGACGAGGCCGTCCGGCCCGACCCGGCCGCCGCCGCCACGTACGCGACGCTGCTGCCGCTCTTCTCGGAGCTGTACGAGGCGCTGGTGCCGGCCTTCTTCACGCTGCGCCGGCTCGCGCCCAGCCTGCCGCCGGAGCCTCCGCCGGTGGCGCCGCCGAAGTGACCCCGCCCGCGTTCCTGACCGGCGGCCCGATCGCCACCGGCGACGAGGTGGTACGCCGGCTGGCCCGGACGGTCCACGACTACCTGACCGCGCCCGCGCCGGAGGCGGTCAGCGAGTGACCCGTCAGGGGGCCTCGACGCCGGAGATCAGGTACCGGTGGACCTCCGCGCCGCGGATCGCCACCTGCTGCTCCTCCGTCGGGCCGGAGCCCCGGAACGCCAGCAGCTTGTCCTCGGACTCCCACCGCTCGTAGACGTTGACCCGGCCCGGCTCGACCAGGTCCCCGCTGATGGTGAAGTCGACGCACCCGGGCGCCTTGCGGGCGGCTTCCACCACCTCGACGCACCCGGCGAGGTAGTCGTCCCGGTCCTCCGGGTCGACGTACAGGCTTCCGGCGACGATGAACACCTGTCGAACCTCCGATGTGTGCGATCCTGACGCGACAGTCTCACAGTCCTACGACAGTCGAAGCCACCTTCCACAGACGTCGATACCCGCGTACGCTGACCGCCACATCGAGCGGCGACGATGCTGCGGAAGGCCGGTGAACCCATGCGGTCGGTGCTGTCGAGGCGGACACGGTTCCGGTTGATCGGCGCGGGGGTGGTGGCGGCCGCGCTCACGGTCGCGACGACCCTGGTGCACCTGGCCGGTGATCCACCGCGCCCGGTCGCCCTCCACGAAGAGGAGAATCCGGCCGCGCCCGCCGAATGGATGTGGGCGCAGCGGGCCAACCCGGACGGCTCGATCCCGGCCACCGCCTACCAGGAGGCGCTGGCCCAGTCGCGGACGCTGGTGAACGCCACGCGGCGCGGCGCGCCGAACCTGTCCGACGTCACGTGGAACCTGCTCGGCCCGACCAACATCGGCGGGCGACTCATCGACGTGGTGGTCCACCCGACCACGCCCGGCACGGTCTACGTCGCCGCCGGCACCGGCGGGGTGTGGAAGAGCGTCGACGGCGGCGCCACGCTGACCAGCGCCTGGGCCGACGACCTGCCGCAGTCCATGGGCGCGCTCGCGATCGCGCCCGACGGCACCCTGTACGCGGGCACCGGCGAGCCGGACCACGGCGGCGGCGGGTCGTACTACGGCACCGGCGTCTACCGCTCCACCGACGGCGGCGCGACCTGGGAGAGCCTCGGGCTGACCGACACCGGCGCGATCGGGCGGATCCGCATCGACCCCACCGACCCGCGCCGGATCGTCGTCGCCGCGCAGGGCCGGCTGTTCGACACCGGCGGCGACCGCGGCGTCTACCTCACCACCGACGGCGGGGAGACGTGGAAGCAGCTGCTCGACGGCCTCAACGACTCCACCGGCGCGATCGACGTCGCGATCAACCCCACCGAACCGGACATCCTGCTCGCGGCCATGTGGGACAAGCTGCGCTACCCCGACGGGCGCGAGTACGGCGGCCCCGGCTCCGGCCTGTACCGCTCCGCCGACGGCGGCGCCACCTGGACCCGGCTCGGCGCACCCCTGCCCGCCTCGACCAGCGACCCCGGCCGCAGCGGCGTCGCGTTCGCACCTGGCGACCCGAACCGCGCGTACGCCATCACCAACGACCGGATCGGCAACCTGACCGGCTTCTTCGTCTCCGACGACGCGGGCGCCACCTGGTCCCGGCCGATGACCGGCGAGCCGGCGCTCGACGCCGCCGACGGCGGGTTCGCCTGGTGGTTCGGCCGGCTCTGGGTCGACCCCGCCGACGCGAACCACGTCTTCTCCGCCGGGGTACCGATGATGGAGTCGCGCGACGGCGGCCTGACCTGGGTGACCGGCCGGGGCATCCACGTCGACCAGCACGCCATGGCCTGGGACCCGCACACGCCGGGCCGGGTGTACGTGGGCAACGACGGCGGCCTCTACTGGTCGGACCGGGGTGGCGACGTGGTCGGCCCGTGGACCGCCGCGTCCGTCCAGCCGTACATGCAGTTCTACGCCATGGACGTGAGCGCGCAGGACGTCCGCCGGGCCTCCGGCGGCACCCAGGACAACGGCTCGCTGCGGTCCTGGGGCGGGACCGACTGGAACCTGTACCGGGGTGGCGACGGGATGATGAACCGGATCAACCCGGTCGACCTCGACAACGTGTACGCCTGCTCGCAGAACGGCGGCTGCGCCCGCTCCGACAACGGCGGCGACACGATGACCTCGATCCGGGCCCGGTTCGCCGGCACCCGGTTCAACTGGGTGTCGCCGTTGGAGATCGCCCCCGGCACGCCGGACACCGTCTACTTCGGCTCCAACGTGCTCAACCGCTCCGACGACCGGGGGCGCACCTGGCGGGCGGTCAGCCCCGACCTGACCGGCGGGCCGACGCCGCGCAACGCCACGTCGTACGCGACCATCACCGCGATCGGCATCGCCCGGACCGACGAGGACGTGGTGTACGTCGGCACCGACGACGGCTACCTGTGGGTCACCCGGGACGGCGGTGGCACCTGGACCCGGCTGACCGACCCCGACCTGCCCGACCGGTGGGTCACCCGGGTGACCGTGGACCCGGCGGACGCGCGGACGGCCTGGGTCACGTACTCCGGGTTCCGCTGGGAGAGCGAGACCCAGCCGCACGTGCTGATGACCACCGACGGCGGGGCGACCTGGCGGGACATCTCCGGCAACCTGCCGCAGGCGCCGGTCAACGACGTGATCCGGCACCCGAAGCACCGCAAGTGGCTGTACGTCGGCACCGACATGGGTGTCTTCTTCACCCCGAACCTGGGCCGTACCTGGCTCAAGGTCGGCGCGACGTTCCCCGCCGTGCCCGTCATGGACGTGCACTTCCACGCCGGGTCGAAGACGCTGTTCGCGGCGACGTTCGGCCGCGGCATCCTGCACACGACCATCGGCGACTGACCGGGACCGTGGCCCCGGGCTTCCCCGGGGCCACGGTCGGCGTCACGCCCGGCTGATCGCGTTGGCGTGGATGGCCTCCGCCAGGTACGCGGCCATCCCCGGGCGGATCTTCTCGAAGTACTCGGTGAACCGCGGGTCACCGACGTACATGTCGGCCAGACCGGTGTGGATCTCGTACGAGCAGTCGTAGAACCACCGGCTGATGAGCTGCCGGTGCTCCTCGGCCAGGTCCGTCGCCGCCGGGCTGTCCGCCGGTGCGCCGGCGGCCATCACCTCGGCGAACCGGCGCCCCCAGTCCTCGTTCTCGGCCTTGTTGCGCAGCCAGTCGTCCTTCGAGTAGCCGGCGGTGCGCCGGGCCGACTCCCGGTACGCCTCGGTGCCGCCCCAGCGGCGTTCCGCCTCCTCGGCGTGCGCGTCCGGGTCGAAGTCGCCGAAGACCTCGAACCGCTCCTCCGGCGTCAGCGGAATGTTCATCTTCCGTGCCTCCATCGCGATCTCGATCGCCGCGACCATGTCCTGCAGCTTGCCGATCCGCGCGCTCAGCAGCTCGTGCTGCCGGCGCAGGTGCTCGGCCGGGTCGCTCGCCGGGTCGTCGAGGATCGCGGCGATCTCCTCCAGCGGGAAACCGAGCTCCCGGTAGTAGCGGATGAGCTGCAGCCGCTCCAGGTCCGCGTCGTCGTAGCGCCGGTAGCCGGTGCTGCTGCGACCGCTCGGCGACAGCAGGCCGATCTCGTCGTAGTGGTGCAGCGTCCGGACCGTCACGCCGGCCGCCTTCGCCACCTGCCCCACCGTGTACGCCATGGTCTCCCTCCCTTCCGCGATCCAGGCTCCCGCCTCCCGCAACGTGAGGGTCAAGGGGAAGGAAGGGCCCCTTTTTAACGCCTCCGGTAGAAGAAGGGTCCCCTGTTAACGGCTCGGCTGCGCGACCGGCTCGCGACTCCGGGCGCCCGAGCGGAGCAGCGCCGCGACGGCCAGCGCGGCGAGCGCCGCCAGGGCGGCCATCGTCCACAGCACGGCCCGCAGGCCGCCGGTGAAGCCGGGGTCGGCGAGCCGGCCCGCCGTGGTGCTCGCGAGCACCGCGCCGACGACCGCGATGGCGATCGTCTCACTGGCCAGCCGGGCGGTGTTGATCATCCCGGCCCCGGTGGCCGCCCGGTGCGGCCCGACACTGCCGATCGCCAGCGCGTCCAGCAGCCCGATGGACAGCCCGATCCCGGCGCCCATGGTCAGCAGCGGACCGGCCAGCACGGCCGCGTCGCTGGTCGGGCCCAGCACGGTCGCCCAGGCCGCACCCACCGCGACCACCGCCACCGACGCGACGATCACCGCCGGAGCCGGCACCCGCCGGATCAGCGCCCCGGCGAGCAGCGGAAGCACCAGGGTCGGCGCGGTGAGCAGGATCAGCGTCGCGCCCGCCGCGGCGGGCGTCAGCCCGACCACGGTCGTGAAGTACGACGGCAGGTAGACCAGCAGCGGCACCATGACGGCGACGATGGTGGCCGCCGCCAGGCAGATGCCGACGAACCGGGGGTTCGCCAGCAGGGCCAGGTCGAACATCGGATCGGGACGGGACCGCTCCACGCGGGCGAACACCACGAGCAGCGCCAGCGCCACCCCGAAGGCGCCGACGATCCGCACGTCGTCCCAGCCGTACTCGGGACCCTGCACGAAGCCGAAGATCAGCAACAGCAGGGCGGCGGTGAACGACCCGGTGCCCGGCCAGTCGATCCGGCCGGCGTGCGGCTGGCGCGACTCCGGCAGCCACGGGGTGAGCAGGAGCACCGCCCCGCCCGCCAGGGCCGGCGCGGCGAACACCGCCCGCCACCCCAGCGTGTCGATCAGCAGCCCGGCGACCGACGGGCCGAAGGCCAGGCCGGCGCCGATCGTCGTACCGAAGACGCTGAACGCGCGGGCTCGGGCCGGCCCCTGGAAGGCGCCCGCGAGGAGCGCGGAGGCGCTGGTGGCGGCCGCTGCGGCCCCGACGCCCGCGACCGCGCGGGCGACGTCCAGCAGCAGGATGTCGCCGGCGACCGCGGCGAGCAGGCCGGACACCGCGAACAGCGCCACCCCGCCGGCGAAGACGCGCCGCCGGCCGACGAGGTCGGCGAGCGCGCCGGTGGCGAGCATGAAGCTCGCGAAGGTCGCGTTGTAGCCGTTGACCACCCACTGAACGGAGGCGAGACCGGCGTCGAGGTCCCGCCCGATGTCGGGCAGCGCGACCGAGGCCCCGGTCAGCGAAACCGGCAGCGAGAAGGTGGACAGCAGGACGGCGACCAGCACGACGGCCCGGTGGTTGCGCAACGTTCCCCCGTTCCTCGGAACGGTTCAGACTAGAGGTCGGGGTCAGCGGCCGGCGGAGCGGTTCCAGGGCGAGCGGGGCAGGACGGTCCCGGCCAACGGCCGGCGCTTCCGGCGACCGTGCCGCCGCCCGGCAGTGCAGGGCGGGCGGGAGGCGGTGTGCGCGGAGGGCGGCGCGGGTGCGACCGGTTCCCGTCCGATCAGCCAGCAGAGGAAGCGCACCACGCGCTCAGCCGACCGCGAGCCGCTGCGCGTCGGACCGCGAGATCTCGTACTGGGCACCGCAGAAGGTGCACTGCTGCACGTACCGCATGCGGACCGGGACGAGCGGGATGAAGAACAGGGTGAACTTCGTCGACCGGCGGGTGATCACCTGCGCGGCGTGGTTGCCGCAGTGGCGGCACACCTGCCGCACCACGCCGGACTGGCTGACCTTGGTACGCAGGCCGAAGATGAAGAACATCGCCCGCCAGTACCCACCGGAACCGCCGTAATCACCTGGCCCACGCACGATCTTCCCCGCGTCGCGCGTGCGGGTGCCCGCCCACGCCGAAGGGGCATCCCACCAGGGGCTGCCCCTTCGGATCCGGTCCGCCCTCAGGGCCGCGCGCGCAATCAGAGCAGCAGCCGGCACGGAACCGGAGAACCGGTCATGCCTCCCGGTGCTCCGAGCCCCAGTCCTTCTCGTCCGAGTGCTCGTCCTTGTCGTCCTTGCCGTGCTCACCGTCGCGGTCCGACTTCTCGTCGTCCTTGCCGCTCCAGTCGGACTTCTCGTCGTCCTTGCTGCTCCAGTCCCAGTCCGGCTTCTCGTCGTCCTTGCTGCTCCAGTCCGGCTTCTCGTCGTCCTTCTTGCGGTCGTCCTTCTTGCGGTCTTCCTTCTTGATCTGGCCCCGGATCTCACCGTTCGGGTACTTGTCGGTGTGCACGTTGACGTACGTGACGCCGGCCTTGATCGCGTCGACCAGCTCGTCGAACTCGCCGGGCTTGATGCCCTGCTCCTGCGGGCCGATGACGTCCGCGGGCTTGATCGTTCCCTCGACCTTGGCGGGAGAGGCCTTGCACTCCTTGGTGCCCTTCGGCGCGCCGCCCTTCCCGTCCTTCGACGGGGTGCCGCAGAGGAAGGCGATGATCCCCCCGCTCTGGTGCCGCCCACCGAAGTGGATGTGGGCCGCGTTGATCTTCCCCTCGAGGTCCTGGTAGCTGAGCCGGAACTCGATCTCCTTCTTCCGCTCGTCGACGTGCGCATCGAACCGGCCGTTGCCCGGTGTCGAGATCGTGAGCGGGTCCTCCTGGTAGCCGTCGAGCTTCGCCCGCACGTCGAACCGCTCGCCCTTGGCGTCATCCCGGTCCCGGGAGTCACTCCAGTCGCGGCGGTCGCCGGCGTCGTCCTTGCCGCCGCCCATGGCCACGCCGCCCGCAGCGGTGGCCGCCACCGCCGCGCCGGCCGCCAGCGCCACTGCCCACAGTCGGGTACGTCCCATCATCACTGCTGCTCCTCACCTAGGTCTTGCCTGGCCAGACTCATCGACGGATAGGTCATCCATTCGTTTGAGGACACAGGCGGAGGCACCGTTCAGTCAGGGGCAGAGTGTGAGGATCTACGCCAACCGTCCTGATCAGGTGCCTATAGCGAAATAGTTACACATTCGCCACGCAAGAGATGAAGAGCTTACTGATTTGGCCTTCGGGTATCTCCCGGACGTACCGCTATTGGGGGACATTTACCACGAAAGGAGCCCGACCAGCGCGGTCGGGCTCCTTTCGTCCTGCCGGGGATGCTCAGCCGGCCGCTGGCGCGGGCTCCATGCCCGGCACCTCGGCGGAGAGCCAGATCGGCCGCCACTCGGCCATCTCGTGGTAGCGGCGCAGCTCGGCGAGCCCCGAGACCGACCCGGCCCAGCCCGAGTACGGCGGGTTCTGCTCGTCGAAGCCGCTCTGCACGAAGGTCAGCTTCGTCTTCCCCGCGGACTCGGCCAGCTCCCACGTGGTGACGCCGATGGGACCCCAGTCGACGGACATCCGCCGCCCCGGCTCCACGTCGACCACCGTGGCGGCGTGGCCGGCCTCGAAGCCGCCCATCGCGTACCGGCCGCCGACCCAGGGCTCGATGCCGATCGGGTACCCGAACCAGGCGCTGGCCTGCTCCGAGTCGGTCAGCGACTCCCAGACCTTCGCCATCGGGGCCGCGATGAGCAGCTCGCCGCGCATCTCGGCGGAGGTGAAGTCGACCTTCGGCAGCAGCGGCTGCCCGGCCAGGTGCGCGTCGAGATTGGCCAGCGCCAGGCTCCACCAGGTCTGGAGGACCCCCCGGATGGTGCCGCCGCTGATGGCCTCGGCGAAGGTGACGTGGCTCTGTGCGAGGGTCAGCACGGTGGCGGCCGGGCCCTCCGGACGCAGCGAGATCTCGGTGGTGGTCTCCACCCCGTCCAGCAGCCAGGCGAAGCGCAGTGTGTCGTCGTCGACGTGCAGCAGCCGCTGGTGCGGGGCGTCGCCCTCGGGCGTGTGCCGACCCCAGAACTCGTACCTGGTCGGCAGCTCGACACGGGCGTGCTCGGTGAGCCAGACACGCAGCTCGGCCGGGTCGGTGAGGGCGCGGCGGACGACCTCGACCGGAGCGGCGAGGAGGACGGTCAGCTTCATCGGTTCACTCACGGTCTGTTCCCTTCGGATAGACGGCCACGGCGAGCTTGAAGGCGTCACCCTCGGCGCCGCCGTAGCGCGTGAACAGGTCCTGCAGGGTCGCCTGCAGGTCGTGCAGGAACTGCTGGCGTTGCTCCGCGGGCACGCGGATCTCGCCGGAGACCCCGACCGAGGGGAGCTCGGGGGCGGCGCGGTCCAGCGCCGCGATGTCGGCCTGGACCTCCTCCATGAGGTCGAGCAGGTAGCCGAGGCTCAGCTCGTCGCGGGCCCGGCGCAGGCCGATGCGCCCGACGAGCCGGGGCGACAGCCAGTACGACCGGGCGGCGGCCTGGTAGATGCCCTCGCTGATGCCCCGCACCTTGCGCTCGCTGACCTGCGTCACCAGGCCGGCGGCCACGAGTTGCTTGACGTGGTAGTAGACGCGCTGCGGCGTCTGGTCGAGCCGCGCGGCCACCTCGGTGCAGGTGCGCGGCTCGGCCAGCTGCCGCAGGATCTCGACGCGCTGCGGCTTGAGCAGGACCTCGGCCTGCTCAAGCTGCTCCAGGTACAGGACATCTCTCATGGCAAAATCAGTTTGTACGTACAAAACTTCTTTGTCAATGGCTACGACGAAGGCCGCGCCGACCCACGGCGCAGCCTTCGTGCCGGTGCCGAGCGGCGGTCAGGGCAGCCAGTCAGGGCGCAGGGGGTAGGTCGTCTCGCCGGCCGGGCCGGTGCGGGTCGCGAGCACCTGGTGCAGTTGGATCCCGTTGCGCTCGAACGCCATCCGTGAACCGGCCATGTACAGGCCCCACACCCGGGCCGTGCCGGCGCCGACCTCCGACACGCAGAAGTCCCAGTTCGCCACGAGGTTGCGGCACCACGCGGCGAGGGTCAGGGCGTAGTGCTGCCGCAGGTTCTCCTCGTGGTGCACCTCGAGACCGGCGTCGTGGATCTCCGAGATGATCCGGCCGGGCCCGGCCAGCTCGCCGTCGGGGAACACGTACCGGTCGATGAACGCGCCCGAGCGGTGCGGCGCCCGGTTGTCCGCGCGCGTGATGCAGTGGTTCAGCAGGCGTCCGCCCGGACGCAGCCGGTTCCGCAGGAAACCGAAGTACCCGGGATAGTTGCGCACCCCGATGTGCTCGGTCAGCCCGATCGAGGAGACCGCGTCGAACTGCTCACGCGGGGCGTCCCGGTAGTCGAGGTGGCGCACCTCGGCGAGACCGGTCAGCCCCTCCCGCTCGATCGCGCCCTGGGCCCACTGCGCCTGCGCCCGCGACAGGGTCACGCCCAGCACCTTCACGCCGTACTCCCGGGCCGCGTGCCGGACCATGCCGCCCCAGCCGCAGCCCACGTCGAGCAGCCGCATCCCCGCCTTGAGCGCGAGCTTCTGCGCGACCAGGTCGTACTTCGCGGCCTGCGCCGTCTCCAGGCTGTCGTCCGGGGAGCGGAACACCGCGCACGTGTACGTCATCGACCCGCCGAGCACCTTCTCGTAGAAGGCGTTCGACACGTCGTAGTGGTGCGAGATCGCGCTGCTGTCCCGGGTGCGGGAGTGCCGCAGCCCGTTCACCACCCGCTTCCAGCGGGGCAACGCCTCCTGCGGCGGGGGCGGCGGCGGCAGCAGCCGCTCCCAGCCGAGCGCCCGCGCCAGGGACAGCGCCTCGGCCACGGGTGGAACGCGCAGCCGCACCTCGTCCTTCAGCACCCGCAGCGCCTCGTACGGGTCACCCGGGTGCACCCCCTCCAGCCCGAGGTCGCCGCTCACGTAGGCCCGGGCCATGCCCAGGTCGCCGGGGGCCGTCAACAGGTACGACAGGCCGCGCTCGGAACGGATGGCGAGGGTGATCCCGGCGTCGGCCGGGCCGAGGGCGCTGCCGTCGTACCCGGTGACCCGGACCGGCAGGGCCCCGGTGGTCAACGCCCGGACGACGTCGGCCACGGTCGGCCGCGGGCGCCGGCCCCCCGCCGGCGGTGTCGCGGGAGCGCTTGCCGCCCCCTGATCTCGATCGATGAGGCTCATTGTCGTGCTACCGCCTTCTCGTACAGTCCGGTGAGCCGGTGGTCCGGGTCGTAGCGGTCCTTGACCGCACGCCAGGTGTCGCCGCCGTAGAGCCGGTCGAACACCTCCCGGTCGTAGTACGCGTCGGAGTACAGCGACTTGTGCCCGCCGAGCTCCGACACCTCGCGTTCGATCGCCCGGTTCACGTCGCCGTCGGCGGCGCCCGGGAGGATCGGCACGCTCCCCCAGAAACCGATGTTCACGTAGTCCTGCCCCGGCCGAAGCGGATACAGCGGCCAGGCCCGCGCCGACCCCGGGCCGGACGGCTCCCGCAGCCGCAACGGGCAGAGCCAGACCGGGGTCATCCCCACGGCCTTGTCGAACCAGCGCAGGAAGTCGGCCGTGCGGTCCAACGTATTCTCCACGTCCTGCACGACCCGTTCCCGCGCCGGTTGGCCGCGCCACCGGTCGATGCGCGCGGCCACCTGGTGCCGGTGTTCCAGCCGGACCAGCCGGTGGTACACGTCGCTGCGCCGCCAGCGCGCCGGCCAGATCCGCCGTACCACGGGGTGCTGCACCCCGAACGCCGCCGAGCACCAGAACCAGTCGGTGTCCCAGCGCCACAGATAGTCGTACGCGGTCAGCGCGTCGCGGGTCCGCCGGCGCACCGACCGGTAGTAGATGTCCTGGCCCGTGTAGTCGCTGACCGGCCCGGCCCCGTCGGTGAACGTGGCGAGCACCAGGTACGCCTCGCCGGGGCTGAACATCACCCCGTCCATCGCGTCCACCGTCTCGCCGGCCCACGACCGGGTGGCGCTCACCTCCCCGATCGCGTCGGTCAGCTCCTCCAGCCGCGTGAACCGGACGTTGCGCAGGGCCACGCGCCGGCCGACCGGTTGCAGCTCGATGCGCAGCCGGATCGCGTACCCGAGGCTGCCCAGCGAGTTGGGGAACGCGGTGAACAGGTCGGCGTGCTCCCCCTCCGGGCGGGCGGTGACGATCTCGCCCGCCCCGGTGAGCACGTCCAGCTCGATCACCGACTCGTGCGGCAGGCCGTTGCGGAACGAGGTCGACTCGATGCCGAGGCCGGTCACCGCCCCGCCCAGCGTGATGGTGCGCAGCTGCGGCACCACCAGCGGCATCAGGCCGTGCGGCAGGGTGGCGTCGACGAGGTCCTCGTACGTGCACATGCCCTGCACGTCGGCGGTGCGGGCCGCCGGGTCGACGCGCAGGACCCCGCCGAGGCCGCTCACGTCCAGGCCGGGTGCCCGGGGGGCGTTGCGGGGGCGGAACAGGTTGGAGGTGCGTTTGGCGAGGCGGACCGGCTGGTCGGGCGGCACCGCCGCGTACGACCGCCGGAGCCGGGCCACCGCCTGGTCATGATCACGCACGGCGTACATGAGATCACCTTACGCTGTCGACGCCCGGTCGGGTGGGATGTCCACCGTGGCCACTTCGCATCGCGCGCCTCCGCACGGTTCCGGTGGCCGTCCGCACGGGACACGGCCTAGCGTGGGGACATGCCGAAGGCCATCTGGAACGACATCGTCGTCGCCGAGAGCGACGACACCGTGCTGGTCGAGGGGAACCACTACTTCCCGCGCTCGGCGCTGCGGGACGACCTGGTCCGCGAGTCCGACACCCACACCGTGTGCCCGTGGAAGGGCACCGCCTCCTACTACACCCTCGACCACGGCGGAAGGACCAGCCCGGACGCGGTCTGGTACTACCCCGACCCGAAGCCGGAGGCGGAGATGGTCCGCGACCGGGTGGCGTTCTGGAAGGACGTCCGGGTCGTCGACTGAGCCGGGCCGGCTGGCAGTGGACCGGCGGGGTGGGTCAGGATGCCGGTATGTCGGTCCCCGCTGAACGTCCCGACCCGTCCGGCACGGTCTACGGCCGCCGCGCCCCCCGCCGCGGGCTGCCCCGCGATCCGCTGCTGCGGGTCGCGGTCGTCGTCGGCGTGGTCGGCGTCCTGCTGGGGGCGTTCTTCGCCACCGGTGTCCTGGGCGGCGGTGCCGACGCGCCGGTGGTGCCGGCGGCGGCCGGCACGCCCTCGACGGCCGAGGCCACCGCGCCGGCGAGCGAGCCCGCCCCGACCACACCGGCCGCGCCGCCGCCCACTCCCAGCGCCACCCCGAGTGTCGCGCCGGTCCCGCTCACCGGGCCGAAGGTGTTCCGTGGCGTCGCCGCGAACCGTTGCCTCGGGCTCGACGGCGGCGGCGAGAAGGCGGTCGCCCAGCTCGCCGACTGCACCGGCGGCCCCGAGCAGCGGTGGGTCGCCAATCCGGTCGGCGCGGACCTGGTGACGCTGACCAACGCGGCGACCGGGATGTGCCTCGACGTGGAGGGCGCCAGCGGCGACGACGGCGCGAAGCTCCAGCAGTACGGCTGCCACGGCCAGGCCAACCAGCAGTGGCGGTTGGTGCCCGTCGGCGGCGGGCGGGTGCTGCTCGCGGCGCTGCAGAGCGGTCGCTGCGCCCAGGCCGACGACGCGGGCACCGACGCCGGCACCGACATCGAGCAGGTGACCTGCACGAGCGCACCCGAGCAGCAGTGGCGGCTCGGGTGACCCAGGGCCCGGTGCCCTACCCCCGGTAGCTCCAGGCCCGCGGCGCCGCCGTGACGGCCGGCACCGGCGGCGCCACCCGCCGGCGGCGCAGCAACAGTGACAGCACCGCCGCGCCGATCGACAACGCCCCGGCGACGTACCAGGCCAGGGCGTAGCTCCCGAGCTGGTCGCGGACCAGGCCCGCCCCGGTGGCGGCGATCGCCGCACCGACCTGGTGCGCGGCGAACACCCAGCCGAAGACCACCGGGCCGGAGTCGCCGAAGTACTCCCGGCACAGCGCCACCGTGGGCGGGACCGTGGCGACCCAGTCCAGCCCGTAGAAGATGACGAACACCAGCATGCTCGGTTCGGCGGTGGCGGCGAAGAGCCCCGGCAGCACCAGCAGCGAGCCGCCGCGCAGCGCGTAGTAGACGCCGAGCAGCACCCGGCCGTCGACCCGGTCGGTCAGCCAGCCCGAGGCGATCGTGCCGGCGATGTCGAAGAGGCCGACCAGGGCAAGCAGCCCGGCGGCCGTGGTCTGCGGCATGCCGTGGTCGTGCGCCGCCGGCACGAAGTGCGTGCCGACCAGCCCGTTGGTGGTCGCGCCGCAGATCGCGAACCCGCCGGCGAGCAGCCAGAACGGCCGGGTCCGCGCCGCCTGGGCGAGCACCGAGACCGCGCGCGCCGCCGCCCCGCCGGCCGGCGGCGTCGGGGGTACGACCTCTGCCGCGCCGTACGCGGGCAGCCCGACGTCCGCCGGGTGCTCGCGCAGCAGCCAGGCCACCAGGGGTACGACCGCCAGCGCCGCCGCGGCCACGACGAGCGCCGCCACCCGCCAGCCGTGTTCGGCGACCAGCACCGCCATCAGGGGCAGGAAGACCAGCTGACCGGCGGCCCCACCGGCGGTGAGCACACCGGTGACCAGCCCACGGCGGTGGACGAACCAGCGGCCGGTGACGGTCGCCACGAACGCCAGCGCCATCGAGCCGGTGCCCAGCCCGACCAGTACGCCCCAGCAGAGGACGAGCTGCCAGCTCGCGGTCATGAACACGGTCAGCCCGCTGCCGGCGGCCACCAGCAGCAGCGCCACGGCCACCACCCGCCGGATACCGAACCGGTCCATCAGCGCGGCGGCGAACGGCGCGGTGAGCCCGTAGAGGAGCAGGTTGACCGAGACGGCCGCCGAGATCGTGGCCAGTGGCCAGCGGAACTCGGCGTGCAGCGGGTGCAGCAGCACCGACGGGGTGGCGCGGAAGCCGGCGGCGCCGACCAGCGCGACGAAGGCGACGGCGGCGACCGTCCAGGCGGGGTGCAGGCGGCGGTTACGGCCCGGGCGGCCGGGTCGCGTGCGGCCCGGCGCGGCCGGGCCCGTGGTCGTACGGGTCACGGTGTCGAGTCTCGGCGGTGAGTGGATCGCCGACGAGTGGCCGGAAAGCCATCATGCGCAATAATCGGGCCATGGTCGCCGCCCCGCACCGGATCGCCGTCCTCGCTCTCGACGACGTCGTGGGCCTCGACCTCGGCACGCCGGCACAGGTCTTCGGTGCCGCCCGGACCCCGGCCGGCGCCCGCCTCTACACCGTCGAGGTGTGCACCCCCGACGGGCGGCCCGTCCGCAGCACCGCCGGCTACCAGGTGCTCCCCGACCACGGGCCGGAGCTGCTGGAGACCGCCGACACGGTGATCGTCCCCGGGGTGCACGGCCGCGCGCTGCCGCCGGACCGGATCGTCGCCGCGGGTGCGGCCGGCGCACTGCGCGCCGCGTACGACCGGGGCGCTCGGATCATGTCGATCTGCACCGGCGCGTTCGCCCTGGCCGCCGCCGGGCTGCTGGACGGCCGCCGCGCCACCACCCACTGGGCGTACGCGGAGCGCTTCCGGGCCCGGTACCCCGACGTGGATCTCGACCCGGACGTCCTCTTCGTCGCCGACGACCGGGTCCTCACCTCGGCCGGGGTGGCCGCCGGGATCGACCTGTGCCTGCACGTCGTCCGCACCGACCACGGCAGCGAGGTGGCCAACCGGGCGGCCCGCCGCTGCGTGGTGCCGCCCTGGCGCGACGGCGGTCAGGCCCAGTTCATCGAGCGCCCGGTGCCGAAGGTGGCCGACGCGAGCACCGCCGGGGCCCGGGAGTGGGCCCGGCAGCGGCTGCACGAGCCGGTCAGCCTGCGCGACCTGGCCGACCAGGCGCGGATGAGCGTACGGACCTTCACCCGGCGGTTCCGGTCGGAGACCGGGCTGAGCCCGGCGCAGTGGCTGCTCCAGCAGCGCACCGACCACGCCCGGCTGCTACTGGAGACGACCGACCTGTCGGTGGACCAGGTTGCCCGCCGCAGCGGCTTCACCACGGCAGCGTCCCTCCGCCAACACCTCCACCACCGCGTCGGCGTCTCCCCGTCGACGTACCGCCGCGCCTTCCGCGGCACGTGACGCCCTCGGCGGTCAGGCCGTGGCGCGCAGCATCCGCAGCTGGGCGAGGTGTTTCGGCAGGTGGACGCGGGTGTGCAGGTCGAGCACCCGGGCCCAGGGCAGGGGCTCGTCCACGATCAGGTCGAAGCCCTCGCGCAGGTGCGTCTCGACGGGGGTGTCGGCCGCCGGGCCGAGCCGGTCGACCAGGGCCACCAGCTTCTGGCTGGTGGCGCGCAGCAGGGTCGCCAGGCCGGCCAGGCCGCCGCATCCAGCGGCCAGGGCGTCGAGGTCCGGCCGGTGCACCCCCGCCAGGTCGTAGTATGCGTACGGCGTGCCGGCGAGCACCGCCTCGGTCGCCTCACTCATCAGCTCGTCGTTGGCCGCGAGGTGCGCCACGATCTGCTCGGCGCTGAGCTGCCCCTCCGGCGGCCCCCCGAACTCGCCGACGTCGACCTCGGCGAGCACCTCCTCGTACGCCCGCCGTAGCGCGGTGCTGTCCATGCGGTCAGTCAACCCCGCCCCGCCCCGCCGATCATGGAGTTGTGGTGCCCGGTTCACCCGGACGGGCAGCTGTGATCCACCACCGTCCCATGACCGACGCGCTCAGCGGCGGCCGTGGCGGGCGCGGAGGTAGTCGGACACCACGTACTCGCCCAGGTCCTCCGGGTCGGGGGTGAATAGTCGGCCCTTCGAGCGGCGGGCCACGGCGGCCATGAAGCGGCGCAGGCCCGGGTCGTCCCCGAGCAGGAACAGGTTGAGCGTCGCGCCGTACCGGCTCAGCCGGTCCACCTCGCGGATCGTCGCCTCGACCGTCTCCGGCAGCGGCGGCCAGTGGAACAGCGCCTCCCCGTCGTCCGGGTCGAGATGGGCGGTCGGCTCGCCGTCGGTCACCACCAGGACCACCGGCTCCGCGTCCGGGTGCCGGCGCAGGTGCCGGCCGGCCAGCCGCAGCGCGTGCTGGAGATTGGTGCCCTGCTGCAGGTCCGGTTCGACCGCCGCCAACTCCTGCTGGGTCAGCGGCAGCGCCTCCCGGCCGAAGCCGACGATCTGGAGCGCGTCCTGCGGGAAGCGGGTGGCCATCAGGTGCGCCAGCGCCAGCGCCGTCTGCTTCATCGGGCCCCACCGGCCCTGCGAGATCATCGAGTACGACAGGTCGACGCAGAGCACCACCGCCGCCGACGCCCGCCGCTCGGTCTCCACCACCTCGAAGTCGTCGACGGCGAGCTGCACCGGCACCCCGGTGCCGGAACGCCGGACGGCCCGGGTCAGGGTACGCACGACGTCCAGCGGCTGCTCGTCGCCGTACTCCCAGGGCCGGGACCCGCCGCTCACCTCGCCGGCGGCGCCGGCCGAGCGCAGGTCGTGCTGACCGCGCGGCCCGGCGGTCAGGTCGGCGAAGACCCGCCGCAACGCGGTCCCACCGAGCCGGCGCAGCGCCTTCGGGCTGAGGGTCAACCCCTCCGCGTCCCGGTTCACCCAGCCCTGCCGGCGCAGCTCCCGCTCCAGCTCCCGCAGCCGGCGTACGTCGTCGGCGGCGTCCCGCCCGAGCGTCCGGGCCACCGCGTCGACGTCGACGTCGTCCAGGGTGGCGCCCGGGTGCTCCTGCTCGAGGGCGTCGAGCAGGTCGTCCAGCTCGCCGATCTCGCCGAGCGCGCCGGCCGCGTCCGCGTACCCGAGGGGTTGCTCGCCCCGGACCCGCTCCCCGCGACCCCAGCGCAGGTCGGGCCGGAGCGCCCGCAGGTTCGCGTCGAGCGAGGCCAGCTCGCCGGCCAGCCGGTCGCCCAGCGACTGGCGCATCAGCCCGGCCAGCTCCTCGCGCTGCCGGTCGGAGAGCGAGTTCATCAGCCGCTGCCCGGCCGCCGCCCGGCGGGCCAGGACGTCGACCAGCTCGTCGGTGTCGCGCGGCTGCTCGGGGAAGAACTCGCCGTGCCGGCGCATGAACTCGGCGAACGCGTCGGTGGTGTCCTCGGCCCGGGCGTGCCGGGCCAGCAGCTCGTTCAGGTCGCGCATCAGCTCGGCCAGCCGCTGCTGCGCGGCCGGGTCCGCCGACGCCCGGACGGCGTCGCGCAGCCCGGCGAAGCGTTGCCCGAGCACGTCGTCGCGCAGCCCGCCGAGGATGCGCTGGTACGTCGCCCGGGCCTCCGCGCTGGCCCACTCGTAGCCGGCCAGCTCTTCCACCGCCCGGGCCGTCGAGCGGGGCAGGTTGTCCAGCACCGCCTCGGCGAACCGCGCGCCCTCGTCGTCGCGACCACGGAGCTCGTCCCGCTCGGCGGCGAGCGCCTGGTCGAGCAGCGCCCGCGCGCGGGTCACCGCTCCGTCCAGGTCGCCCCGACGCAGCGCCTCCCGCCGCAGCCGGCGCGCCCGCGCGGCCAGGTCGTCGAGGCCGCCCCGTCCCTGCGGACCGCGTCGCAGCAGGTTACGCAGCGCCTCCCGGAGGCTGCCGCCGGCGAGCACCTCGGCGCCGACGTCGTCGATCGCCGCCCGCACGTCGTACGGAGGCGCGAGCGGGTCGGGGCCGCCGCGCCACTGCCCGTACCGGAACCGGTCGCCGGCCATGGTCAGTCCCGGCCGCCGTAGCGGGTCCGGCCGGAGTCGGTGACGTCCTTGCCGAGCCGGCGGGTCAGGTGCAGCCCCTCGAGCACGAACTCGACGCCGGCGGCGGCCTGCTCGGGGCTGGGCGCGTCGCCGAGACCGAGCCGGTCGAGCACCTTGGCCAGGCCGGGGACCGTGCCGACCTGCCGGAGCAGCTCCGCCGAGCTGACCAGTTCACCGGTCTCGATCACCCGGTCGTCGTCGACCAGGGCGGTGAAGCCGGAGAGGTCCAGCCCGGCCAGCCGGGCCCGGAACGTCTCCGCGGTGGCGGTCCGCAGCAGGTGCCCGAGGATCTCGATCTCGCGCCCCTCCTCACCGCTCTCGAACTCGACCTTCCCCCGCAGCGTGCTCGTGACCGACACCGCGTCCCCCACCCGCGCCACGGGTGTAAGGAAGGGACCCTTGTTATCGCCTCCGGTTGTATAAGGGTCCCTTCCTAACGCCTCGGCGGGTTGCGTGCCCGCGGCGAGCAGGCCGGCGCGGCGCAGCGCCGCGGCGGCGACCGTCTCAGCGGCGGCGATGGCGAACCGCGCGGACACCCCGGAGCGCGGGTCCACCGAGGGTGACTCGCGGACCGCGCGGGCGAACCGGGCCAGCACCTCCAGGACGTGCTCGGGCACCTCGGCGACCAGGTCCGCCTCCTGGCGGATCAGGTCCAGCTCCAGGTCCAGGTCGAGCGGGTAGTGGGTACGGATCTCGGCGCCGAACCGGTCCTTGAGCGGGGTGATGATCCGGCCCCGGTTGGTGTAGTCCTCCGGGTTGGCGCTGGCCACGAGGAACAGGTCCAGCGGCAGCCGCAGCTGGTAGCCGCGGACCTGGATGTCCCGCTCCTCCAGCACGTTGAGCAGCGCCACCTGGATCCGCTCGGCCAGGTCGGGCAGCTCGTTGACGGCGAAGACGCCGCGGTTGGTCCGGGGTACGAGTCCGAAGTGGATGGTCTCCGGGTCGCCGAGCGTACGCCCCTGGGCGATCCGGATCGGGTCCACGTCGCCGATCAGGTCGCCCACGCTGGTGTCCGGGGTGGCGAGCTTCTCGCCGTACCGCATCGAACGGTGCAGCCAGCCCACCGGGAGGTCGTCGCCGGCCTCGGCGACGAGTGCCCGGGAGGCCGGGGTGATCGGGTGCAGCGGGTGCTCGTTGAGCACCGAACCGGCGATCACCGGGGTCCACTCGTCGAGGAGCCCGACCAGCGACCGGATCAGCCGGGTCTTGCCCTGGCCGCGCTCGCCGAGCAGCACCATGTCGTGGCCGGCGAGCAGCGCCCGCTCGACCTCGGGCAGCACGGTGTCGTCGTACCCGACGATGCCGGGGAACCGGTCGGCGCCGGAGCGCATCCGGGCCAGGAGGTTGTCCCGGAGTTCCTGCTTGACGGTGCGGTACCGGTGGCCCGCCGCGCGCAGCTCACCGAGTGTGCCGGGCAGGTCGGCGGGCGGGACCGGGGTAACCGGGGAAGGCGCAGTCACCCGACCCAGGCTATCTCGGCGCTCCCACCGTGGCGGGCGCGCCGACGAGCTTCAGCCCCCTGTTCACGGAGCGTTCAGCCGGACCGGCGCGAGCGCGGCGTCGATGGCGGAGCGTTGCGCCTCGTCGCGGTAGGTTTCCGGATCGACGGCGGCGAGGGTGTTCAGCCCCTCGACGAGCGCGACCAGGGTCGTGGCGGTCGCCGTGCAGGCCGCCGGCTCCCAGTCGGGGCGGGCGGCGGCGACGAGCCGCCGGATCCGCTCCACGAAGGAGCGGTTGTAGCGCCGGTGCAGCTCGGCGAGGGCCGGGTCGGCCAGCGCGGCGGCCAGGAAGCCGATCCAGACGCGGGCCTCCTCCCGCTTCTCCTCGGTGGTGGAGGCAGCCTGGAGGAGCACCGCCCGCAGCGCGTCCGGCGGGTCACCGCCGGCGGACGCGGCGGCGTCGGCGCGCTCGCCGGTCCGCTGGTGCAGCAGTTCGCGGGCGTGCACGAGCAGGGCACGCTTGTCGGCGAAGGTGTGCAGCACCATGCCGGTCGTGCAGCCGGCGCGCTCGGCGACCGCCCGCAGGGTGAGGCCGGCGAGGCCGTGGTCGGCCAGCACCGACCAGGTCGCCGCCGAGAGCCGCTCCCGCTGCCCGGTCAGGTCCCGCCGTCGCGCCACCGCTGCCTCTTTCCGCCGACAACCCGCGTACCGTAACATGCGTTACGGTAACGCTTGTTACGGAAACGAGGGCAGCATGATCCGCACCGTCTCGGTGGACCGGGAGCCGTGGGAGTCGGCCGACGCCACCCGGCTGTGCGCCGCCCAGCGCGCCGAGCTGGACGCCCGCTACGGCAACGACGATCACGAGCCGGGCGAGCCGCCGACCGGCGAGACGGTCAGCGTCTTCCTGGTCGCCCGGGACGCCGACGGCACCGCGCTGGGCTGCGGCGGCCTGCGGTTCCTCGGCGACCGCGAGGCCGAGGTCAAGCGGATGTACGTCGACCCGTCCGCCCGTGGCACCGGCGTCGCGACGGCCATCCTGCGCGCCCTGGAGGACGCGGCCCGCGCGGCGGGCGTACGCACCCTGCTGCTGGAGACCGGCACCGCCCAGCCGGACGCGATGCGCTTCTACGAGCGCGAGGGCTACCGGCGCATCCCCAACTTCGGCGTCTACCAGGGCGAGCCGCTGTCCGTCTGCTACGCCCGAGACCTGCCCTGACCCTGCCGCCGCACCCCAGCGGTCCGGTCCCACCACGGCGGGACCGGACCGTCCGGGCATCGTCAGCCGCGCCCGCACGCTCGGCACGTCCCCCGCCGCCGCAGGTGGTACGCGTACGTGGCCGCGCCGAGCGCAACGCCCCACAGCGGCCAGAGCAGCATCGGCGCCGACGCCATGCTGAAGCTTCCGCCGAGCCGCCAGAAGTCCGGGGTGCTCAGCAGGCCGAGAGTGGCGGCGGTGACGGCGAGCGCGACGAGGGTCGCCGGGACCACGGCGAGCTTCACCGGCACCGGCCGGCCGGCAAGCCCCGGCAGCCAGCGCGGGAACCGCTCCCCCCAGCGCTGCACCAGCCCGAGGGTGAGGATCGCGCCGGCGGTCGCGAACGCGCCCAGCCCGGCACCGGCCCAGACCGCGCCGGTCTCCGTCAGCTCGTCGAGCATGTCCGGCGAGATGCCGAGCGGAACGCCGGCCGCCCAGGCGAACCGGGTCAGCGCGTACCCGAACGGGATGACCGCGGCGGTCCAGGCCGTCCAGCGGCCCCAGCGGGTCGCGGCCGCCGCCGTGGCCCAGCCCCGGTCGGTGCCGCCGCGGCCGCACGCCACGCAGGCGCCGGCGGTACGCCGCTGCCAGGCGAGCACCGCCCCGGCGAGCAGCACGCCGCCCGCCAGCGCGGCGATCCGCGCGAAGAGCGCCCAGGTGAAGACCTCGGAGTAGTCCACCGGCGGCCAGCCGAACGGCGCGCCGACGATCAGCATGGGCGCGTAGCCGAGGAGGACCAGCACCCGGGCGTCCGGCACCACGACGGCCAGCACGAAGGCGACCGCCCAGCCGTAGCTGAGCAGAACCGCCCGCAGGAAGCCGGCCGGACGGGCCGCGCCCGTCATGGTGAGCGCGGCCACCGCGGCGGTGAGCAGCAGCACGGCGAACAGCGGCGGCCCGGCCTCGGCGGGCACCAGCCGCAGCAGGTTGTTCTCGCTGCCGGTCGCGCCGAACGGGTAGCCGGCGCCGGTGATCGTGGCGACCAGGGCCAGGACGCCCCAGAGCCCTAGCCACCCGGCAGCGAGCGGGGCGAGCCGGTCGGGCCAGCGGGACGTCCGGGAGTGGATGGGTGCGGCAGTCGTCGTCATGTCCTCAGCCTCGGCCGGAGCGGCCCGGAAACCCTCCCGGCCGAGGGGGAACCCGCTCCCCCGCCCGGGGGAGCGATCAGCCGGCGGGGGTGACGAACCCCGACTCGTACGCGGCGATCACCGCCTGCGTACGGTCCCGTACCCCGAGCTTGGCCAGCACGTTCCCGACGTGTGTCTTCACCGTCTCCACACCGACCACCAGCCGGTCGGCGATCTCCGGGTTGGACAGTCCGGCGGCCATCAGCCGCAGCACCTCGGCCTCCCGATCGGTCAGCCGGGCGGCCGCGAGCCGGTCGGCGCCCCGGCTCCCGTACGCGCCGGCGAGCCGGCGGATCGCGGCCGGGAAGAGCAGGGACTCGCCCCGGGCCACCACCCGTACCGCCTCCACCACCTCCGCCGGCCGGGCGCGCTTGAGCAGGAACCCGCTCGCACCGGCGCGCAGCGCGTCGTAGACGTACTCGTCGTTGGCGAACGTGGTGATCACCAGCACCCGGGGCGGGTCGGCGGAGGCGGCGAGCAGCCGCCGGGTGGCCTGGATGCCGTCGATCTCCGGCATCCGTACGTCCATCAGCACCACCTGCGGGCGCAGCCGGGCGACCAGCGGCGGCACCGCCGAACCGTCCGCCGCCTCGCCAACCACCCGCAGGTCGGGCTGGGCGTCGAGGATGGCCCGCAGGCCGACGCGGACCAGCTCGTCGTCGTCGACGATCAGCACGCCGATGGGCGTCACCGGGTTCCCTCCAGCGGCAGTCGGGCCCGGATCCGCCACCGGTCGGCGTCCGGCCCGGCCGTCAGCCGGCCACCGAGCAGCAGCACCCGCTCCCGCATTCCGTCCAGCCCCCGGCCGCCCCGGCCGAGACCGGACCGGCGCACCGGGCCCAGCGCGTTGACCAGCTCCAGCTCCAGGGCGTCCGGCCCGGCGTCGACACGTACGGTCACCGGTCCCCGCCCGTACCGCGCCGCGTTGGTCAGCCCCTCCTGGACGATCCGGTACCCCTCCCGGGAGACCACCGCCGGCAGGTCGACCAGGTCGCCGCTGTGCCGCGCCTCGACCGGCAGCCCGGCCGCGCGGGTCTCCGCGAGGAGCCGGTCCAGGTCGGCGAGCGTACGCTGCGGCGCCGGCACGGCCGTACCGCCGCCGGTCTCCCGCAGCAGCCCCAGCACGTGGTCCAGGTCGTCCATGGCGGTCCGCCCCACCTCCTCAATCGCGGTGAGCGCCCGCCGGACGAACTCCGGGTCCCGGTCCAGCACCTGCCGGGCGGCCCCCGCCTGGAGCGTGGTCACGGTCAGCGCGTGTCCCACGGAGTCGTGCAGCTCCCGGGCCAGCCGGTTGCGCCCGGCCAGCCGGGCGGCGCGGGCCTCCAGCGCGGCGACGCGTTCCGACTCGGCCGGCCCCAGCAGCACCGGCGCCATCGACGCGGCGAGGGCCCCGAGCCCGGCCACGGCGTAGCCGAGAGCGACCAGTACGACGACGCCGGCGACGCTGAGCCACCCCGTGTTCCGCCCGTCGAACGGTCCGAACCGGTCGTCGGCGGTCAGTCCGGTGTCGAGGCCGGCCTGGTGTGCGATGAACGCCAGCGCCATCGGCACAGCACTGAACAGGGCCGCCACCACCAGGCCGCCGCTGACCAGATGCAGCGCGACCCAGAGCGCGGACCGGAGCCGGGTCTCCCGGTCGGTGCTGTGCCCGGGTGCGGGATCGGGCAGGTCGACGCCGAGCAGGGAGCGGGCCGCGGCGATCTCCAGGGCGCGCGGCCCGTCGAGGAACACCGGCACGGCGGCGATGCCGGCCGCCACGGCCAGGAGCGCCAGCACCAGCGCCCGGGGAACCGCCTGCTGCGTGAGCAGCTGCGCGAAGGTCACCGCCAGCAGCGCGTACGGCAGCGCCAGCACCCCACCGAGCAGCAGGAACACGCCACGCCGCCAGGTGCTGGCGGCCAGCAGCGGAGCGAGGACCGCGGGGGGTTTCACCGGCTCATTCTGCCGCCGACCCGCCACGCGGCGACTCCCCCACGTCGGGGAGGTCGGGCCCGGCGCAGCCCGTCCCGCCGGCCGGCGGCGCGAGTAGGCTCATGATCGTGACCTACCTCGCCGCCGATGAGCGCTACGACACGATGACCTACCGGCGCAGCGGGCGCAGCGGGCTGCGGCTGCCCGCGATCTCGCTCGGCCTGTGGCACAACTTCGGCCCGGACCGGCCGTACGAGCGGCAGCGGGACATCGTCCGGCGCGCCTTCGACCTCGGCGTCACCCACTTCGACCTGGCGAACAACTACGGCCCGCCGCCCGGCGCGGCCGAGGAGAACTTCGGCCGGATGCTCGCCACCGACCTGAAGCCGTACCGGGACGAACTGGTCGTCTCCAGCAAGGCGGGGTACCTGATGTGGCCCGGCCCGTACGGCGAGTGGGGCTCCCGCAAGTACCTGATCTCGTCGCTGGACCAGTCGCTGCGCCGGCTCGGCCTCGACTACGTGGACATCTTCTACTCGCACCGGTTCGACCCGGACACCCCGCTGGAGGAGACGATGGGCGCGCTCGACGCCGTCGTGCGCTCCGGCAAGGCGCTCCACGTCGGTGTCTCCAACTACGACTCGGAGCAGACCGAGCGGGCCGCCGCGATCCTGCGCGACCTCGGCACGCCGCTTCTGATCAACCAGCCGTCGTACTCGATGCTCAACCGGTGGACGGAGGCCGACGGCCTGCTCGACACGCTGGAGCGGGTCGGTGCCGGCTGCATCGCCTACAGCCCGCTCGCCCAGGGCCTGCTCACCGACCGCTACCTGGGCGGCATCCCGGAGGACTCCCGGGTCCGCACCAGCATCTTCCTGGACGAGAGCGACGTGAGCGAGAAGCACCTGGTGCAGGTCCGGGCGCTCGGCGCGATCGCCGAGCGGCGCGGCCAGTCCCTCGCGCAGCTCGCCCTCGCCTGGGCCCTGCGGGACCCGCGCATGACCAGCCTCATCATCGGCGCGAGCAGCGTCCCGCAGTTGGAGGCGAACATCGGCGCCCTGGCCAACCTCGACTTCACCGCCGAGGAGCTGGCCGAGATCGAGGGCCACCTCGCCTAGGGCGCAGGCTCACCATTCCCGTCGCCGGCCGGCCCGGTGGTTGCGTACCTCGCACCGCCGGCCGACCGGGACGGCGCCCGCGCGGCGCAGGCGCGCCGCGACCACCACGGCCAGCAGCAGCGTCAGGGCCGCGCCGGCGCCGCCGACCACCGGCCAGCCGGCGCGGTCCAGGTCCGTCACCGACGCCACCGGCACGCCGTCGGTCACGCTCTCCGATGAGGTACGCGCACCCGCGGGCCCTCCGCCTCCGGCGGCTACCGGGCCCGCCTTCGTGGCGCCCTCCGCCACCGGAACCTCGGCGGCCGGCGACGGCGACCCGCCGGGCCCGCCCAGGCCGGCTCTCCCGGCGGGCTCCTTGAACACCACGTCGGAGCAGGAGTAGTAGGTGTCCCGCGAGTCGGAGTTCTGCCACACCGTGTAGATCAGGTGCCGCCCGGTCCGCTGCGGCAACCGCCCCGCGAACTGGTACGCCCCGTCCCGCAGTGGCGGGTCGGTCACCCGGACGAACGGCGTCCGCTCCAGGTCCGCCCAGCGCAGCCGCTTCGACGGGTCGTAGTCCGCCCGGGTCAGGTAGAGCCGGAAGGTGCCCTCGTGCGGGATGGTCGCCCGGTACCGGAAGGTGAACCGCGCACCGGCGGTCAGCTCCGTCGCCGGCCAGTCGTCCCGGGCCAGGTCCAGTCCCCGGTACGCGGACAGTCCACCGCTGCACAGCTCGCCGTCCGGGATGCGCTCCCGGTCCTTCCCGTCGACCCCGAAGACGCGGATGTTGTCCCACTCCCGCAGCGCCGCGCCGGCGGCGATGGCCGCCCGGCAGGCCGGACCGTCCGCCTGCCCACCTTCGGGGCCGCAGGCCGCGGCGCGGCTCAGCGGGCTGGTCGGCGCGCCGTGCGCGTGGGCCGGCGTGCCGACGACCGGTACGGCGGCCACCGCGGCCAGCGCCGCGGCGACGACTCGGCGTACGGGCATGGCGTCCACCTCCCGCACACTGGTACGGGCGCGATCGCCGAAGAGTTCGACGGGGTCAGCGATCGCCGTACCGCAGGAACTTGACGCGCTCGACCTGGATCTCCGTCGCGTCGGGCTGCGACTCGATCAGCTCGACGACCTCCGCCACGAACTCGTCGAGCGGCATGGCGAACTCGCTGTGCTCCTGACCGGGCAGCAGCGACGTCGCTTCCCGACGCACGGCGGAGCCCGCTTTCCTGGCCGTGGCCGATATCCCCAGGTCCGGTAGGAGCGGAAGTTGCTCCTGCGCAACTAGGATCCGGGGGTGGTCCCGGTTGACGTGGTCGGAGATGAGCAGTGGTTGCGCCGCATCGAGGCGGTCACCGACGCAACCCTGTCCCGGCTCGACGTCGCCGACCTCTTCGACGAGCTGCTCGACCGCGTACGCGACCTGCTCCGGGTCGACACCGCCGCCATCCTTCTGCTCGACGTACGCGCTCAGCAGCTCGTGGCCACCGCGGCGAGAGGCCTGGAGGAGGAGGTCCGCCAGGGTTTCCGCGTGTCGATCGGTCGGGGGTTCGCCGGCCAGGTCGCCCTCACCAGGCAGCCGGTGATCCTCCAGGAGGTGACCTCGGCGAACGTGGTCAACCCGGTCCTGTTGCAGACCGGCGTCCGGTCCCTCCTCGGCGTGCCGATCACCGCACGCGGGGACCTGGTCGGCGTCCTGCACGTCGGCACCCTCACGCCCCGCCGGTTCACCCCCGACGACGTCCGCCTCCTGGAACTCGTCGCCGACCGGGTCAGCCTCGCCAGCCGGGCCCGCGCGAACACCCTGGATCAGACGGCGGCCCTGGCCCTGCAACGCAGCCTCATCCCCACCGACCTGCCCGAGGTGCCGGGGCTGGAGATGGCGGGCCGGTACATCCCCGGCCACGCCTCCGGCGTCGGTGGGGACTGGTACGACGTCTTCACCCTGCCCTCCGGCTGGTCGGGGGTGGTCGTCGGGGACGTGTCGGGCCACGGGCTGCAGTCGGCGGTGGTCATGGGCCGGGTCCGCAGTGCACTGCGCGCGTACGCCCTGATCTGCGACGACCCGGCGGAGGCGCTGACCCTCCTCGACCGTAAGGTGGTCCACTTCGAGGCCGGCAGCCTGACCACCGCGCTGTACGCGATGATCTCCCCGGACAACGCCACGATGCACCTGTCCCTGGCCGGGCACCCCCGGCCCGTGATGGCCGCGCCGGACCAGCCGAACACCGTCCTGCCCGCGCGCGTCGACCCTCCCCTCGGCACCGGCCGCCGGCGCCCGCAGCGGCACACCACGACGGTCGACGTCCCACGCGGCGCGGTCCTGGTCGCCTACACCGACGGGCTCATCGAGCGCCGCGGTGAGCTGTTCGACACCGGGCTCGCCCGCCTGACGGAAGCCGTACCGCTGGCTCCCGTCGGCACCGTCGCCACGACCATCATGGCGACCCTCGACGCCGAGCGCCCGGCCGACGACATCGCTCTGCTGGCCATCCGCCGGCTCACGTGAGCGGACGCCCGGTCCCCGAAGGGCTCGACTCAACCGTCGAAGGCGACCGCCTCGATCTCCAGCAGCCAGTCCTCGCTGTAGATGTCGGTGATGATGATGGTCAGTGCCGGTTTGTGCTCGCCGAGGATTTCGGCGCGGATCCGGCCGTTCGCCTCGCGGTACTTCCGGTCAGAAAGATAGATTGTCACCTTGGCCAGATTCCGCACGACCATGCCGGCTTCGGCCAGCACCGCGAGCACGTTGCGCCAGGTGAGCCGGCATTGGCTCTCGAAGTCCTCCGGGATGTTCCCCTCTTCCGCCCAAGGCACCTGGCCGCTGACGAAGAGCATGCGTCGAGCGCCGGTGACCACGGTGCCGTGCGTGTAGTTGCCGGTCGCTTCGGGCAGGATCGCCGGGTTGAGCTGTTGAATGTCGAAGGTGCTCACGTGTCCTCCAGCGCCGAACGGTGGTGGTCGATGGTGACGTGCATGGCGGTGTAGTAGACGCACTCGATGTCTCCGGGATTGGCGAAGGCGTGGGTGCAGTCGCCCGCGTAGTAGAGGGCATCGCCTGCGTCGAGGGTGTGGGGGACGCCGTTGAGGGTCACAGTGAGGTGCCCCACCTCGACCGCGACGTACTCACGGGAGCCGGGTGCGTGGGCCGCGAACGTTCCGACCACCACGCCAGCCGGGACGGTGGTACGGATGAACTCGAACTCGACGCCGGGCAGGTTGGGGGAGAGAATTCGCCGCTGCCAGCCATCGGCGTCGGCGATGACCGGCTGGTCATCGTGTCGGAGGGTGATCACCCGCTCGGGCTGGTCCTCGCCGAGCAGGCGGGAGACGGTGACGCCGAGCGCGGTGGCGACCCGGGCAAGAACCAGTACGGTGGGCGACTTCGCGCCGCGCTCGATGTCGGAGATCGTGCTCCGACTGACGCCGCTGATGGTGGCCAGCGCGTCGAGGCTGAGTCTCCGTCGTTGACGCTGGCTGCGCAGTCGCAAGCCGAGTCCGTCGAGATCCACCCGACGACAATAGCGGAATTTTTCCGCTGAAGCGGAGGGGTCCGGCTCGGGGAAGGTACCAGGCCAGAAACCAGAAAACGCCCTGATGGGGATCGGATCCCTCACCAAGGCGTTTCTCACGGGTGGAGCCGAGGGGACTCGAACCCCTGACCCCCACACTGCCAGTGTGGTGCGCTACCAGCTGCGCCACGGCCCCGTGGTGTCGTCCCGGTCGCCCGGGCACGGGAGAACTATACACACGTCATCCGGCATGGTCACATCGCGGGGGTCCGACCACGCGGGGTCAGTTGAGCGCCACGTCCGGCGGAAAGTGGGCCACCGCCGCCATCATGCCGCCCTGCCGCCGCAGCACCATCGGCCACAGGTCGTCGGGACGGTCGACGAAGGCGTCGCCGGGCAGCGCGTCCAGCACGAACCAGGAGCCCTCCTCGATCTCCTGCTCCACCTGACCGGAACCCCAGCCGGAGTAGCCCGCGAAGACCCGGATCCCGCCGACGCTCTCCCGCAGCCGGTCCGGGTCGGCCGACAGGTCGAGGGTGCCGACCGCGCCGGAGACCTGGTGGAAACCCTTGACCCGCTTGATCGGCTGGCGCATCCGGGCGAGGCAGATCGCCGAGTCCGGCTGCACCGGGCCGCCCTCGAAGAGCACCGCCGGGTGCCCGGCCAGCTCGCCCCAGTCGCCGAGCACGTCCGCCACCGGCACCTCGGTGGCCCGGTTGAGGACGACCCCCAAGGCGCCGCCGGGCTCGTGGGCGACCAACAGCACGACCGTACGGTCGAAGTTCGGATCCTTCAGGGTCGGTGTCGCGACCAGCAGCCGCCCGGCCATCGACTCCGTCGCCCGCCCGCCGATCGCCTGCCCCTCTCCCTGCATGCCGGACACCCGTCAGACCGACCACGCCGGTGCGGTCGGGGGCACCGGTGTCAGCCGCGCCGTCAGCGCCTCCGCAACAAGCCCTAACACCATGCCTGGCACCATAGCCTGCACCCGGGCCGGTGGCTAAGGTCTGACCGTCGGGTGATCGACAGACATGAGGGAGGACCGATGGGTGCCACTGCGGAACTGGCGGTGATCGGCGGCTCGGGCCTCTACGCCCTGCTCGACAACGCCACCGAGCACCGGGTCGACACTCCGTTCGGGCCGCCCTCGGACCCGGTCACCATCGCCGACCTGGGCGGCCGGCGGGTGGCGTTCCTGCCCCGGCACGGCCGGGACCACCGGCACCCGCCGCACAAGATCCCCTACCGGGCGAACCTGTGGGCGCTGCGCTCGCTCGGCGTCCGCCAGGTGCTCGCCCCGTGCGCGGTCGGCGGTCTGCTCCCCGAGCTGGGTCCGGGCACGTTCGTGGTGCCGGACCAGCTGATCGACCGCACCAGCGGTCGGGTGCAGACCTACTACGACCGGGGCGCCGTGCACGTCTCCTTCGCCGACCCGTACTGCCCGGTCGGCCGCCGTACGCTGCTCGCCGCCGCGCAGCGACGGGACGTGCCGGCGGTGGACGGCGGGACGGTGGTGGTGGTGGAGGGTCCACGCTTCTCCACCCGCGCCGAGTCACGCTGGTTCGCGTCGATCGGCGGGACGGTGGTCAACATGACCGGTCACCCCGAGGCGGTGCTGGCCCGGGAACTGGCCCTCTGCTACTCGTCGATCGCGCTGGTCACCGACCACGACGCGGGGGTGGCGGGCGGCGGCTCGGTGACGCAGGAGGAGGTGTTCCGCGTCTTCGGCGAGAACACCGACCGGCTGCGCGGGTTGCTGCTGGAGGCGGTACGGGCGCTGCCGGCCGAGCGGGACTGCGACTGCGGCCGGGCGCTGGACGGCATCAAACTGCCGTTCGCACTGCCGTAACGGCTGACCGAAACAACCCTTCCCACCCGGCCCGCCCCGATACCTTAGGTGCGATGGCCACGGTCCGCGACACCACCTACGACCTGCTGCGCGACCTCGGCATGACGACCGTGTTCGGCAATCCCGGTTCGACCGAGGAGCCGTTCCTCGCCGCCTTCCCGGACGACTTCCAGTACGTCCTCGCTCTACAAGAGGCGTCGGCGGTCGGCATGGCCGACGGGTACGCGCAGGTCACCGGCCGCCCGGCGCACGTCAACCTGCACACCGCGCCGGGAACCGGCAACGCCATGGGCAACCTGGTGACCGCCTGGCACAACCGGGCCCCGCTGATCGTCACCGCCGGCCAGCAGACCCGGGAGATGCTGCTCATCGAGCCTCGGCTGACGAACCGCCGCGCCACCGAGCTGCCCCAGCCGTACGTCAAGTGGAGCCACGAGCCGGTGCGGGCGCAGGACGTCCCGGCGGCGCTCATGCGGGCGTACGCCACCGCCGTGCAGCCTCCGGCCGGGCCGGTGTTCCTGTCGCTGCCGCTGGACGACTGGGGTCAGCCCGCCGACCCGTACCGGCCGCCGCGTACGGTTTCCACCCGCATCGCGCCGGACCCGTACCGGCTGGGCGAGTTCGCCGCGGTGCTGGCCGCCAGCCGCGCGCCGGCGCTCGTGTTCGGGGCCGGGGTGGACCGGGCCGGCGCCTGGCCGGCGGCCGTCGCGCTCGCCGAGCGGCTCGGCGCCCCGGTGTGGACGGCGCCCGCCCCGGAGCGGGCGACCTTCCCCGAGGACCACCCGCACTTCCAGGGCGTGCTGCCGTACGCGATCGCGCCACTGGCCGAGAAGCTGCGGACCCACGACACCGTGCTCGTCGTGGGCGCACCCGTGTTCCGCTACTACCCGCACGTCCCCGGCGACCACCTGCCCGAGGGGGTTCGCCTGCTGCACGTCACCGACGACCCGGACGAGGCCGCCCGGGCCCCGGTCGGCGACAGCCTGCTGGGGGACGCCGGCCTGACCCTGGCCGATCTGTTGGACCTGCTCCCGCCGGGTGACCGCCCGCCGCCCCCGCCCCGGCCCGCGCCGGCTCCGCCCGAGGACGGGACGCCGCTCAGTCCGGACGCGCTGTTCGCCGCGTTGGCCGGGCACTGGCCGGCCGACGGGATCCTGGTGCAGGAGTCGCCGTCGAACCTGTCCGCCCTGCGCCGCCGGCTGCCGATCACCCGGCCGGCGTCGTACTTCACCATGGCCAGCGGCGGGCTCGGTTACGGGCTCCCGGCGGCGGTGGGGGTCACCCTGGCGCAGCGGGACACCGGCCGGGCCCGGCCGGTGGTCGCGGTGATCGGTGACGGGTCGTTCCACTACTCCATACAGGCGCTGTGGACCGCCGCGCAGCTGCGCCTGCCGCTCGTCGTCGTGGTTCCGGTCAACCAGCAGTACGCGATCCTCAAGGCGTTCGCCGACTTCAAGCAGACGCCCGGGGTACCCGGCCTCGACCTGCCCGGCCTCGACATCGCCGCCCTGGCCCGGGGCTACGGCTGCGCGACGGCGACCGTCGAGACGCCGGACCAGCTCGGCGAGGCGCTGGCCGCCGGCCTGCGGGCGGACCGCCCCACGGTGCTGCCGGTGCCGATCCGCACCGAGATACCCGGGCTGCTCTGAGCCGCTCCGGCCCCGGGGTTCCGGAGAGCCGGGCGCACCCGGTGAGCGGTGGTGGCGCGGGGCGGTCCGCGCCGCGTCAGCCGGTGGTGATTCGCAGCGGCGCGCCGGTGAGCACGTCGAGCACGGGCCGCTCCCCCAGCGGCGTGGCCAACCGGACAGTCACCGGCTCCAGCACGAGTTGGTCGGTGCAGACGCCGGTGGACCGGATCACACCGCCGCCGACCACCACCACGTCGTCACGTTCGAGCACCAGCGGGGTCGTACCGGTGTCGCAGGCGCCGAGCCCCAGCCGCACGGTCAGCGTGGCGCCGTCCACCGCGCGCAGGTCCTGGGCGCCGACCACCCCCTCCGGGGCGGGCGCCGGCGGGAGGGTCGGCTGCGGCACCGTGCCGACGGCGGCCGGGGCGACCGCGAGCCGGGCCACCCGGGCGGTCAACTCGTCGACGGTGAACAGCCACGCCGGCACCTGCGCCTCGCCACGGCTGGTGCGGACCGGCACGGCGCCCAGTTCCACCGCGGTCACGGTCAGCGGGACGCACGCGGTCTGCGGGGCGCTGCTCACCGCGCCGTCCGGCCCACCCGGTGTCGCCGGGGGCGGCGTGCCGGGATCCTTCGGGCGCCCGTCGCAGGGTGGCGGGTCCCCCTGGTCGAGCTGCCGGTACGCCTCGGCGGCGGCGACCAGCGGCACGCTGAGCGTGCCGTCCGGGAACCGGATCGTGCCGTCGGCGGGCCGGGCGGTCGGCAGTGGAATCTGGTCCCGGTACCACCCCGCCCGGAAGGCGGTTTCGGTGTCGGGGCTGAAGCCGGGCTTCCCGACCAGCACGGTGGGCTCCTGGAGCGGCACGTACCCGCTCTTCCACCGCGGGTCGGGCCGCCACGCCTCGGCGACCTGGGCGGCCCGCTCGTCGAACGCCGGCCACGTGTCGCGCGAGGGCAGGGCGACGTCCGACTCGGAGCCGGCCGGCGCGCAGCCCGCGGCGACCAGCAGGGACAGGCTCAGCAAGGTGACCATTCGACGCATACCCGCTTGGACGCGACAACGCATGCGCCGGTTCCGTCACCACTTGTTCGCCTCGGCGATGCGGGGTGCGCCCGGCGAGTACCCCCGCACCGCCGGGAGATCAGTCCTCGCCGCCGAGATCCGTCTGGTACGCCTGCCAGAGCAGGTCCGCGCCGCGCTGCCGGTGCCGCGCGAGCGCCCACACCAGGTGCTCGGTGGCGCGGCGGAGTTCCTCGGCGGCGACGCCCGGACGCTCGGCGGCCTGCCGCAGCGCGTCGAGGGCGGCGACGATGACGCTGTGCTCCCGCACCAGGCGCGTTACGCCGTGCTGCAGCCGGGGTGCGTGGTGGAGCAGTTCCGCGTACCTGCCGGCGGGGCCCTCGGTGAGCCGGACGTGCTCGGCGAACTCCTGTCGCACCGGTCCGAGGCGGCGCAGGAGCCGCTCCCGCCAGTACGGCTCGGTGTCGAGCGCCCGACTCAACGCATGGGGGCCGGGAAGCAGGTTGGCCCGGGGTCGGCGGGCCGGTGTGGGCCGGGCCGACGTGGGGGCGACGGACGGTTGCTGGATCGGACCGGTGACCATGGGCACCTCCCCGCGCTGCTGACCGCGTACGCCGATGGTGAACCTCACCGGCCGGCCTGTCCAGGGCCGGCGCCCGCCACAGTCACCCCATCCGTCCCACCGGCACCGGCGGTCACATCGTCCCGGCGAAGGGCCCGGAGACGACTGTGCGCCCCGGTCCGGTGGACCGGGGCGCACAGGTCAGGTGGTGGAGGTGCCGGGAATCGAACCCGGGTCCTTCGCCGCCTTGTCAGGGCTTCTCCGAGCGCAGCTCGCTGTGCCTCTACTCGGCCCCTCCGATCACGCGAGCGAGTCGGTGTGACGGGCCCAGTCGCTGATTGATCTCGCCGCACGGACCCCGCGACCGGGTCCGATTGGCCAGCCTTCTAGCTGATGCCGGCTAACTGGGTCGAAGGCGCTCCCAGGCCGACAGACTCGCTACTCGCCTCAGGCGGCGAGAGCGAAGTCAGCGCGATTGTTCTTGGCGCTTATTGGTTTCCGACGACCGATTCACGAGACGACGTCGGCTTCCTCGGCTCGCTTCCCCTGCCGCAACGTACGAAGTCGAAACCAGTCACCCCCTCGACAGGCCGCCCCTTTCGGCGGCACCGTCAAGCCTAACGCCTGCCGCAACGGGTTTCATCCCGAGCCCCCGGGACGGCGCGCCGGCCCGGACAAGGCAGACAAATCAGTCATCCATCCCCTTGCCGCGCCGGCCGGCGACCCGGGCGATCTCCCGGTCCGCGTCCCGCTTGGCGAGGTCCTGCCGCTTGTCGTACGCCTTCTTGCCCTTGGCCAGGCCGATTTCGACCTTGGCCCAGCCGTCCGAGAAGTAGACCTGCAACGGCACCAGCGTGAGCCCGCTCTCCCGGGTCTTGCCGATCAGCCGGTCGATCTCCAGCCGCTTGAGCAGCAGCTTGCGGGTACGCCGGGGCTCGTGGTTGGTCCACGTCCCCTGCGTGTACTCCGGGATGTGCATCCCGTGCAGGTACAGCTCGCCGTTGCGCTCCTGAGCGAACGCGTCGACCAGCGACGCCCGCCCGGCCCGCAGCGACTTGACCTCGGTGCCGGTCAACGCCATCCCCGCCTCGTACGTGTCGAGGATCGAGTAGTCGTGCCGGGCCTTGCGGTTGGAGGCGACGACCTTCCGTCCCTTTTCCCGTGGCATTCGGCGCCACCTCCCTTCCTGGTCGCTCCCCGGGTCGGCCGTAGAGCGGAGATCATGCTACCCGAACAACAAGAGCCCTTCCGCGCCGTTTATTCCGGCACGGAAGGGCCCTCGGAGGCACCGTACGGCGACTAGACCCGCAGGTAGAAGCGGAGGGTGACCCAGGCGGTGACCGCGCTGATCAAGCCGCCGACGGCAGCCATCGCCGGGAAGGTCAGGAAGACCTCGCCCCAGCTGACCGGCGCGAAGAGGCCCTGGAGCGCGCTGAGCGCGCCGTCGAAGAGGAAGATCTTCAGGCCGATGAGGGCGCCGAGGGCGAGCACCGAACCGATCAGACCGGCGACCACGGCCTCCAGGACGAACGGTGCCTGGATGAACCAGTTCGAGGCACCGACGAGCTTCATGACCGCGACCTCACGCCGCTTGCTGTACGCGGCGACCTGGATCGTGTTGGCGACCAGGAGCAGTGCGGCGACGGCCATCGCGATCGCCGCGAAGAGGGCGATGTTCTGGCCGGCGGTGAACAGGTTGAAGATCTTGTCCAGCACGCGGCTCTGGTCGACGACCTGGTCGACGCCCTCGACGTTGGTGTACTGGTCGCTGACCGCCGTGTACTGCTGCGGGTCGACCAGCTTGAGCCGGTACGACTCGGGCAGCACGTCGGGCTTGACGGCGCTCAGCAGGTCGGGCGAATCGCGGAACATCTCCTGGAAGCGCTTGTACGCCTCGTCCTTGGTGACGAGGGTGACCTCCTGGACCAGCGGGTCGGCGTCGAGCTTGGCCTGGATGTCCGCCTTCTGCTGATCGGTCACCTCGTTGTCGAGGAAGATGGAGACCTCGATCTTCTCGAAGTACAGCTCCTTCATGTCGGCGACCTTGGTGTAGATAAGACCGCTGGCACCGAGCATGGTCAGCGAGACCGCCATCGTGATGATCATCGCGATGGTCATGGTCACGTTGCGCCACAGTCCGACCAGTACCTCGGACAGGACGTATTTCACGCGCATCGGGGATTCCTCCGGGTCTCCGGCATGTCTTCGTCGTCAGGCGGGGTGGAGCGCCGGCTCACCCGTAGACGCCGCGGGCCTGGTCACGCACGATCCGGCCGCTCTCGATCTCGACGACCCGGCGGCGCATCTGGTTCACGATGTTGGAGTCGTGGGTGACCATGACCACGGTCGTGCCGGTGCGGTTGATCCGGTCCAACAGGCGCATGATCTCGATCGAGGTGTCGGGGTCGAGGTTCCCCGTCGGCTCGTCCGCCAGCAGGATCAGCGGACGGTTCACGAACGCCCGGGCGACGGCCACCCGCTGCTGCTCACCACCGGAGAGCTCATGCGGGTACCGGTGCTCCTTGCCACCGAGCCCGACCAGCTCCAGCACCTCGGGCACGACCCGGCGGGCGACCGCCTTGGTCTTGCCGATCACCTCGAGGGCGAACGCCACGTTCTCGTACGCGGTGCGGTTCGGCAGGAGACGGAAGTCCTGGAAGACGCAGCCGATCGAGCGCCGGAAGTGCGGTCGCTTCCAGGAGCGCATCGACGTCACGTCCTTGCCGTTCACGACGACCCGACCCTTGTTGGGGCTGACCTCGTGGAGCAGCATCTTGATGATCGTGGACTTGCCGGAGCCGGATGGGCCGATGAAGAAGACGAACTCGCCCTTCTCGATCGAGACGGACACGTTGTCGAGCGAAGGCCGGGACGCCTTCGGGTACGTCTTCGTCACTTGCTCAAGCTGAATCACGGGTGGTGAGTCTACGCGGTGTAACCGGAGAGCCAAGTCCCACGCCCCACGGTTGCGGGACGAGTCATCGATTAACTGGGGATCGTGGACATCGACGACGCGCTGCGCCCACGATCGGTCACGCGCTGTCGCCGGCGAGCTGCTGCTGCTTGCGCCAGCGGATGCCCGCCTCGATGAAGGCGTCCAGTTCGCCGTCGAACACCGACGACGGGTTGCCGGTCTCCTGCTCGGTTCGGAGATCCTTCACCATCTGATACGGGTGCAGGACGTACGAGCGCATCTGGTCGCCCCAGGAGCCGGCGGCGTCCGTCTTCAGGCCCTGGAGCTTGGCCTGCTCCTCCTGGCGCTTCCGCTCCAGCAGCCGGGCCTGGAGGACGCGCAGCGCGGACGCCTTGTTCTGAAGTTGGGACTTCTCGTTCTGGCAGGTGACCACGATGCCGGTCGGGATGTGGGTGATCCGGACCGCCGAGTCGGTCGTGTTGACGCTCTGCCCGCCCGGGCCGGACGACCGGTACACGTCGATCCGCATCTCGTTCTCGGGGATGTCGATGTGGTCGGTCTGCTCCACCACCGGCAGCACCTCGACGCCGGCGAAGCTGGTCTGCCGGCGGCCCTGGTTGTCGAACGGGCTGATCCGGACCAGCCGGTGGGTACCCGACTCCACGCTGAGCGTCCCGTACGCGTACGGCACCTTGACCGTGAAGGTGGCCGACTTGAGGCCCGCCTCCTCGGCGTACGAGGTCTCGTAGACCTCGGTCGGGTAGCCGTGCCGCTCGGCCCAGCGCAGGTACATGCGGAGCAGCATCTCGGCGAAGTCCGCCGCGTCCACGCCACCGGCGCCGGCCCGGATGGCGACCAGCGCCTCCCGGGAGTCGTACTCGCCCGAGAGGAGGGTGCGGACCTCCATCTCCTCGATGGCCTTGGACAGCCCGGTGATCTCCGACTCGACCTCGGAGAGGACACCCGGGTCGGACTCGGCCTCGGCCAGCTCCAGCAGCACCTGGGCGTCGTCGAGGCGGGAGCGGAGGCCGGAGAGCTTGCTGATCTCGCCGTTGACGTACGACAACTGGGAGGTGACCTCCTGTGCCTTGGCCTGGTCGTCCCACAGGTCGGGGGCGGAGGCCTCCTCCTCCAAGCGAGCCTTGTCCGCCCGCAGCTTGTCGATGTCGAGCACCGACTCGATGTTGCGCAGGGTGGCGTCGAGGGCCTTGAGCTGTTCGGCGTAGTCGGCAGCGGTCACGACAGACAAGCGTACTGCGTCACCCGACCGGGGCGGACTTCAGCCAGGAGAGCGCGGCCTTGTGGTAGGCGACGGCGAACTCCAGCGCGCTGGCGTCGTACGGGTCGCCTTCCTTCTTCGCGCTCTTGACCTGCTCCCGGACCCGCGCCAGGGCTTCGGTGTGGTACTCGTTCGCGGCGGCCTGGAGGCTCTTGAGCTGGCTGGCCGAATGCAGGTTGCCGAAGGCGATCCGCAGGGCGATCGGGTTGCGGATGGTGTCCCGGCCCGGGTCCTCCGCCAGCCACTTGGAGAACGTCCGCTTGCCGGACGCCGTGATCGCGTACGGCTGACTCATCCGCGGCCCCGGCTTGCCCAGCCGGACCAGTCCCTTCTCGGCCAGGACGGGCAGTTCGCGGTAGACCTGGCTGCGGGTCATCGACCAGTACGGCGCCAGCCGGCGCTCGGCGGCGGCCATCAACTGGCCACCTGTCATGGGGCCCTCATGGAGCAGCCCGAGCAGGGCCGCCGCCGTGGGGTTGACTCCGGAATCCGCCATGCCCCTCACGCTGCCACTTTGCCGACGTGGCGTCCAGGATTTCACAGTTTCGCCACCCGTTGGGACTTCCTATGTGCACTGTCGGCCGGCGACAGTGCGCAGGGTCGCCACCGGTGGCATCCGCTGCCCCAGCCGTCTCGGGTGTTAAGAAGGGGCCCCTGCTCTACACGAGGCGTTAAGAAGGGGCCCCTCCTTGCAGCTCATCCCATGTGGGGGTAGGTGTGGTCGGTCGGCGGGACGAAGGTCTCCTTGATGGTCCGGGGCGACATCCACCGGATGAGGTTGTGCCAGGAGCCGGCTTTGTCGTTGGTACCGCTGGCCCGGGCGCCGCCGAAGGGCTGCTGCCCGACCACCGCGCCGGTCGGCTTGTCGTTGACGTAGAAGTTGCCGGCCGCGTACCGCATCTTCTCCGCCACCGCGTCGACCACCTGACGGTCGGTCGCGAAGATCGACCCGGTCAGGGCGTACGGCGCGATCGACTCGGCCTGGGCGACCACCTCGTCGAAGCGACCGTCGTCGAAGACGTGCACGCCGAGGATCGGACCGAAGTACTCGGTGGTGAACGTCTCGTGCGCCGGGTCGCTGCACTCGAAGAGGGTGGGCCGGACGAAGTACCCGACGGAGTCGTCGGCGGTGCCGCCGGCGAGGATCCGGCAGGTGTCGTCGTCCGAGATCAGCTCCAGCGCGGCGGTGTGCCGGGAGAACGCCTTGTTGTCGATGACGGCCCCGCCGAAGTTGCGGAAGTCGGTCACGTCGCCGTAGGCGAGGCCCTCCGCGGTGGCGGCGAGCCGGTCGCGCAGGCCACCCTCCCAGATCGACCGGGGAACGTACGCGCGGGAGGCGGCCGAGCACTTCTGGCCCTGGTACTCGTAGGCGCCCCGGATCAGGGCGGTGTGCAGCGCGTCCACGTCGGCGCTGGAGTGGGCGACCACGAAGTCCTTGCCGCCGGTCTCACCGACCAGCCGCGGGTACCCCCGGTAGCGGGCGATGTTCTCCCCGACGGTCCGCCACAGGTGCTGGAACACCTTGGTCGAGCCGGTGAAGTGGATGCCGGCCAGGTCCGGGTCGGCGAGCACGACGTCGGAGACCTCCTCACCCCGCCCGGTGACCATGTTGATCACGCCCGGGGGCAGCCCGGCCGCCTCGAACAGGCGCATGGTGAAGTGCGCCGCGAACTGCTGCGTGGGGCCCGGCTTCCAGACCACGGTGTTGCCCAGCAGGGCCGGCGCCGAGGGCAGGTTGCCGGCGATCGCGGTGAAGTTGAACGGGGTGATCGCGTAGACGAAGCCTTCGAGGGGCCGGTGGTCGAACCGGTTCCACACGCCGGGGGACGACATCGGCTGCTCGGCGAGGAGCTTGCGGGCGAAGTGCACGTTGAACCGGAGGAAGTCGATGAACTCGCAGGCCGAGTCGATCTCGGCCTGGACCACGGTCTTCGACTGGCCGAGCATCGTGGCGGCGTTCAGCGTGTCCCGCCAGGGGCCGGCCAGCAGCTCGGCGGCCCGCAGGAAGATCGCGGCCCGCTCCTCGAACGGCAGGGCCCGCCACATCGGTGCCGCGTCCTTCGCGGCCTTCACGGCGGCGCGGGCGTCGTCGTGGGTGGCGTGGGCGGTGACGCCGAGCACGTGCGCGTGCCGGTGCGGCTGCACGACGTCGATCGAATCGCCGCCGGCCATGCGCTGCTCACCGGCGATGGTCATCGGCAGGTCGATCCGCTCGGCGGCCAGCTCGGTCAGCCGCCGCTGGAGCCGCTCCCGGTCGGCGCTCCCCGGCTCGTAGGTGCGTACCGGCTCGTTGCGCGGCTCGGGTACGGAGAACACGGCGTCCATCACAGGCTCCTGTGCGATCTCGACAGCGGTGGCGAAATCGGACCCGCGGGCACCGGCCGGACGGCCGGGTGCCGGGCGCCGGACGGCAGAGCCGGTCACGGCGGCGGGACCTCGGCCGATTCTCCCACGGCGGGCGCCCCGCCCCATCACCACCGCCCGGCCTCCGCAGGCTGGTCGACGCGCCCTCGGAGCCGTCGGCCGTGGGCGCGTACCCTGGGTGACCGGTGAACGCCGGCCCCGCTGGAGGCCGGGTGTCCGTCGAAGGGAAGACGATGACCAAGCAGCCCGGCGGCTCCTCCGCCGCGGAGTCGGAGCAGCCGAGCCCGGTCACCGACGAGGCACCCGTGACCCCGGACCGGCCGGAGACGGCCCCCGACGATGGCTCGCCCGGTCCGCCGCCCGCTCCCGGAGCGCCCGCCCTGGCGCTGCTGGCCCTCGGCTGGCTGGCCGCGATGCTCTGGTCGACCCGCGAGGCGATCCACTCGGCGGCCGCCGGCGTCACCGCGATCAGCCTCTCCGCCTTCGCGCTTCCCGGCGTGATCTCGGCCGCGCTGGTCGCCGGGGCCGCCTTCGCGCTGTTCGGCGTGGACCTGCTCGCCCGGCGGGGCCGGGAGCGGGCCACCCTCCGCTTCGTGGCGGCGGTCGCCACCGGCCTGCTGGTCGGGCTGGCCGCCGCGTTCGCCGTCAACCTGACGTACGCCGACAACGCCACCACCAACGTGATCGCCGGCACGACCGCCGCGGCCGCGATCATCGGCGGGGCCGTCGCCGGTGCCCGCACCGCGCCGGTGGTCGGCGCGGTCGTGGCCGCCGCGCTCGGCACGCTGATCTTCGTGGTGGCCTTCAGCCGGGCCCGGGACCCGCTCTTCGACCTCTTCGGCGCGGGCGAGACGCAGGAGTCACTGCTCAACGCGGCCAAGTGGGTCTCCCGGACCGAGTCCCTGCTCGCCGGCCTGGTGGCCGGGCTGCTCGCCTTCGGCTACCTCACCTGGGCCCGGCGCCGGGCCGCCCGGCGGGATCCGGCCGCGCCCGCCCTGCGCTGGCCGGCGTACCTGCTCGCCGGCGCCGGCCCGGGCCTGCTGCTGCTCGTCGCCGAGGTGATCCTCCGCACCGGCGGCCGGAAGCTGCTCGACCTGGCGAGCGCGCTGAGCGAGGCGGACGCCGTGGCGCAGACCTCGCTGGGCACCTCACGCGTGGACAACGCCATCTGGGTGCTCTTCGTGGGCGCGCTGACCGCGATGGTCGCCTTCGGCCGCACCCTCGGCCCCGCGCCGCGCGACGAGGACGAGACCGAGGCCGAGCCGGCCGACTGAGGTCACGCCGGCACCGGCCGTCAGCCGGCGTCGAGGAGCTGGTCCAGCTCGGAGGCGTCGTACCACTCCAGCTCGTGGTCCTCGGCACCGTCGACCGTGAACTGGGCGTCGGGGTCGCCGGCGAGCGCCTCGGTCACCACCTCGGCCGCCGCGGCGACGTCCTCGACCGCGTCCGTCCCGTCGACGTGGATCGCGGCCACCGCCGACACCGGTACCGCCCGGGTCAGCTCCACCGTGCTGGACCCGAGGTCCCCGCCACCGCGCCCGACCAGGGCGGCCGGCACGTCCGCCGACACGACGACGCGGCGGCGGGGCGCGGCCGGATCGGCTCGGAGCAGCTGCAACGCGTCCTGGGCTGCACGGGTGAAGGCGACGTACTCCAACTCCTCCTCGTCGCCCTCCGCGTACCACTCCCGCAGCGCCGGGGTGACCGCGTGCGCGGACGCCGCCGGCAGGCCGTCGGCGCGCAGCAGGGTCAGCATCGGGACGGTCGCCGGCACGTACACCCGGACAAGCTCGTCGGTCACCGCTCGTCTCCCCTGCTCAGGTCCTCCACCGGCGGGTGCCGGCCCGGGCGCCGATCATGCCGTACGCCGTGACCGTCATACACCTCGCACCCGCGAACGTGGAAGTTCTCCCCCGCAGTGTCCTCCGGCGAATTCGTGAGCGCTCGGAGATCCGTCCCTCGGCGGGGTCAGGCGGTGGTGGCAAACTGAACCAAACGCCGTCAACCGAGGGAGTCTCCGTGGCGGAGCCCAGGTTCCTGCTCCTGTCCGACGTGGCCACCGAGTTGAACGTGTCGGATTCGCAGGTCTACCACATGGTGCGCAGCGGCGAACTGCCCGCGATCAAGATCGGTGGGCGCGGCCAGTGGCGCGTCGAGCGCGCGCGGCTGGAGGAGTACATCGAGCGGAAGTACGCGGAAACCGCCGAGTGGGTGCGCGGCAACCCGCTCGCCGACCGCGACCCGGAGTGAGCCGGCGAGTGCGGCGAGGCATTGACCCTGGGCTCTCCCATACCCGAGAATGACGTCAGTCGGAGGCAAACGAAGGCAAACGTAAGAACAACGGGAGATCATGATGACCGACTCGCGCCGCCCCGGTCCGGTCCGACCTCCCGTCCGGCTCCGCCCGGCCCCGTCCTTCGACCCGCCCTGTGTCGAGGACGACCCGGCCGGCTGGCCGGTCCACGGTCAACTCGCGCTCGACCTGTTCGAGGCGGCCCGGCGCGGGACGGCCCGCCCGCCGGACCGGCGTCGCCGGCCCGGCCCCGCGCCCGGACGGCCGGGCCGTCCGGTGCCGCCCGATGCCCTGGTCACCGCCACTGCCGAGGCGTCCCGGGCAGCCCACCGCTTCGTCGCCACCTGCCTGGAGGTCGTCAACGGTTACCGGCCACCCGGCCAGCTCCGGCCGTTGCTCGACCCGGCCCGGGCAGCCGATCTGCTGCCCGAGGTGGGCCGGGCGATCGGTCGCTCCGGTCCGGCGCGCCGCCGGTCCACCCGCCCGGCGGTGCACCTGCGCCGGCTGCGGGTGTGCGAGCCACGAGGCGGGGCGGCCGAGGCGGCCGCGGTGCTGGCCGGGCCGGCGGGCCGGGTGTGGGCGATGGCGTTCCGCCTCGAACACCGCCGCGGCACCTGGCTGTGCACCGCCCTCCAGGTCCTCTGACCGGGGCTGGCGCGAACCGCGGCGACCGCCCGCGCGACCCGCACCGGGCCGACCCGAACCACAGCGACGCCCGCGCGCCCGGAGACGGATCGGGCCGCGGCCCCCCGGAGGGACCGCGGCCCGGATCGAAGCGGACCGGCGGGCGAGCCCGCCGGAATCACCGTCAGGCGCCGCCGTTGGGCGCGCCGTGGCAGCGCTTGTACTTGCGGCCGGAGCCGCACGGGCACGGTGCGTTGCGGGACGGACCGTTGCCGGCCTCCGCCTGCCCCGGTGCCGCCCGGCGAGCGGCACCGGCCGGGACGACCGGCCCGCGCAGCCCGCTCGCCGGCCGCTGGGGAGCCGTCGGGGCCGTCCGCCCGGGGGCCGCCGGAGCGGCCGGAGCGGGCCGGCCCGCCGTCGGCGCTGCCTCGTCGGGAGTCTCCAGAGCCACGGCACCGGCGCCCGCCTCGCCGTCCAGGGTCGGCGCGGAGTACTGGAGACCCTGCTGCTGCGGCGCCCGGCCCAGGCCCTTGGCCCGGATCTCGACCGGCTTCTCCAGCAACTGCACCTCGTCGGCGGCCGGCTCCGGCTCCTGGACCTGCACGTCCAGGTTGTAGAGGAAGCCGACCGTCTCCTCCTTGATACCGTCCATCATGGTGGCGAACATGTCGAAGCCCTCGCGCTGGTACTCCACCACCGGGTCGCGCTGGGCGTACGCTCGGAGGCTGATGCCCTCCTGGAGGTAGTCCATCTCGTAGAGGTGCTCGCGCCACTTCCGGTCGATCACCTGGAGCAGGACCATGCGCTCCAGCTGACGCGTGCCGTCCTCGCCGAGCTGCTCCTCGCGCCGGTCGTAGGCGGCGTGCGCGTCCTCCTTGAGGCGGCTGAGCAAAAAGTCGACGTCGATGCTGGCCCGCGAGCCGCCGGCCTCCTCCTCCAGCTCCTCGATGGTGACCCCCACCGGGTAGAGCTGCTTGAGGTTGGACCAGAGCTGCTCCAGGTCCCAGTCCTCCGCGTACCCCTCGGCCGTGGCACCCCGCACGTACGCCTCGACGACGTCGTCGATCATGTTGCGGACCTGGTCGGACAGGTCCTCGCCGTTGAGCACGCGCAGCCGCTCGGCGTAGATCACCTGGCGCTGCTTGTTGAGCACCTCGTCGTACTTGAGGACGTTCTTGCGGATCTCGGCGTTCTGGGCCTCGATCTGCGCCTGGGCGCTCTTGATCTGGCGGGTGACCATCTTCGACTCGATGGGCACGTCCTCGGGGATGTTGAAGCGCTCCATGACGGCCTCGACCGCCCCGGAGCGGAACCGCTTCATCAGCTCGTCCTGGAGGGAGAGGTAGAAGCGGGACTCACCCGGGTCGCCCTGCCGGCCCGACCGGCCGCGCAGCTGGTTGTCGATCCGCCGCGACTCGTGCCGCTCGGTGCCCAGCACGTAGAGACCGCCGGCGCCGGCGACCTCCTCCGCCTCGGCCTCGCAGGCCTGCTTCCACTTGGGCAGGACCTCCTCCAGCGCCTTGGCGTACTCCTCCTCGTGCTCGATCGGGTCGAGCCCGCGCTGGCGGAGTTCGCTCGCGGCGAGGAACTCGGCGTTGCCGCCGAGGAGGATGTCGGTGCCACGGCCGGCCATGTTGGTGGCGACGGTCACCGCGCCCTTGCGGCCGGCCTGGGCGACGATCTCCGCCTCGCGGGCGTGGAACTTGGCGTTCAGCACCGAGTGCGGGATGCCGCGGCGGCGCAGGAGCTGGGAGAGGATCTCGGAATTCTCCACCGAGACCGTGCCGACGAGCACCGGCTGGCCGGCGTGGTGCCGCTCGGCGATGTCCTCCACGACCGCGTTGAACTTGGCCTTCTCGGTCTTGTAGATGACGTCGGGGCGGTCCTCCCGGACCATCGGCCGGTGGGTCGGGATGGTCACGACGCCGACCTTGTAGACCTTGTTGAACTCGCCCGCCTCGGTCTGGGCGGTGCCGGTCATGCCGGAGAGCTTCTCGTACAGGCGGAAGTAGTTCTGGAGGGTGATCGTCGCGAGGGTCTGGTTCTCCTGCTTGATCTCCACCCCCTCCTTGGCCTCGATCGCCTGGTGCATGCCCTCGTTGTAGCGGCGCCCGTGGAGGATGCGGCCGGTGAACTCGTCGACGATCAGGACCTCGCCCTCGGAGACGATGTAGTCCTTGTCGCGCTTGTAGAGCTCCTTGGCCTTGATCGCGTTGTTGAGGTAGCCGACGAGCGGGGTGTTGACCGACTCGTACAGGTTGTCGATGCCGAGCCGGTCCTCGACCTTGGCGACGCCGCGCTCGGTCACCGCGATCGTCCGCTTGGCGTAGTCGACCTCGTAGTCGCCCTCGCCGTCCTTGCCGGGCTGTAGCCGGGCGACGACGGCGGCGAACTCGCCGTACCACCGGGCGGAGTGCTCGGCCGGACCGGAGATGATCAGCGGGGTGCGGGCCTCGTCGATGAGGATCGAGTCGACCTCGTCGACGACCGCGAAGTTGTGCCCGCGCTGGACCAGCTCGTCCTTCGACCAGGCCATGTTGTCGCGCAGGTAGTCGAAACCGAACTCGTTGTTGGTGCCGTACGTGATGTCGCACTCGTACGCGGCCCGGTGCTCGGCGGCGGGCCGGTTGGGCAGCACCACGCCGACGGTGAGGCCGAGGAACTCATGTACCCGGCCCATCCAGGCGGCGTCGCGCTGGGCCAGGTAGTCGTTGACGGTGATCACGTGCACGCCCTTGCCGGAAAGCGCGTTGAGGTAGACCGGCATGACCGAGGTCAGGGTCTTGCCCTCACCGGTCTTCATCTCGGCGATGTTGCCGAAGTGCAGCGCCGCGCCACCCATCACCTGGACGTCGTACGGGCGCTGGCCGAGGACGCGGGCGGCCGCCTCCCGGCAGACCGCGAACGCCTCGGGCAGCAGGTCGTCGAGGGTCTCGCCGTCGGCCAGCCGGTCCTTGAACTGCTCGGTCATCCCCCGCAGCTCGTCGTCCGTGAGGTTGACGTAGTCGTCCTCGATCGAGTTGACGGCGGCCGCGATGGCCTTGAGCCGACGCAGCATGCGGCCCTCGCCAGCGCGGAGGACCCTTTCCAGAATCGACACGGATCAACGCTCCCCTAGACGGTCTCGAACCATCGTAGGCGCTCCATCAGCGCGATGGTCACTGGTGGCGGTGGTCCGAACGGGCGAAACCGACATAAGGGTCGGTTGGGTCGCGGGTGGCGCGATATCCGGTTACGCCGTGGGCGAAAGATCCGGCACGATGGCACGGGTGGAGCCCGTCGAGATCACCGAGGCCGGCCTGCTGCTGCGACCGTGGCGCGCCGCCGACGCCGGCGCCGTGCACCGGGCCTGCCAGGACCCGGACATCCAGCGCTGGACGACCGTTCCCCGCCCGTACCTGCCGGAACACGCCCGCGGGTTCGTCACCGAGTTCTCCACCCGGCAGTGGGAGAGCGGCACCGGAGCGCCGTTCGCGGTCTGCGACCCGGCGACCGGCGAGTTGCTCGGCGCCTGCGGGCTCGTCACGATCGACCGGACCGCCCACCAGGCCAGCGAGATCGGCTACTGGACCGCACCCTGGGCGCGCGGGCGCGGGGTCGCCGTCCGTGCCGCCCGGGCCCTCGCCCGCTGGTCGTTCGACGAGCTGAAGCTGCGCCGACTGCTCTGGGGGGCGCTCGTCGGCAACCACGCCTCCCGGCTCGTCGCGCTCCGGACCGGGTTCCAGATCGAGGGCCGACTCCGCGCCGCCGACCCCGAGTACGGCACCCACGAGTGGTTCGGCTCCCTGCTGCCCGGTGAGGTGCCCGCACCGGACGAGGTCGGGCCGGCCGGCCCGGGCACGCTCGACGCCCGCCGGGCCACCGTCTTCGGCCGGCCCCAGCCGGTCCTGTTCGCCACGGCGGGCGAGGGCGAGGTGCGGCTGCGCCCGATGGAGGCACGGGACGTCGACGCCATCGTGGTCACCTGCCGTGACGCCGACACGATCCGCTGGACCACCGTCCCCGACCCCTACGACCGTCCCGACGCCGAGGACTACCTGGCGTACGCCCGGCAGGCGTGGGCGGCCGGCACGAGCGCCTGCTACGCGATCGCCGGCGCCGACGACCGCTTCGCCGGCGCGATCGACCTGCGGCTCTCCGCCGCCGACCCGCTCCAGGCCAGCGTCGGCTTCATGACCGCTCCGCACGCCCGGGGCCGCGGCTACCTGCCCGCCGCACTGGCCGCGCTGGCCGCCTGGGGCTTCACCACGCTGGGCCTGGCGCGGATCGAGTGGCGGGCCAACGTCGGCAACACCGCGTCCCGGCGGGCCGCCGAGAAGGCCGGCTTCACCGTCGAGGGCACGGCCCGCGCGGCGCTGAACCACCGTGGCACCCGCACCGACGCGTGGGTCGGCGCGCTGCTCGCCGAGGACCTGGCATGACCCCCGAGACCATCGAGGCGTACGGGGTGCGGCTGCGCCTGTTCCGCCCCGAGGACGCCGCCGACACCGCCGCCGCCTGCGCGGACCCGCAGACGCAACGGTTCATCTCCGGCCTGCCCTCGCCGTACACCGAGGCGGACGCCCGCTGGTGGATCACCGAGGGCGCGCCGGCGGCCTGGGCCACCGGCGGCGCCGCGTACGCGATCGCGGACCGGACCAGCGACCGGCTGCTCGGCGGAATCGGGTTGAGCAACCCCGTCCCGACCCGCAACCAGGCGGAGATCGGCTACTGGGTCGCCCCCCGGGCGCGAGGCCGGGGGGTCGCCACCGCCGCGACCCGCGCGCTCGCCGACCAGGCGTTCGCCACCGGAACCGCCCGGCTGGAACTGCTCACCGGCGGCGAGAACGTCGGCAGCCAGCGGGTGGCGCTGGCGGCCGGCTTCCGGCACGAGGGCGTACGCCGGGACGCGAACCCCACCCGCGGCGGCGGGCGACACGACCTGCTGGCGTGGGTACGCCTCGCCGACGACCCGACGGGCCCCACGCCGCGGCTGCTGCCCGACCTGCCCGACGGCCGGCTCACCGACGGCACGGTGACGTTGCGCCCACTCGGCCCGGACGACGCGGACCTCATGTACGCCCTGCACACCCGCCCCGAGGTGGTGGCGAACCAGGCGCCCCCGGTGCCGCCGACCCGCGCGGCGGTCGACCGGCGCTGTGCGCTGTCCGGCAGCGCCTGGCTCACCGGCAGCATCGCCCGGATGCTGATCCTCGACGCCGCCACCGGGGACCCGGCCGGCAGCACCGGGCTGTCGTACGACGACGCGGCCGGGGAGGGCACCGTCGGGTACGCGCTGTTGCCGGCGTGGCGCGGACGCGGGTACGCCACCCGGACGGTCCGGCTGCTCGCCGGATGGGCCTTCGGCACCGTGGGGATGGCCCGGCTGTCCGCCACGACCCTGACCGACAACACCGCGTCGCAGCGGGTGCTGGAGAGGGTGGGCTTCCGCCGGGAGGGACTGGTCCGCGGCGCGGTCCCGGGGCTCGACGGCGCCCGGATCGACGACGCGGTCTACGGGCTCCTGCCCGCGGATCTGACCGACTGACGGCCGGCCGGGGCCGGATCGGTCCTCCCGACCCGGCCCCCGGCACGCGCCGGTTCAGATGTCCAGGGAGATGATCCCGTAGTCGTAGGCGTGCCGCCGGTAGACGACGCTGGGCCGACCGGACTCCTTGTCCTGGAACAGGTAGAAGTCGTGCCCGACCAGTTCCATCTGGAACAGGGCGTCGTCGACGGTCATCGGCTCGGCGGGGTGCACCTTCTCCCGCGCGATGTGCCAGGGCTGGTCGTCGTACTCCTCCTCGACCCGTTCCGCGACGGCGGTGGCCGTACCGGCGGAGGCGCCGTCGCCGTTGAGCGACGAGGCGACGAGGTCGGTGACCGGCAGGCCGGCGGTGGCGGCCGCGACGGAGATGGGTGCGTGCCGGCCCCGGTGGACCCGGCGGCGGTCGGCTGCCCGGCGCAGCCGGGTGTCGAGCTTGGCGATGGCCGAGTCCAGCGCGCTGTAGAAGTCGTTCGTGCAGGCCTCGGCCCGGATCACCGGGCCCCGGGACACGCAGGTGATCTCCACCCGCTGGCAGTGGTCCGACTGGCGCGGATTGCGCTCGTGGAACAACTCGACATCGACACGGATAAGCTTGTGGTCGTAGCGTTCGATTTTTGCGAGTTTCTCCGCTACGTGCACCCGGTAATGGTCCGGCACTTCGACATTTCGGCCCTTGACCACGATGTCCACGTGACCTCCCTCGATCGGACGGTCGTTCGATGCGTTACCCGGTCGCGCGTCCTCGGGGCGGCCCCACTCGGCGTCGACCGGTCGGTACGGCTACGCCTCCTCTCACCGCCGGGAGTGGATGGGAAGCCTCCTACCCCCGACAGCAGAACGCTAACTCCTGTTCGCCCGGCAGTCACCCCTGGTTGCCGAGACCGCCCAGGAATTTTCACAGCTCATACACCAACGGGTGAAACGGAAACACGAACGGTTACACCGGAGCGCGTTTCTCCGTCGCGGCGAGCACGGCCGCCACAGCCGGTGACCCACCGGTCGCGCTCAGCGCACGGCTGACCGCGGCGAGAGTGGAGCCGGTCGTCACGATGTCGTCCAGCACGACCACCGCCGCGCCCGCCGGGACCGGCGCCCGGCGGTCCCGCACCCGGAAGGCCGACTCGGCCGCCGCGGCGCGGCCGGCGCTGTCCAGCGTCACCGAGTCGGGGCGGGGCAGTGCGCGTACCGCCCGGCGGACCTCGACCGGCCAGCCGGCCCGGCGCAGCCGGCCCGCACAGTGCCGGGTTAGCCGGCCCAGGTGGTCTCCGTAGCGTGCGCGGGCCGCCGCCGCGGTGTCCGGCACCGGCACCAGCAGCACCGGGCGTACGTCGCCGACCGCGACGGCCACCACCTCGGCGAGCAGCGCGCCGAGCGGCCGGGCCAGCCCGTGGCGGCCGTGGTCCTTGTACGCCAGCAGCACCTCCCGCAGCGGGCCGGCGTACGGGCCGAGCGCGACGCAGGGCGGCAGGCCGGCCGGTGCGGGCGTCGGGCGCACCGAACGGGGGCGCAGGCCGTCGAGCGCGGCGACGCAGCCGGCGCACACGCCGTGCCGCAGCCCCGCACGGCGTTCCCGGCATCCGGCGCACTCCACCGGAAGCACCAGGTCACCCAGGTCCGCGAGGAGCCGGCCGACGTCCCGCACGGCGATCAGTACAGGAAGAAGGGGGCGGTCGGGTTGCCGGCCCGGACACCGGCCGCTTCCTGCACCTGCTCCCGCTGGATCCGCTCGAAGGGGACGCCACGGTAGGCCACACTGTTGGCCTCGTACATCACCTTGCCGCTGAACTGGGCCGCCGGGTTCGCCGGGTACGCCGACAGGTGCGTCACGGCGGCCCCGGTGGAGTCCCGCAACGCGCTCTCCCGGGCGCCGTCCACGCTGATCTCGTAGATCGCCGGCTGGCCCGCCGACCCGCCCACCACCAGGCTGTTCTCGCCGTACCAGTCGACGGCGGAGAGGTTGGTGAGCGCGGTGAACAACCGGCGGGGAGACCCGGCGTCGAGCACGCCGCCGTCGTGGTTCAGTGCCAGCACGTACAGGCCACCGTTCACGATCACCGCGAGCCGGTGGCCGTCCGGGGAGGCGGCCACCGCCGTCACGTCCCCCGCGACACCCAACGGCACCGGGGTAAGCCTGGCCTGGGCGTCGAAGCGGAACAGCCGCTTGTCGGCGACGACCAGGCCGGACGGCGGATCGGCCGAGCGCAGCCAGACCGGCCGCCCCATCGTGCCGAAGCCCGCGCCCCGGCTGCGGGTGAAGGTGGTCACCGGGTCGGCGCCGACCCCCACCGACAGGTACTGCCGGCCGTTCTCACTCGCCACCACGAGCGCGGCGAGGATGCCCCGCTCGTGGCGGCTGAGCCCGGCCGCGACCACCCGGGTGTTCGCCGGCGCGGCCACCGGCACCGGGCCGCTCGGCTCGCCCGGGTACGCGAGGGAGTGGACCGCGCCCTCGTAGACGCAGAACCGCTGCGGGGCGTCGTCGACGGAGTGGGCCGGGAACGCCCGGCGACGCTGCGCGACGTCCTCGATGGTCAACCGGGACTGATTGTTGATCTTCAGGTCGACCGGACCTTCCAGTTCCGGAAGCGACCACGCGAGCTGGGTGCCCAACTGATCGAGCTGGGTGCGGTCGGCACCGGACATGTTCAGGTTGACCTCCCAGCGGCCGTCCGTCCGGGTGGCGTTGTTGATCAACTCGGTGCGGTCCGGTAGGAGGCTGACACCCTTGCGCAGCCAGTCCGAGGGGCCACCGGTGAGCCACCGCACCACCTCGCTGACCAGCCGGTCCCTGGGCACGGCCAGGGGCAGGTAGCGCTCGTCGGGCACCAGGCGACTGCGGTCCGAACTCCAGAAGTAGACCGGCCGGGGCGAGTAGTAGCGCTCCAGCGCCTCGACGCTGAGCAGGAGCACGGCCGGCGGGTCGACCACGTACCAGTCCGTCTCGATGCCGGAGTCCTGCACGGTCGGGCGCAGCCCGAACTCGTACGACGTCGCGGTCGCCTCCGGCGGTTCCAGGACGCCGTCGGCCCGCAACTGCCCGACCTGCTGGACCCGCAGCGTGACCCGGCTCTGGTCGGGCGAGGTGACGATCCGTGGGGGCGCGATCAGCCGGACGACGGTCAGCGAGACCGCGCTGCCCTGCTTCTCCTTGAGACGGGCCCGGTCGGCGCTGTCGACGAACTGGCGGACCCGGTCGTACGACCCGTCCGGCTCACCGGCCGCCGCGGAGAGGAAGTTGAGGACGAACTCCTCCGGGCTGTCGCCGGCGGTCCGGGTCGGCGGCTCGACCCGGCCGCCGCTGCTGGCACCCGCCTCCGCCGCCGGACCCGACCCTTCGACGCGGACCTCCGTGTTCGCCGGGATGCCGCAGCCGACCGGACCGAGCAGCAGCACGGCGAGCAGGCCGCCCAGAACCTGTCGCCGGCTCACGGCCGCGACTCCGCGCGCTCCACCGCCGGCGCCGGCCCGACCGCCAGCGCGCCCGCGGTGCCCGGGCCGATGGCCAGCAGGCCACCGTCGCGGGGGCCGCCGAACGGCAGCGACGCGTCGGCGGGGACGAGCCGGAGCGGCGAGGTGGTCAGGCGGTCACCGGCACGAGCCGGCAGGGTGAGGCGGAACTGCGCCCCCTGGCCCGGCGCCCCCCACGCCTCGAGCCACCCGCCGTGCAGCCGGGCGTCCTCCAGGCTGATCGACAGGCCGAGCCCGGTGCCGCCGGTCTGCCGGGCGCGGGACGGGTCGGCCCGCCAGAACCGGTTGAAGACCAGCTTCTCCTCGCCCGGCTTGAGGCCGACCCCGTGGTCGCGCACGGTGAGCGCCACCGCCGTGTCGTCCATGCCGAGGGTGATCCGCACCGGCTTGCCCTCGCCGTGCTCCACGGCGTTGCCGACCAGGTTGCGCAGCACCCGCTCGACGCGTCGCGGGTCGATCTCGGCGATCACCGGACCGCTCGGCACGTCCAGCTCGATCGTGACCCCGACCCGTTCGGCGAGGCAGGACAACCGGTCGGCGACGCGGTGCACCACCGGCACCAGGTCGGTCGGCTCGGCGTCGAGCGCGGCGAAGCCGGCATCGAAGCGGCTGATCTCCAGCAGGTCGGTCAGCAGCTCCTCGAACCGGTCCAGCTCGGCCTGGAGCAGCTCGGCGCTGCGGGCGACCGCCGGGTCGAACTCGTCCCGCTCGGCGAAGATCAGGTCGGCGGCCATCCGGACCGTCGTCAGCGGCGTCCGCAACTCGTGCGAGACGTCCGAGGTGAAGCGTCGTTGCAGGCGGGACATCTCCTCCAGCCGGAGGATCTGCCGTTGCAGGTTCGTCGCCATCTGGTTGAAGGAGGCGGCGAGCAGCGCCAGGTCGTCCTCCCCGTTGACGACCATCCGCTGGTCGAGCAGGCCGGCGGAGAGGCGCTGGGCCGTTCGGGCGGCCACCCGTACCGGCGTCACGACCAGGCGGGTCACCAGGGCGGCGAGCAGGCCGAGCAGCAGCACCAGGGCGGCTCCGGTGGCGACCACGGTGGCCCGGGCCTCGGTGGCGGCGGCGTCCTGCCGGGTCAGCGGAACCAGGTAGTACAGCTCGACCTGACCGAACCGGGTGGGCACCGGCGAGCCGTAGACCAGGTACTTCGTCCGTTCCTCGCCGAGCCGGCCGGTGCGGATCTGGCTGGCGACGCTGCCCCCGGCGACGGTGGCGCGCAGCTCGGGGCTGACCACCGAGTTGAGGTTGCCGACCGCCGGGGACGTGCGCGACTGGATGACACCGCTGAAGTTGTCGGCGGTGAGGGCGACCACCACGCCGTTGGTCTGCTGCGGGTCACCGCCGGCCAGGTAGTTGACCGTGCCGTCGACGGTCTCCTGGAACTGCGCCTCCTGCGGCTGGTTGTAGAGCCCGAACTGCTTGGCCGCGTACCCCGCGCCGCTGTCCAGGCGGGTCTCCACGTCGTTCCTGGCGTTCTCCAGCAGAATGTTGGTGATCTTGTCAGCGATCAGGTACGCGAAGCCCCCGACCAGCAGGCTGGACGCCAGCAGTGTGATCGTCACCACGCGCACCTGCAGCGAGCGGCGCCAGGTCTGGTGCAGCCCCGCCAGCAGCCGCGCGCCCCGCCCGCTCAGCGCACGCCACAGCTCCCAGGCGGCGCCACGCCGCTGGGAGGCTGCCGTCGCGAGGTCGGAGATCGGGGGGCTGGCCACAGTGTGACCAGGTTATCCGGTACCCGCCTTGTAGCCCACGCCCCGCACGGTGAGGATGATTTCCGGTCGCTCGGGATCCGGCTCGATCTTGGCCCGCAGCCGCTGGACGTGCACGTTGACGAGCCGGGTGTCGGCGGCGTGCCGGTAACCCCAGACCTGCTCCAGCAGCACCTCCCGGGTGAAGACCTGCCGCGGCTTGCGGGCGAGCGCGACCAGGAGGTCGAACTCCAGCGGCGTCAGCTTCACCTCCTCGCCGTTGCGGCTGACGGTGTGGGCGGGCACGTCGATGGTGATCTGGTTGCCGGGCGGACCGATGGTGAGCAGTTCGGGGGCCACGTCCTCACCGCGCCGCAGCCGGGCCCGCATCCGGGCCACGAGCTCCTTCGGCTTGAACGGCTTGACCACGTAGTCGTCGGCCCCGGACTCCAGCCCCAGCACGACGTCAACCGTGTCGCTCTTGGCGGTGAGCATGACGATCGGAACGCCCGACTCGGCCCGGATCGACCGCGCCACGTCGATGCCGCTCATGCCGGGCAGCATGAGGTCGAGCAGGACGATGTCCGGCCGGTTCTCCCGGAACGCGGCCAGGGCGCGTTCCCCGTCGGCCACGAACGAAGGCAGGAACCCCTCGCTGCGCAGGACGATGCCGAGCATCTCCGCGAGCGCGGGGTCGTCGTCGACCACCAGTACCCGGGCTCTCATGGGATTAATTTTCCATCCCCATTTCCTTCGGTGGGATCCGCGTCCTCCGGCACGGTACTGCCGTCGGCCGCCGTAGCCCAGCAACCCGCGCCCGCGACGTCGCCGCCGGGCCCACGGGGCCGTCCGATCGGATCCCGCGTGTCACCATGATCCCTGGGTGTGCCGGTCCGCGCCACCACCGGCGCCACCCCTGTCACACCGGTCGCGCGGGAGGGCGACAGGAGCCGTACCCCGTGGCGACCCAGTCCCTGCTGAATCCGGCGGTGTTCGGCGGCCCGAGCCGCGGCGGTCTCGCTCGCCTGGCTCGCGTGGTGCGGATGGACGTGGGTCCGACCTGCCCGGCGCCGCCGCGAGCCGGACTGAGACCGCCGGGCCGCCGCTGGTGGTCAGCGACGGCCCGGCAGTTCGTGACTCAGTAGCGGTAGTGGTCGGGTTTGAACGGGCCCTCGGGGGAGATTCCGAGGTAGGCGGCCTGTTCCTTGGTCAGGGTGGACAGTTTCGCGCCGA